>DAHWHN010000014.1 GCA_027335685.1 Acidimicrobiaceae bacterium
GCCGAGGCCTCCCGGGTCGGCGTCGAGCTCGTCGAGACGGCAGTTCCCGTGCCCGAGGCCGTACGGGCTGCCTGTGGCTTCCTCGGGCTCGACGTCCTCGAGATCGCGAACGAGGGCAAGCTCGTCGCGTTCGTCGATCCCGAGGTCGCCCCGGCGGTGCTCGACGCGATGCGCGCGCACGAGCACGGGCACGCGTCGGCCGTCGTCGGGGAGGTGACGCCGGAGCATCCGGGCCTCGTGGTCGCCCGGACCGCGCTCGGCGGGAGCCGCGTCGTCGACCGGCCGCTCGGCGAGCAGCTCCCGCGCATCTGCTGAGGCCGGCCGGCGGCCGTGCCGCCAGCGCCTAGACGAGCACCTCGCCGCCCCGCTCGACTGCGTCGAGCAGCCGCGATCGCCGCCGTCGGCGCTCCGCGACCTCCTCGCTCGACATCTCGACGACGCGTAGGCCGCTTCCGGTCCAGCGACGCACGCGCGGTGCGAGTGCGACGACCTGCTCGCGCCACGCCCGCTCCTGCTCGACCGTCATCGCCGCGCGCTCGATCTGCGGCGTGAGGTCGCGCTCCTCGGCCGGAGCGAGGTCGCCGACGCCCCGGACCGGCGTCCCGGCGGCTCGCCGTGGCGTCTCGTCGGGCAGGGGAGGGTGGACGAGGAGCAGGACGACCTCGTCGTGTGCCCCCGGCGTCGACGGGAGCAGGACGGCCTGCAGGGGCGCTGGGCGCCAGCTGGCGAGAGCGTCCCGCAGGCGCCGGGCGAGCTCCGCGCGGAGCCCGGCGAGCAGGTCGGCGACCGGCGCGGCGACGTGCTCCCGGTTGAGCGTGTGGACGACGTTGCGCCCCATCAGCACCGAGTCGACCATGCCCTGCGCGACGAGGCGGGCGACGCAGCGCCGGATGCCGATCTCCGAGCCGCGCGCGGCGCGCCCTGCGATCTCGCCGACGGTGAGCGGGCGCGTCGCCTGGGCCAGCGCGGCGAGCACCGGCCCGTCGAGCGACGGCGTCACCGCCCGTGTCGGGTCGTCCAGGTCCACGACGCGGAGTATAGGGAGCGTTCTCAGACGAGAAGGAACGATCGTCGACGACCAGTTGCTATACTATTTGATAGACGTCGATCTCCTCGGAGAGCCGGGAACGCGCGACCGGATGTCGCCGGTCAGACGGCCACGGCACGGCGGCGCACGAGACGCTCCGCGGCCTGCGCCGAGACCTCCGCGTAGCGGTCGAAGGTCGCCACGAAGCGGCCCTGGCCGCCGGTCATCGCCCGGACGTCGACGGCGTAGCGGCCGAGCTCGGCAGACGGGACCTCGGCGACGACGACCTGCTCGCCACCGTCGGCCGTCTCGTTCGCGACGACGCGGCCGCGCCGTGCCGTCAGGTCGCCGAGAACGTCGCCCTGGCAGGAGGCCGGGATCGTGACCTCGACGCGCGAGATGGGCTCGAGCGCGGTCGAGCCCGCCTGCTCGACGGCCGCGGCGAACGCCAGCGCGCCGGCCAACTCGAAGCTCATCTCCGACGAGTCGACCGGGTGGAACTTGCCGCCGTCGCAGGTCACCCGGACGTCGACGACCGGGAAGCCCCACGCGCCGCCCTGGCGCATCTGGCGACGGACGCCCTTCTCGACGGCCGGGAGGAACTGGCGCGGGATGGCCCCGCCGACGACGGCGTCGACGAACGCGAACCCCTCCCCGCGCCCGACCGGCTCGACGCGCAGGTGCACGACCGCGAACTGGCCGTGCCCACCGGTCTGCTTCTTGTGGCGCCCTTCGGCTTCGCCCGGCCCCGCGACGGTCTCTCGGTACGGGACGAGGACCTCTTCCTGGTCGACCTCGACGCCGCACTTTCGTGCCAGGCGCTCGAGGGCGACGGCGAGGTGCGTCTCGCCGGTGCCCGACAGCACGGTCTGGTGCGTCTCGTCGTCGCGGCGCACCTCGAGGGACGGGTCCTCCTCGACCAGCTTGTGGAGGGCCGTCATCATCTTGTCCTCGTCGCCTGCCGTGCGCGGCCGCACGGCGATGGCGAGCATGGCGGGCGAGCGGGGGAGCGGGTCGAGCACGACCGGGGTCGACTTCGGCGCGAGGGTGTCGCCGGTCAGCGACGACGTGAGCTTGGGGACCGCGACGAGGTCGCCCGCCTGGACCTCGGCGACGGGGGTGAGCTCCTTGCCCCGTATCGTCTCGAGGAGGTGGAGGCGTTCCTCGACGTGGGCTCGCGTGTTGACAAGGACCGTGTCGGGGCGGAGCGTGCCGGACACGACCTGGAGGAGCGAGACCCGCCCGACGAAGGGGTCGGCGATGGTCTTGATCACGCGGGCAAGTGGCTCGCCGCCGGGGTCGGCGGGGATCTCGACGCGGGTGCCGCCGGCGGTCGCGCTCGCCCGCCGGTTGGTCGGGATCTCGCACGCGAGCGTCATGAGTCGCTCGAGGCCGATGCTCGCCGTCGCCGAGCCGCAGACGACGGGGAAGACCGTCGCCGACGCGACGCCCGTTGCCAGCGCGGCCTCGAGCTCCGCCGCCGACGGCGTGTCGCCGTCGAGGTAGCGGGCCATCAAGGTGTCGTCGGCGACGACGATGCCCTCGACCAGGTTGTCGTGGACGCGGTGCTCGCGCGTCGCCATGTCCTCGGGCACCGGGACCTGGCGCGCGACGCCGGCCTCGTAGGTCGTCGCGCTGTCGGTGAGCAGGTCGACGACGCCGCGGAAGCGGGACTCCGCGCCGATCGGGAGCTCGAGCGGCGCGATCCCGCTGCCGAACGCGTCCCGGAGCTCGTCGAGCGTGCGCTCGAAGTCCGCGCGCTCCCGGTCGAGCTTGTTGACAAAGATGATGCGAGGAAGTCCTGCGGCCGCAGCGAGGCGCCAGACGGCACGCGTGCCGACCTGGACGCCGTCGACCCCGCTCACGACGACGACGACGAGATCGGCCACGGCGAGAGCCGTCTCGACCTCGGGCCGGAAGTCGGCGAGACCGGGCGTGTCGAGGACGTTGAGCTTGACGTCGCCGAAGGTCACGGGGGCGAGCGCCGTGGCGAGCGACGCATGGTGGCGCAGCTCCTCGGGCTCGGTGTCGCAGACCGTCGTGCCGTCCTCGACACGGCCGCGGCGCGCCACGGCCTTCGTCGCGACGAGCAGCGCCTCCGCGAGCGTCGTCTTGCCGGAGCCGTCGTGACCGACGAGCGCCACGTTGCGGATGCGAGAGGAGGGGACCACCGTCACCATGCACACCTCGTCCCGGCCCGGGAAGGCCTCGTCGAGATCGTACCGCCGGTGGAGCCCGACGGCGAGGACGAGCCGAGCCCGTCCCGTCCGGCGGACGAGCTCCGCGCCGCGCCCGGTGCGGCACCCTGGCGTAGCCTCTCGCCATCGCACCCGACCCCGTCCAGCCAGCCGACCCCGTCCAGCCAGCCGACCCCGTCCAGCCAGCCGACGCCGGCCCGCCCGACGACGCGGACGCTGCGATCGCGGCGATCCTCGACGAGCCGCTCGCCCTGCCCCGGCGGGGCCTGCCCGCGGCCGCGGGTGGGACGACGACGATCCGCGCCCTGCGCACGTGCGGTGCCAGCGTCCCCGGAGGCGACGTCGTCCTCCCGGCCGTCGTGCTGCGCGAGAGCGCCCTGCGTCACAACCTCGCCTTGATGGCCGGCTACGCCGCGGACCACGGGTTCCTCCTCGCCCCGCACGCGAAGACGACGCTCGCGCCCCAGTTGATCCGGCGCCAGCTCGACGCGGGTGCCTGGGGGGCGACCGTGGCGAACGCGACCCAGGTCGCGGTCGTCGCGCGGGCCGGTGCACGGCGCGTGCTCGTCGCGAACGAGGTCGTGAGCGCGGCGGACGCCACCGTGCTCGACGCGTATGCGCGAGCGGGGATCGAGCTGTACTGCCTCGCCGACTCCGTGCGCGCGGTGGAGCTGCTCGACGCCGCGCTCGACAGGTGCGCGGCTGGCGAGGGGACGGACCTGCCGCACGGGCACGGCGAGGCCGGCGGAGCGCAAGACCGCCGGGGTGCCCCCCGGCTCGGCGTGCTCGTCGAGCTCGGACGCCACGACGGGCGCTGCGGCGCGCGGACCACCGCCGTCGCCGTCGCCGTCGCCGTCGCCGTCTCGCGGGCGCGCCATCTCGACCTCGCGGGCGTCGAGGGCTACGAGGGAGTCGTCGGCGCGGACCGCTCCGAGGCCGTCCTCGGCCAGGTCGACGCGTACCTGCACGACGTCCGCCGGCTCGTGGTCGATCTCGGCGTCCGGGAGCTGCTCGCGCCCGGCGTGCCGGTGCTCGTGAGCGCAGGCGGGAGCCGGTACTTCGACCGCGTCGCGGCGATCCTCGGCGACCGCCCGTCCTACGGGGCGCTCGACGTGCGCCTCGTGGTCCGCTCCGGCTGCTACCTCACCCACGACCACGGCGCCTACGCCGCCGCGTCGCCGCTCGCCGGGACGGGCGTGCCGGGCGGCGACCTCGTCGCCGCGCTCGAAGCGTGGGCCGAGGTGCTCTCCGTGCCCGAACCGGACCTCGCGATCGTCGGGCTCGGCAAGCGGGACGTCCCCTACGACCTCGGCCCGCCCGTGCCGCTGCACCTGGCACGGGGCCGGGACCCGGTCGTCGCCCTCGCGGGTGGGCGCGTGACGGCCCTCGACGACCAGCACGGCTACCTGCGCGGCGCACGCGGCGTGCCGGGCGGCCTCGTCCCCGGCGACCGTGTCGGCTTCGGCCTCTCGCACCCGTGCACGGCGTTCGACAAGTGGGAGGTCGTGCCCGTCGTCGACGACGACGGGACGGTGGTCGACGCGGTGCGGACCTACTTCGGATGAGCGTCTCACCGCCGCTCGGTCCGCTCGAGCCGTTCGACCTGGTCGTCGAAGGGGGCGAGGTGCTCGATCCGGGGACCGGGCGGCGAGGTCGCTTCGACGTCGGCGTCCGCGGCGGCCACGTGGCGGCCGTCGAGCCGCAGATCGCGCCCGGCGCGGCGCGCCAGCGGCTCGACGCCCGCGGCGCACTCGTGACGCCGGGTCTCGTCGACCTCCACACCCACGTCGGCGACGGATCGGGCTTCTGGGGGATCGACCCGGAGCCGCTCGCGTGGCGCACAGGGGTCACGACCTGGGTCGACGCGGGATCTGCCGGGGCGTACACGCTCGGCGCGCTCCGGCGTGTCGTCGAGGGCACGCGCGCCGTCACGGTCCGCGCTCTGCTCAATATCAGCGCGGTGGGCCTCGTGGCCGAGACGGGCGAGGCGGGCCGCGACGAGCTGTGCGACGCGTCGCTGTGCGCGCAGGCGGTCACGGCAAACCGCGACGTCGTCGTCGGCGTGAAGGTGCGCCTCGATCGCTACAGTGCCGGCCCGAACTGGCTGCTCGCCCTGCGTCGGGCGCTCGACGCGTCCCGCGCGGCCTCGGTCCCGCTCATGGTCCACATCGGGGCCGGCCCACCGGCTGTCGAGGCGGTCCTCGCGCTCTTGGGTCCCGGTGATCTCGTCACACACTGCGCGACGGGGCAGTCGATGGCCCTCGTCGACCGGAGCGGCCGCCTGCTCGGCGCGGTGGCCGAGGCGCGCCAGCGAGGCGTGCTGCTCGACCTCGGCCACGGCTCGGGCGCCTTCTGCTTCGCCGTCGCGCACGCGCTGCTCGAGGCAGGTGCGCCACCTGACGTCGTGTCGTCCGACGCGCACCAGCGGAGCATCGCGGGTCCGATGTTCGACCTGCCGACGTGCATGGCCAAGCTGCTCTGCCTCGGGATGGCCCTGCCGGACGTCGTCGCGGCGGCGACGGTGAACCCCGCCCGGGCGGTCGGCCTCGCGCCGGGGACCGGCACGCTCGCAGTCGGCGCACGCGCGGACATCGCGCTCTGGGACCTCGAGGAGCCCGACCAGCTCCTCACCGACGTCTACCTCACCCAGCGCGCCGCGTCCCAGGTGCTCCGCAACCGGGCGACGGTCGCCGGTGGCGTGGTCCTCGCGCCCGTCGCCCCCCGGGCACCGGCAGCATGGATCGCGTTGACGGCTGCGCAGCGGGCTCTGTTCGAGGCGCCCGCGAGCCGCACGCCCTGGGCGAGCATCCTGCCGGGTCCGGCGGGACTGCCCCGACCCGAGCTCGAGGGCCCGCTCCTTGGCTAGCCCCGGCGCCAGAGCTGCACCTTCCGCCTCGGGCGCCGTCCACCACTCCCTCTACTGCCTCGCGACAGACGTGCTCGACGAAGGCGCGGGCACCGTCTTCGCGCACGCGGCGGGCCGGGCCGGCGTCGGCGAGGTGACCGTCGCGGCGAAGTACCACGCCGCGTCCGACGTCTACCCGCACAATCCGTCGCGCCGCGTCGCCACCGTCGAGCCGGGCGTCTACTACCGGCCGGATCCCGGCCGGTACGCAGGCGAGGCCATCCGGCCGCGCGTGAGCGCGACGGCGGGCGGTCGGGACGTGCTCGCGGAGGCGTGTGCCGAGGGCGAGCACGACGAGGTCGGCGTCGCCGCCTGGGTCGTGCTCCTCCACCACGACGAGGCGGTCCGCGGCGGTCCCGGGAGCGTGCGCAACTGCTTCGGCGACGAGCTGGCGGGCACGCTGTGCCCCGCTGCCCCGGCGGCGGCGCGCTTCGCCGAGCTCGTCGTCGGCGACGTCTGCGCCTACCCGGTCACGACCGTGCGCCTCGAGTCGTTCCACTACCACGGCCTGTCGCACGGCCACCACCACGAGCGCCTCCTCGAGCGCTACGGGCGCGCCACGAGGCTCCTCCTCGGCCTGTGCTTCTGCGACGGCTGCAGCGCCGCGGCCGGCGACGCCGGCATCGACGTGCACGCGCTCGCGGCCCGCGTGCGCGCCGAGATCACCGAGGACCTGGCTGGGCGCCGGGTGGCCCGGCCGCTTACGGCCGACGCGCTTGCGCAGTCCTGCGGCGAGGACCTCCTCGCGCTGCTGGCCGTGCGCGAGCAGGTCGTCGCCGGGCTCGTGACGCGGCTCGCGGCCGTCGCGGCTCGCGCCGGCGTGCGGCTCTCGCTCATCGAGCCGACCGTCGCGAGCGGGTCCTACGTGACCGGCCGGCGCGACCTCGAGGCGGAGCAGGCTGCCCGCCTCGAGCTCGGGATCGACGCCGCCGCCCTGCGCGCCGGCGGCGCCGACGTCGAGGTGACGGGCTACCTCGCGGATCCCGAGGAGCTCGCGGCGGTGCTCGGTGAGCCCCGCTCCGCCCGTCGCAGAGATCCCGCCGGTCCCACCGATCCCGGCGGAGCCGGCAAGGCGGGTGAGACCGGCGAGGCCGGCAGCGGTGGGATCTCGGTCGTGCTCCGGCCCGGGCCGCCGGACACAGACGACGTCGCGTCGCTGCGTGCAAAGGTCGACGTCGCGCACCGAGCAGGGTGCCGCGAGGTGGGCTTCTACGCCTACGGGCTCTACCGGCTCGACGCCCTCGATCGCATCCGCGCCGCGATCGCCTGACCCGTCACGGGCGCCTGCGCGCGCCGCGCCCGCCGCGTTGCCACGGGTGGGGTCCGGCGAGCGGCCTGTAGTTGACGCCGAGCACGTCGAGGCGGGCGAGGTGGACGGCGAGCCGGCGCTCGAAGTCGGCGAGATCGCCGCCGGGACCGGACCACACGACCTCCGCGAGCGCTGCCGCGCGTGGAAAGGCCATGTACTCGACGTCCTCGGGCCGCGGCAGGTACTCCGACCACAGCTCGAACTGGCTCCCGAGCACGTGGTGGGCGGCGTCTGCGCCGAGACCGTCGGGGACCGGGTCGTAGGCGTAGACGTCGGCGAGGGTGTTGCGGCCGTGGATCGCGAGCGGCTCCTCGGGGTCGTCGGACTGGTAGTGGTCGAAGTAGCAGGGAGCCTCGGGGCACATGACGACGTCGAAGCCGGCACGGGCCGCGGCGACACCGCCGCGCGTTCCCCGCCACGACATGACGGTCGCCCCCACGGGCAGCGGGCCGCCCTCGAGGATCTCGTCCCAGCCGACCAGGCGCCGCCCGTTGCCCGCGAGGAACTCGCCGAGCTGCGCCGTGAACCACCCCTGGAGCTCGTCCTCGCCTGCGAGGCCCAGCTCGGCGATGCGCGCGCGCGCCGGGGCGCTCGTCGACCACTCGGTCTTCGGGCACTCGTCGCCGCCGACGTGGACGTAGGTGCCCGGGAAGACGTCGAGGACCTCGCCGAGGATCGTCCGGCAGAAGTCGAGCGCAGCGTCGCTCGTGTTGAGCACGTGCTCGCTCACGCCCCAGCGCGTCCACACCTCGAGCGTCTCGTCGAGGTTGCCGAGGGACGGGTACGCGGCGATCGCCGCCTGCGTGTGGCCCGGCAGGTCGATCTCCGGCACGATCGTCACGTTGCGCGCGGCGCCGTAGGCGACGAGGTCGGCGAGCTCGGACCGGGTGTAGGCGCCGCCGTGGGGTGTGCCGTCGAACTGCCCGGCGCGCGCGTGGCCGAGCATCGACTCCGCCCGCCAGCTCCCGATCTCGGTGAGGAGCGGGTAGGCGGCCGACGGGAAGCGCCACCCCTGGTCGTCGGTGAGGTGGAGGTGCAACACGTTGAGCTTGTGCAGGGCGATCAGGTCGATGAAGCGCGACACGACGTGCGCGGGGAAGAAGTGGCGCGCGACGTCGAGGTGGGCGCCGCGCCAGGTGAAGGCGGGCGAGTCCTCGACCACGACGCACGGCAGGGTCCACGCCGCACCGGGTCGGGGTGCCCGGCCGAAGATCGACGGGTCGACGAGCTGGCGCAGGGTCTGGCACGCGTTCTGCAACCCGGCGAGGCTGGACGACGACAGGCCGATCCCGGCATCGCCGACGACGAGGCGGTAGCCCTCGGGGCCGAGGCGGTCGAGCGCCGGGTCGACCTCGAGGGCGATGTCGACGCCGACCCCGTCGCGCTCGGCTCCGCCCGGCGCGCCCGGTTGCGCGTCCGGCAGGGCGTAGCCGGTGGCGGGAGACAGCAGCGCCCGGAGCAGCGCGGCGACCGGTCGGGCCGCGACCGGCGCCACGATCACGCTCGAGCGGTCCAAGGCGACGGATCCGGCCGTGCGCTCGAGGCTCGTCGGTCGGGGCACGACTATCGGCTCATCCATTGGGGAGTCTCCTCGAGCTCGTGGCGGAGCAGCTGGTCTAGAGTAGTTTTCGCGATGCTCCACACGAATCGAGCGGCACCGGAGGCGATCGTCACGCCGACGTCGCGTCGAGTCCTCGTCCGGTGAGAGCCGTCCCGACGAGAGCAGGCGACCGCGTCGTTGCCGTCGCGGTGCCGGTGACGACGCCTGCAGCTCGGTGGAGCGACGCGTGATCCTTCTCTCGGGGGCAAAGGTCGTCACGGCCGACGGCGTCCGCGACCCCGGCTTCGTGCGCGTCGAGGGCGAGCGCATCGCCGGGGTCGGGGGACCGCCCGCCCCGCCGGGCGCGACGCCGCCGCACGAGACCCTCCCTGCCGGCGAGACCGATCCTGCCGGCGAGACCCTCCCTGGCCGCGAGACCGAAGAACGGCACGCGCTCGACGGCATGTGGGTCGTGCCGGGGATGGTCGACCTCCACGTCCACGGCGGAGGTGGGGCGAGCTACACGACGGGGAAGCCCGAGGACGTGCTCGCCGCGCTCGCGTTCCACCGGGCCGGCGGCACGACGACGTCGTTCGCGAGCCTCGTGACGGCTGCTCCGGAGGACCTTCTCCGCGCCGTCGCGAGCATCGCGGAGCTGGTCGGCGATCAGGGCCTCGAGGGGATCCACCTCGAAGGTCCGTTCCTCGCGCGCGCGCGCTGCGGTGCCCAGGCGCCCGGGTTCCTCCTCGAGCCCGACGTGGCGCTGCTGCGCCGGCTGCTCGCCGCCGGGCACGGATCGGTGGCGATGGTGACCGTCGCGCCCGAGCTCGACGGGGCCGTGACCCTGATCCGGGAGATCGTCGACGCCGGCGCCATCGCGGCCATCGGGCACTCGGACGCGACCTACGACCAGGCGATGGCGGCGATCGACGCCGGAGCCACCGTCGCGACCCACCTGTTCAACGGGATGCGGCCGCGCCACCACCGTGAGCCGGGCATCGCCGGGGCCGCGCTCGACCGGGACGAGGTCACGTGCGAGCTGATCGCCGACGGCGTGCACCTGCACCCGGCCACCGTGCGCGAGGCCTTTGCCGCAGCGCCGGGGCGCGTCTCGCTCGTGACGGACGCGATCAGCGCAGCGGGAGCCGGAGACGGCACGTTCCGTCTCGGTCCGGTCACGGTGGCCGTCGTCGGCGGGCGGGCACATCTCGACGGCCAGGAGGTGGTCGCCGGCAGCACGATCACTGCCGGCGACGGCTTCGCCTACGCGGTCCGGGACGCGCGCCTGGCGATCACCGACGTCGTGCACGCCGCAGCGGGGCGTCCTGCATCGCTGATCCGGCGCGCTGCGGATCGCGGGACCATCGAGGTGGGCAAGTCGGCCGACCTCGTCGTGCTCGATGCGGGGCTGCGCGTCGTCGGGGTGATGGCGCGCGGCGCGTGGGTCGTGCGCCCCGCCGCGTCGGGCCGGGGCCGCTAGCCCCACCAGAAGGACGCCGCGATCGTCACGTAGAGCCCGACGAGCGCGGCGCCTTCGAGCCAGGTCGACTCGCCGTCGAAGACGACGACGACGGCGACGAGAGTCCCGGTCACGAGCGCGGCGCAGAGCATGACGGGCAGGACGAGGGTGAGGTGCGCGCCGCCGATCGGACCCGAGAGCAGGACCAGGGCGGGGAGCAGTCCGAGCGCGATCTGGACGGGACTTTGCAGGATGACCGAGAGCGCGTAGTCGGGCCGGTTGCGCGCCGCGAGCCGGATGCCGACGACGTTCTCGACGGCGTTGCCGGCGATCGCGACGACGACGAGGCCCGCGAAGGCCTGCGAGACGTGGAGCACCGACAGTGCTGGCCGCAGCGCTGCGACGAACCAGTCGGACACGAACGCCGCGGCCAGGCTCGACCCGGCGAGCATGGCGAGCGCCCGCACGTCCAGCACGCCGCTGCCCCGGCGCGTCGTGCCGGACCCGGCTCGGCCCGCCGAGGCGTTGCCGGTGTCGCGGAGCGAGGCGGGCAGCGAGAGCCCGAGCACGCAGAGCAGGACGACCGACGCGACGTCGGAGAGGGCCTGCTCGTGCCGTGACGCGTCGACGCCGAGATGGGACGACAAGGTCGGCACGACGACGACGGCGACGGCGAGCAGGAGGAGCAGGACCGACGTCCTCGGTCCCTCTGCGGCAAAGCGCTGGGTGCCGTGGCGCCGACCGCCCACGACGAACGCGACGCCGAGCACGAGGAGCAGGTTCGCGAGGATCGAGCCGACGAGAGCCGACTGGACGACGCCGAGGAGGTGGGCGCGCAGCGCGAAGACGCCGACGAAGAGCTCCGGCAGGTTGCCGAGAGCGGACTGGACGGCACCGGTCGCGCCGGAGCCGAGCCGGGACGCGATCTGCTCGACGCTGCGACCGACGAGGGCGGCGAGCGCCCCGAGCGCGGCCGCCGCGGCGAGGAACGGCAGGAGCGTGCCGACGTGGCCGTAGGTGGTGGCGGCCGCCGCGGCGGTCAGGACGGCCGCGGCCCCGGTGAGCCGATGGCGGCCCGAGAGGCCGGTCACGGGGCAGCTCGCCGGCTGGGCCGCCCGGCGCTCGTCACCCCGGCCGCGCGCGCGAGCACCTCGAGGGCGACCGACGCCGCGAGCATCAGCCCGCCCGACGCGGCGAGGAACGGCCCGAAGGACCGGAGCCCGTCGTGCTGGAGGACGAGTCCCGCAAGGGCGGAGATTGCGGCACCGCCGACCCCGGCCGCGGCGACCTGCCAGCCGATCACGCGGTGCGCGCGCACGAGGCCGACGCGGCGCGGCGTGAGCGTGACGAGGGCGGGGTACACGGGGGCGAGCGCGCCGCCGATCAGGCAGAGACCACCGATCGTCACGCCGGGCGACGGCCCCCACCAGACGAGGAGCGCGCCGACGACGCTCGCCGCGCACCCGGTCCGGACGAGCAGGACGGGAGGAGGCGTCGTGCGCGGCGCGGCGACCGCGAAGCGCACGGCGGTGAGGCACGCCCAGTAGGCGAACACGACCACTCCGGCTGCGCCTGCCGAGAGCCCGGCCGGACCGCGCAGGTACGTCGCTGCCCACTGACCGGCGCTGACCTCGAAGCCGGTGTAGGTGAAGAACGTCGTGATCCCCGCCGCGACGACGAGCCGCGGCGCCGGCTGTCGGCCGTCGATCCGGGATGGCTCCGGCGCGACCTCGACGGGGCGCGCGGCCCCCGGTCCGGATCCGGGAGCGCCGGCCCAGGACGCGCGCGTCGACCACCAACTTGCGGCCATGACCACCTCGACGGCGAAGAGGAAGCCGTAGGCGGGGCGCCAGGAGGAGACGAGCACGGCGACGGTGACGACGACCGGGCCGAGCGCCGTGCCGACGCCGTAGGAGCCGTGGAGCAGGTTGAGCAGCCGCACGCGTCCGGACATCGCGACGACGACGTTGAGCCCGGTGTCGAGGATCCCCGCGGCGGTGCCGACGAAGAACGCGGCGGCGACGACCATCGACCAGCTGCTCGCCGCGACGAGGAGCACGGCCGCGACGCCGCCGAGCCCCGCCGCGCCGGTGAGCACCGTGCCGACCCCGACACGCTGGATGAGGCGTGCGGTCGCGAGGGACGTGAGGAGGGCGCCGGCGGTGACGGCCACGAGGAGCAGGCCGAGCGCGCCGACGCGCTGGTGGAAGGTGTGCCGCATCGTCGGCCACGCCGTGCCCCACATGCCGTCGGGCAGGCCGAGGGCGACGAAGCCTGCGAGCGAGAGCGCAGCGAGCGAGCGCGGGGCGGTCGCTGCCAGTCGCGTCTCGTCGGTCCTTGTCGGCCCGGCGCTCAACGGAGGATGTTGACGGCCCGCGCGATCACGAGGGCGACGGTCGACAGCGAGACGGCGGACTGCACGAGCATGAGCTGCTTCGCCCAGCGCGAGAGGGGCATGACGTCGGTCGGGCTGAATGCCGTGGCATTGGTGTAGGAGAGCCAGAGGTAGTCGAAGAAGCGTGCCGTCCAGCCCGGCGGGGCGAGGTCGGGGTTGGCCATCTGGGGGAACATGAAGTCGGGGTAGGGTCGGCGAGCCGCGGCGCGCGCCGCGGGACCCCCCCGGTCGAGCTCCCAGTACCAGAGCCCGAACACGATGATGTTCGTCAGGTAGATGTCGGCGCCGCTGCCGAGGATCACGGCAGCGTTCGAGCCCGACGTCCCGTCGACGAGACCACGGATCAGCTGGACGGCCGACCACGCATTGGCGAAGGAGATCGAGGCGATGAGGAGCACGCTCGCCGAGCGCAGCGCCCGCGAGGACCGGTCGATGCGGTGCGGGTTGGCTGCCGTGAGCCCGACGACGAGGGCCGACTCGAGAGCCGGGAGAAGCCAGGAGGGGTGCAGCACGAGCCGCGACGGCACGAGCACCTGGAGAACGATCGCGACGACGACGAACGCGGCAACGCCGAGGCGGCGCTCGCCGCCGGAGCTCGTCGCAAGCGATCGCGGCAACGCCTCCCGTGCCCCGCCGGAGACGAGGATCTCGAGCCTGGCGATCTGCTCACCGAGGCCGCGGAGATGGCGCTCGATGTCCGGCAGGTCGGGCGCGCGAGGAGGGCCTCCGGTGTCTCCGGAGCTGCCGGGTCCGACCACTGCACGAGCCTCCTCGTCCCCCACGCATACCGAGCCGCCCGTGCCGGCACGTGGGACCTTCCCGGCGCGGTCAGGCTGGGCTGTCGGCCGGCGCGTCGTCGAGCAACTGGGGCGTCTGGAAGATCACCGTCTGGTAGGCGACGTACTTCGCGACCCAGAGGATGAGGCTGACGAACAGGTAGACCGCCCCGAGCAGGAGCAGCTTGAGGACGTGGTGCGCGTGGTCCGCGTCGGAGATCGCGCCCGTCGAGACGCTCGAGATGACCATGCTGACGAGCGACGTCAACCAGTAGAGCAGGACCTGGCGTGCCGGCCGGGACCGATCCGCCTCGGACCAGATCCAGTAGCGCGACATCAGGTAGGACGGGATCGTCCCGGCGAGGTTCGCGACGAACGCCGCCAGCATCGCGCCGATGCCCGTGTCGGCGTCGACGACGACGAGGCACAGCTCGCTCACGGCGAGCGCGACGACGGAGGTGACCGCGTACCGGACGAGCCGCTGCACGTCACGACCCTTGGCGGCACCGCCGAGCAGCCGCGTCACGAAGGCGACGACCGCCGACTCGGGCCCTGTGGCGGCCCTCGGAGCCTCGGTGTCGGCGAGAGGTTCGTGCAGGGCAGTCATGTGGAGTCGATTCCTGATCTTACGGCTCTCGGTATCCCCGGGCCTGGCGGACAGCTCCGACGTGCCGTGTCTCGCGGGAGACCGACCTCCCGCCGCTCCCGGCGTGTCGGTCACAAGCAGCTCTGTGACACGACAGGCACGGCACGTCGAGGGCTCGAGCACGAACCCGAGAAGTATACGTGGTGCGACCGGGATGCGCCGGTCGCAGGCCGCACCCGGAGCGACGTGCCACGTCACACATGGGTGGATCCGCGCGTCGCGGCACCGGCACGGGTAGTGTCACCGCTGGTGCCTCGCGTCGAACCCGCCGACCGCGACGACGTCGACGAGCTCGCTGCCGCACTGCAGGGCCGCGTCGACGACGTGGTGGACCGCGCGCTCGGCGGGAGCAGCTCCCGCCACGGCCAGGTGACCGATCTCGTCGACGCCGAGTACGCGCAGGTCGCGCGAGTCGCGACCGTCGCCGTGGCGACGTGGATCGGCGGCGGCGACGCCCACGACGCGCGCGTCGTCGGCGCACGGGCCTGGCAGCTCTTCGGCCACCTCGCCGCGGGCCGGGACGTCGTTCTCGGCGAGATGTCGAAGCGTTGCCTGCGCTGGCGCGATGCCGCGCTCGATGTCGTGGGCGAGGAGGCTCGACGCATCGGCGCGAGTCCGGCGGCGCTGGCGCAGGTCTGCGACATGTTGCGGCGGAGCTGCGACGTGACCCTCGTCCGGCTCACCGAGGTGTTCGGCTCGGAGCGAGAGCGGCTGCGCGGCGAGCTCGCGGAGCGCGAGCAGCGCCTGCGCTTCCAGGTCGACCACGATCCCGTCACGGGTCTCGCGACGCGCGACGTCGTGCTCGCCCAAGCCGATCGAGCCCTCGCGCGCGCGCGGAACCATCCGGAGCGGGTCGCCGTCCTGCTCGTCGACGTCGACGACTTCAAGGACGTCAACGACGTCCACGGCCACGATGCCGGTGACGACCTGCTCCGGTCGGTGGCCGAGGGCCTGCGCACGTCCGTGCCGGGAGCCGCGGAGGTCGCACGGCTCGGCGCGGACTGTTTCGTCCTCCTCCTCGTCGACCTGCCCGCCGCCGTGGCCGGCCCGCCCCGGGCTGGGTCCTCGGCGCTCGCGCGCGTCGCGGAGGACGTGCTCGCGGTCGTCCGCGACGCGGCGCGCCGCTGCCGGGCGTCGACCGCGGGCGCGGACCCGATCGTCGTGACGGCGAGCGTCGGCATCGCCGTCGGTGGGGCGGGCTCGGCCGGCGCGATGCTCCGTGACGCCGACATCGCCCTCCATCGCGCGAAGCAGGCGGGCAAGGGTCGCTACGCGGTGTTCGTGCCTGCGATGGCCGGCGCGGCGCGCAGCAGTCGAACGCGAGATCTCGAGCTGTGCGCCGCCCTCGACTCCGGCCAGCTGTTCCTCGCGTACCAGCCCACGTTCGACCTGATCGACATGACCGTCACGGGCGTGGAGGCCTTGCTCCGCTGGCAGCACCCGGCGCGCGGCGTCGTCATGCCGGACGAGTTCGTCCCTCACCTCGAGCGCTCGGGCTCTATCTGCGACGTCGGCCGCAAGGTGCTGCTCGAGGCGTGCACGCAGGGAGCGCGCTGGCTCGGCGACGGTCGGAGCGTGCCCGTGTCGGTGAACGTGTCCGCGCGCCAGCTCGACGACGCCGGCTTCGTCGCGGACGTCGAGGGGGCTCTCCGGGAGTCGGCGTTCCCCGCGGAGCTGCTCACGCTCGAGATCACGGAGACGGCGATCGTCGAAGACGCCGAGCGCAGCGCCCGGCGGCTCGGCGAGGTGCGCGCGCTCGGCGTGCGCGTCGCCGTCGACGACTTCGGAACCGGCTACTCCTCGCTCGCCCACCTCCAGCTCTTTCCCGTCGACCGGCTGAAGATCGACCGCAGCTTCGTCGCGGCGATGCTGCTGCGCCGGGAGGCCCGCGTGCTCGTCCACGCGCTCGTCCAGCTGGGGCAGTCTCTCGGGATCGAGACCCTTGCGGAAGGGATCGAGGACCTCGCCCAGCTCGCGCACCTGCGCGACGAGAGCTGTGACGGCGGGCAGGGGTTCCTGCTCGCGGGACCGCTCTCTGCCGGAGAGGTCGTGGCGTTCGTCGACCGCTGGAGTGGAGCGTCCGGCGTGGTCGAGACGGCGGCCTGCGCGGGATCGCGGCGACTGCGGTGATGGGCTTCGGCCGGTCGGGTACGGTCGGGACCGTGATCGGAGGCGACGTCGCGGGACCCGTCGACGACGACGACCGCCGCGTCGTGGCCGAGATGCCTGCGATCGACCGCCACGTCCACGAGCTGTTCGCGCTCGTGAGCGAGGCGGCGGCGGGCGCGACGCACGCGCTCGTCACGGGCGACCGGGAGGCCGCGAAGGAGCTGGTGCGCCGGGACGCCGTCATCGACAAGCTCTACCGTGAGGTCGAGCAGCTCGTCGAGAGCGAGCTCGTCGGCGACCAGCCCGAGCTCGAGCGCAAGCGCTACCTCGTCGCGATGCTGCGGATGCTGCCCGAGCTCGAGCGCAGCGGCGACCTCGCCGAGCACATCGCCCAGCGGGCGGTCCGGCCCATCGCCGTCGAGATGTCCCCGCGGTCGCGGGGCCTCGTCGAGCGGATGGGCGAGGTGGCTTCCCAGATGTGGGAGATGGCCGCCGACGCGTTCGGCGACCGCGAACCGTCGGTGGCCGAGCGCATGGACGAGCTCGACGACGAGATGGACGACCTGCACACGACGTTCATCGCCGAGATCGTCGGCTCCGGCGTGGCGACGCAGATCGCGATCGAGCTCGCGCTGATCGGGCGCTTCTACGAGCGCCTCGGCGACCACGCCGTGAACCTCACCCGCAACGTGCCCGGCGCACCGGGGCGCTTCCGGTCCGCAAGGGAGTAGGCGCTCCCGGCCCGCGGACCCGCCGCCGGCGATCCTGCGGGCTCAACGGTGGTCCTGCCCGTCAGAACCAGTGGAACCAGGGGTGGCCGTGCCGCCAGAGGACCACGAAGACCTTGCCGACGATGTAGGAGTGCGGAACGGTTCCCCAGTACCGGCTGTCGTAGGAGTTGCCGCGGCAGTCGCCCATGACGAAGTAGTGCCCCGGGGCGATGTGGGTAGTCGGGATGTCGAAGGCACTCTGGTAGCACTGGCCGACCAGCTTCGGCAGCCAGGGCTCGCTGATGGGCTTGCCGTCGATCAGGACCGTGTCCCCGCGCGAGGAGATCGTCTCGCCCGGCAGGCCGATGACCCGCTTGACGAGGTCGCTGTCGGCGACCGTCTTGTCCGCGGGGGTGCGCCGGAACACGATGATGTCTCCCCGCCGGATGTCGTCGACGACCCAGGGGAGCTTGTCGACGAGCATGCGGTCGCCGATCTGGAGCGTGGGCAGCATCGAGCCGGACGGGACGTAGAAGGTCTGGACGGCGTAGGCGCGCAGACCGAGCGCAAGGAGGGCGGCGACGACGAGGACGGCCAGCCACTCGAGGCCGCGCCGGAGGCGGTGGGCCGCAGGCGGGGGGGGCGACGCCGTGACGCTCGCGACGTCGGGTGGGCGCGGCGCGGACGGGTCCGGGGTCTCCGACATCGGCGACAGGCTAGATCGCCTGCCGAGCGGACCCGGGTCACGCTGTTGCACTCCTGTGTCGTTGCCACCCGCTCGCGCCGGGGCGCGTCTAGCATCGCAACGGGCCGCGAGCGCTCGAGTTCTCGTTCCGAGGTGTGGTCGTCCGCGTCCGCATCCCGGCCGAGGCTGTGGCTCGCCACCGACGCGACAGGAGGTTCCGATGGGCGTGGAGGTCGGCGGGTGGGTGCGAACGGACACGACATCTCGGCGGCGGGGGCAGCACGGGGTCCGGTCCCGCAGAGCGCTGTAGTGGGCGCGCAAGCCCGGTACCGGGAGCCGGTGACGCCCGAGCTCGACGAGCTGACGGGCCTTCCCACCCTGTCGCACCTGGTCGAGCAGATCCAGGAGCTGCAGGCCGAGATGCGGGCGCGGCCGGGTCCCCGGCGCAGCGTCTTGCCGCGGGCAGCTCTGGTCGTCGTGAGCCTCGCCGGCGGCGCCGACCGGCACACGGCCCAGTTCGTCCGGGCGCGGACCGCGTCGCTGCTCCGGGCGCTGTTCGCGGACGACGAGACGATCGTGCAGATGCGGCAGGGGATGTTCGCGGTGCTCACGCGCGACGGGCGGGACATGGCGCCCGAGTGCTCGTTCCTCGAGTCGATGCTCGTCGAGTTCGATGTCGACGCCCGCGTGTGGACCGAGCGGGTCCCCGCGGACGGTCCCGGGACAGCGAGCCTGCTCTCCGCCCTGCTTCTCGCGGGCGAGTGGACGCCTGCCTGACGCGAGCGCCGTCGGACCGGCAGCGCCGGGCCGCCCGCGTCTGCCCCGGCCGCGCGTGCTGTCTCAGCGCAGGCCGGCGAAGAGGTCGACTTCCGGCACGGCGGCGCCGGTGGAGTCCTGGAGCCGCACGAAGCTCTCGACGCCGAAGACCTTGCGGAACGCCTCGGGGGCGAGGCGCAGGAAGGCGGTGTTGTCGGCCTGGCTCGCGTGCTTGGCGAGGGCGCTGCGCTTGCGATCGGCGAACCTGGTGCAGTCGACCCGAGTCGTCACGAGCTCGTCGGGCGTCGCGATCTGCATGAACGCCGCGACCTCCTCCTCGGTCGGGCGGTGGGTCTGGCCGTCGCCCGGCTCGCCCTGCTCGGCGAAGACCGCGGCGAAGTCGGCGAACGACGACGTCGGGAGCGCCGTGCAGTAGAGCTTCGCGGCGACCGGTGTCGACGCCAACGCCGCCACGGTGATCCGGTGTGCCTGGATGTGGTCGGGATGGCCGTAGAAGCCGCGCTCGTCGTAGGTGACGACGACGTCGGGCCGGTAGCGCTCGAGCAGCCGGGCGAGGCGCGTGGCGGCCTCGTCGACCGGCGTCGTCCAGAAGGACCCGGGCGAGTCGTTCTGCGGCCAACCCATCATCCCCGAGTCGTGGTAGCCGAGCATCTCGAGGTGGTCGACGCCGAGCACCGAGCAGCTCGCCTGGAGCTCGGCACGCCGGGTCCGGGCGACCGAGAGCTCGTCGTGACCGGCCTCCCCGGGCTTCGCACCGCCCTCGGCGTCGCCGAGCTCGCCGTTGGTGCACGTGACGAGCACCGTCTGGACCCCCTCGTCGCCGTAGCGGGCGAGGATGCCGCCGGTGCCCGACGCCTCGTCGTCAGGGTGGGCATGGACCGCCATGAGGGTGTAGCCGGTCGTCGTGCTCGTCACCCGGCGAGGATACCGTCTCGCCCCGGAAGCTCACCGCGGCTGCCGGCGAGGACCACCGCCTGTCGTGCCCGTCCCGCCTCCTCAGATGACGACGCCGGGTTGCCCGGAGATGTCGACGATCGGCAGCGCCTTCTCGCTCCAAGCGGACATCCCGCCTGCGAGGTTCCAGACCTTGAACCCAGCTCGATGGAGCGCGTCGGCTGCGGCAGCCGATCGAGCGCCCGAGCGGCAGACGCAGACGAGGCTGCGGTCCCGGGGCAGCTCGTGCAGGCGAGCCGCAAGCGCCGTCAGCGGCACGTGGACGGCGTCTTCTGCATGGCCGGCGTGCCACTCGTGGTGCTCGCGCACGTCGACGACGAGCGCCCCCTCGCGAACGAGCTCTGCGGCCCGCTCGGGACCGACGCTCGGCGCCTGCGAACCCTGCGGCACGCCTGTCGTGTGACGGTCGTCGAACATCAGCGCCTCCAGCTCCTCGGAGTCGTCGGTGCCATCCTCGTCGTGACGACGTGGTGGTCCTGGGCGATGGGTCTGCCGCCGGCACCCGACTCTCGTCCCGAGGCTACCGGCGACGCCACGGTCGCCTCGCGCTGCGCCTCGCGCTGCGCCTCGCGTCCGGTGCTGCTCGCATCGCCTACGATGGCGGGTGGTCGAGGCGGGGTTTGTCCGCGCCGGTCGCGCCGGTCGCGCCGGTCGCGCCGGATCGGTGCCGCCTCGGGCAGGCCCGGGTAGCTCAGTGGTAGAGCAGCGCACTCGTAATGCGCAGGTCAGGGGTTCAAATCCCCTCTCGGGCTCCGCAAAGTCCCAGTTCAGAGACCTGGACGCGACACCAGGAGCGCGGCCAGTCGGTCGGGCTGGCGGTGCGCTCACCGGGCAGGTGAGCCGACCTGCCTTTCGGCACTCTCCCCGCACGTCGTCCGGTGCGCGTCGCGCTGGGCCTGCTCGCGCCGGTCCGGTACACGCACCGCGCGGAGCCGATAACGCGGCAGCAGGCCGGCACGCTTTTGCTGCTCGCGCCGGGCGGTGCGGACGTCCTTGGTCCGCTGGCTCGTCTGCGCGGCCGTCTCTGCCCACCTGGCGCCGCGCGTGGTGCGGGGGAGCGCCGGTGCGAGGTCATCTCTCCGGGGTGGTCCACGGGCGACGGCGCGTCGTCCTGCAGCCGTGTCGTGACGAGCTCTGCCGGTTGTCGCAACGACGGCGCCGAGTCGACCGGCCATGCTTCGGCCGACGGCATGCGCCGAGCCGCAGGACGGTCGCAGCGGCCACCAGGGCGGCCAGAGCGACGCTCGGAGGGCTGAACACGAACAGCGGCGGGGGCTACCTGGGTCGTGGCGAGCGCCGCCGGCCCCCGGTTCGCCCCCGACGAGGACGGGGAGCTCGCCCGCACCGCAGCGTCGAGAGATCGCATCATCGGACTGGCGGGGAGGTTTCGTGGGCTCATGGTCAGGTCGAGAGCGGCGGGTCGGGCGATCCCGATGCTGCACGTCGAGGTCGACTCCCACGAAGCGTTTGGCTCCGTCGAGGCGGCTTGACTCGGACGCGCACCGGCGGCCTTGCAAGCCCGTTGCCCGTTGCCCGTTGCCCGTTGCCCGTTGCCCGTTGCCCGTTGCCGGTGACCGGCTCGCCTTCGGTCGTCCTGCCAGTGTTCCTGCCCTGCTCCAACACCTCAGAACGCGAACCGGCCGACGAGCTCCTGGAGCGTCGCAGCCATGCTCGCGAGCTCGCCGGCCGCGCGAGTCGTCTCGGCCGTGCCGGCCGACGTCGAGCGCGCGACCTGGGCGACGCCGCCGATGTTGCCCGTGATCTCGCTCGCTCCCTGCGCCGCGCTCGACACCGAGCGTGCGATCTCGTTCGTCGTCGCCGTCTGCTCCTCGACCGCAGAGGCGATCGTCGCCTGCAGGTCGTTGATCTGGGCGACGATGTCGCCGATCTGGCCGATCGCGGCGACGGCGCCGTCGGTGTCGCTCTGGATCGCGCCGATCTTCGCGCCGATGTCCTCGGTCGCGAGGGCGGTTTCGCGTGCCAGGTCCTTCACCTCGCTGGCGACGACGGCGAAGCCCTTGCCCGCTTCTCCTGCCCGCGCTGCCTCGATCGTCGCGTTGAGCGCGAGGAGGTTCGTCTGCTGGGCGATCTGCGTGATGACCTTCACGACCTTGCCGATCTCCTCCGACGACGCGCCGAGCCGTGCGACCTGCGCGTTGGTCGTCGACGCCACCTCCGCGGCGAGCGTGGCGACGCGTGACGCGTCCGCGGCGTTCTTCGCGATCTCGCGGATGGACGCGCTGAGCTCCTCGGCAGCGGCCGCGACAGTCTCGACATTCGACGCCACGACGCCCGAGGTGTCCGACACGACGTCGGCCTGCGCGGCTGTCTCCTCTGCTCCGACCGACATCTCCGCGGACGTCGTCGCGAGCTGGTCGGCTGCCGACGCGAGGCTCTGGCTGTTCGCGTTGATGGCTGCGATCCGACTGCGCAGGTCGGCGAGGAAGCGGGCGAGGCTCTCGCCGACCTGACCGATCGGGTCGTCGCCGGAGACGGGCACGACGACCGTGAGGTCGCCGCTCCCCGCTGCGTTCACGACAGCGAGGATCTCCTGGACCTTCTCGCGCAGCTCGCTCTCGGCGAGCTGCTCGCGCTCGCGTGCTGCGGTGCGCTCGAGCGTGGCCGTCAACGCCTGGGCGAGGCCCCGGAAGACCTCGAGGCGACGGTCGCTCCCCACGCGCTCGTCCGTCGCGTAGAGCTCGACGACCCCGACCGTCGCGCCGTTCGCGACGATCGGCAGGGCCAGGGCGGCGCGCGCGCCGTCACGGGCGGCACTCTCGGCTCGCGGATCGCCGACGACGGAGCCGAGGTCGTCGACGAGGACGACGTCACGGCTCTGCCACGCACGCGCGGCCAGTCCCGTTCCGGTCTCCGCATGCTCGACGAGGCTGCCGCGGTCGAAGGCGAAGGACTGCCGGATCGCCTCGAGGATGCTCGCCGTCGCCTCCTTGGTCGTGGCCTTGGCTTGCACGCTGCTGAGCACCGCCGCCGCGGCTCGTGTGTCCGCAGCCGCTGCGGCGTCGTCGGCGCTTCGCCGGGCGAGGTCCTCCTGGGCCCCAGCCTGGGCGGCGATCGCCCGGTTGAGCAGGCCGGCGACCTCGCCGAGCTCGTCGCCGGTACCGACGGACGCACGCGCCGTCAGGTCGCCTCGGGCGACGCGGCGCAGCGTCTCGCCGACGATCTCGAGCGGCCCGGTGATCGTCCCGGTTAGCCAGCGGGCGAGCAGGACCGCAACAGCCAGCGCTGCGACGAGGAAGGCGACGAGCAGGAGCTCGTTGTGACCGGCCTCGGCGAGCGACGACGACTTGAGGGCGGCCGCGCGCGCCTTGAACTCGTGCTCGAAGCCCGCAAAGGCGGCTGCCATCGCGTTCGAGGCCGCCGCGTTCTTCGTGTCGACGACCTGCGCCGCCGCACCGAGGTCGTGCGCGAGGACGTCCGCGTGGACCTCGTCGGTGAAGACGTTGTACGCGGCGAGGTCCGCCTCCGCTCGACGCACCTCGGCAGCGAGGGACGACGCGCCCTCCCCGCCGCCGAGAGACGCAAGCTTCTTGAGCTCCGACGAGGCAGCGGCATAGCCCTGCTCGACTTGTTGCCACTGCGCGGCGAGCGTGCCGGCGGACGGGTCGCCGTAGAGGGCGAGGGCGACGTACGCGTTGGTCTGCGAGTCGTCCATCGTCCAGCCCTGATAGGCGGCGTCGGCCGTCGCATAGCTGGTCGTGAAGGCGTCGGCGGCCGCAGTCGAGGACCGACCGGAGGAGATCGCGGAGAACGAGACCGTCATGCAGGCTGCGAAGAGCACGGCGAGCGCCAGGAAGACGAGCAGCAGTCGCTTGCGGACGCTCAGGTTCCCGAGGGCCCGAGCCGCTCGCGGCGAGCGGGATACCCCGGTGGCGGCGTGCGATCCGTGCGCTCCGGTCGGGTCCTCGACCGAGGTGTCGCGCAGCGGTCCGTTTCCGGAGCCGTGAGGTCCGGAGCCGTGAGGTCCGGTCCCGTGGTCTCTGGTGCCGTGCTCGGCCGGGGCCGGGTCGGCTCTCGGGTAGCTCGCAGCGGCGACGATCCCTCCGGTCTCGCTCGAGCCGCCCCGCACCGCGACGACGTCTCGCGCGCGCAGCGCGAACGGCCGCGTGGCCGCGGTGTCGTGGACCGGCCCGGATCCCGTGTCCCCACCTGGCATGCGCCCGCCCTCCTTGTCGGCGCCCCGGCGTCGCCCGAGTGGCCCGCCTCGCGCTCGACGTCGGAGCACCCCTTACGGTTCCGCACAGACGCCGTTTTAGCCGCCGGAGAGCGACGCCAGCGCCCATGCGAGCTTTCCCCCCACCGGCCCGGCCCGGCCCGGTCCGGCCCGGCCCGGTCCGGCCCAGCCCAGCCCAGCTCAGCTCAGCCAAGTCCGGCCCAGCTGGCCGTGGCCGTCGCGAGCGGTCTCGGCCTCACGGCGAGACGACGACGACCGCCGCCCCGCCGAAGCGGTCGTGGGCGAGGTCCGCGAGCGCCTCGTCGACGGCCTCGAAGGGGTATCTCGTCGTCGTCGGTCGTAGGGCGATGCGCTCTGCCGTGGCGAGGAACTCTTCGCCGTCGGTTCTCGTGTTCGCGGTGACGCTGCGCAGCGTCCGTTCCTCGAACAGGTGCCGGTCGTAGTCGAGGCTCGGGATGTCGGTGAGGTGGATGCCGGCCACGGCGAGAGTGCCCCCACGGTCGAGCGCCTCGAGAGCGACGGGGACGAGGTCGCCGACCGGAGCGAACAGGATCGCCGCGTCGAGAGGCTCGGGTGGACGGTCGGAGCTCCCGCCGACCGAGGACGCACCGAGCGCACGAGCCAATGCCTGGTCTTCGGGTGACCGCGTGAGGACGTGCACGGTCGCCCCGTCGGCGAGGGCGACTTGCGCGGTGAGGTGTGCCGAGCCGCCGAAGCCGTAGATGCCGAGGCGGCCACCCGGCGGCAGCTCGGCCCGGCGCAGCGCGCGGAACCCGATGATCCCGGCACACAGCAGCGGGGCGGCGGCCTCGTCGTCGAAACGATCGGGGAGGACGTAGGCGAACGACTCGTCGGCGAGCACGTACTCGGCGAAGCCACCGTCGACGTCCCAACCCCGGAAGGTCGGCTCGAGGCACAGGTTCTCCCTGCCCGCCGCGCAGTACCGGCACCGCCCGCACGACGCTGCCAGCCACGCGAGGCCCACCCGCTGGCCGAGCCGTAGCCGGGTGCAACCGCGCCCGAGCTCGTCGACGTAGCCGACTACCTCGTGGCCGGGGACGACGCCCTCACCGTGCGGCGGCAAGTCTCCCTCTGCGAGGTGCAGGACGGTCCGGCAGACGCCGCATACCGAGACCTTGACGCGCACCTGCCGTGGCCCGGGTGTCGGGACTGGCCGCTCGACGAGGCGGAGCGGATGTCCGTCGATCGGACCGGGTGCCGCCACCGCCCACGCCCGCATCTGCCGTGCGCCGGCACCGACCGGGCTCGTGCCAGCGCTGCCACCCTGTCGAGCGTCCATCGCTGCGCCTCCTCCTGCTCGCTCACCCGAGGTCACCATCGTCGCGAGCGGTGGCAGCTCAGGCCAGGGCTCTCCGTCACATCTGTGTCGGCCAGACAGGGTCCGGCCACATCTGCGCCGGCCACATCTGCGCCGGCCCTGTCGACGTCGGCCACAGGCCGGGCGGCCCCGCCGTCCCGGCAGCCCGCGACGCCGGGAGGCTCGATCCGGGCGCTCAGGCGGCAACCGCCGTCGAGGTCGCGAGCTCGTGGCCGGTCGCGTCGAGCGCGGCGACGGCGACGTAGCGCGCCGTGGTGCGGGCGGACATCGCCGTCTCGAACCCGGCCTTGGCGAGCGTCGCGACTGGCTCGAGGGCTGCGGGGTCGTCCCCAGCGAGCACGAGCCAGCTCGCGACCTCCGTCGCGCCGTTCCAGCTGGCGTGGACTGCAAGGCCTCCGACGAGGTCACGGCTCGCCGCGATCGCAGGTGCGCTCGCCGGACGCCCGGTCCACGGCGAGCGGAACGCACGGTAGGACTGGACGTTGGTCGGGTAGCGGGCGTCGAGGACGACCGAGCCCGAGGCGTCGAACTCGGTGTAGTACGGCTCTGTGCCCCAGCCGACGAAGACGTGCCCGTCCGGCAGCACCTGGACGCTGCCTTCGTAGGAGGCGAGGAGCTTCGCCGGGTGCGTGTAGGCCCTGTCGAGCGTGACGGTCCTCGTCGCCTCGTCGACGACGAGCACGAGGGCACGGGACTGGGTCTCCTCGGCAGGCGTCGCCGCGTCGTCGAACACCGTGAGACGGCGGTCTGCGAGCCGGCGGGCGTGGTGTTGCCACTCGAAGTTCGTCGCCGCCCCCATCGCAAAGTCGCTGCGCTTGCCGCCGAGCCTCCAGACGACCTCTCCGGTCGTCCGGTCAACCTTGTAGAGCGTCCAGGTGTTGCGCGCCGAGACGAGGAGGTTGGCGTCGTCGTCGAGCGACACCGAGTTGAGGTGGAAGTAGTCGAACGCTCCAGCGGTCAGCGAGGCGTATGTCTCGTCGACCCCGACGTGGTCGAGGCTGTGCCACTCGTGCAGGACCCTGCCCGTGGAGATGTCGACCTCGAGCACGACGCCGTCTTGGACCATGCCGTGACGCGCACCGCCGACAGGCCGGAGATCAGCTGCACGTGTCGTGTAGGCAGTGACGAGGGCCGTGCCCTGCGGGGTGAGCGTGAAGTCGTGGAGATCGGCCTGCAGCCCGTTCCCTCCGGTCACGGTGGCGATCGTGCGGTAGGCGCCGTCGAGCAGGACCACCTTGCCGTAGCCGATGCCGTCGACGATCTTGCCGGTCCAGTAGGTGAGCACCGGTTGACCCCTGTACTGCTGGACCTCGAGGTTGGTCGCGAGCCCGTCCGTCGGCTGGAACCAGACCAGCTCACCCCTGCGGTCGAGGATCATGACGCCTGCTTGGCCCTTGCCTTCCGCGATCGCCTCTGCCTCGTCGACTCCACGGGCGCTCGGGACGAGGCTCGGCGTCACGAGCACGACGCCGCTCGACGCACCGGCGTCGAGGTCGACGACCTGGATCCGCGGCGGGTCGAGGTCCGGCCGGCTGGCGAAGCGCGGTGCGGCGCCCGTCGGGGTCGCTGCCGACACCGGGACGCGCGGCGACGGCTGGCCGGTTCCGCGCAAGCCGTAGCCCGCTGCACCGCCCGCGCTCACGATGGCGGCCCCGATGGCGCTCTTTCCTGCGAGACCGAGAACCTGACGTCGAGAGAGCGCTCGGTGGGAGCGGTGGCGGACTTCTCCCGCTCCTGGTTGTTCTGGCGAAGCAACGACATCCAATGTCTCAGCAGTATTCATGTCAACACTATCCCCCGCTTGCTGCTGCCGGATCGTTCATGGACAACATGAGCATGCAACTTCACTGTAGGAGCCCAACCTGTGGGCGGCGTTAGAGAACGATGAGGAGAGTCGAAGGCCTGTTCGCGTAGGACCGGTCTCCTGTCGAGTTGCGCGCCCGTCGCGCGGTGCGCGTAGCCTGTCAGCGAAGCCGACTGTCCCGGGTGCGCAGGCGCGCCCGGGGCCTGACGGGGGAGCTGTCGAGGTGGACGTCGAGGATGGTGTCGCCGGAGCTGTTCGCCGCAGGGCGCCCCGGCGAGCTGGCAGGCCGTCGGGACCCCGGCGCGTCGCCGGGGCGTTGGCCCTGGCCGCCGGGATCGTCGCGGTCGGCGCCGTCTCCGCTGCGCCGGGTGCCGAGGGGGCGACGTCGCCGCGAGCTCCCCGGGTCGTGTCGCCGCGTGTCGCGGCGTCGCGCGTCGTCGTGTCACCGGCGCCGGGATCACGGACCGCCTCGCCGCAGACCGAGATCAGCCTGCTCGGGGTGCCCGCCCGCGACATCGGCGCCGTGAAGGTCACCGGCTCGCTGAGCGGTCCGCACCGGGGCAGGCTCGAGGCCTATTCGACCGGTAGCGGCGCGAGCTTCGTGGTCGCCCGGCCTTTCGTTGCGGGCGAGACGGTGACCGTCCGGACGCACCTCGACGTCGCCGGCGCGCCCGGTGGCAGCTGGCGGTTCGTCGTCGCCCACGACATCTCGACGATCAGCGCCCCGACGCAGCCTGCCCTGCGGACCGACGTTCCGGGCGTCCTGCACCCGGCATCGGCTCCGGAGCTCGCCGCACCGGTCGTCACGGTGCAACGCGACGATGCCCCCGAAGGCGGCGACTTCTTCCTCGCACCGAAGGGAACGACGGGCAGGGCCGGCCCGATGATCGTCCGCGCCGACGGTCGGCTCGTCTGGTTCCACCCGCTCGCCTCGGGGGAGGCCTTCGACCTCAACGTCCAGCGCTACCAGGGAAAGGACGTGCTCACCTGGTTCCAGGGCGAGGTGGTCGACGGCCACGGCCAAGGAGAGGACGTCATCGAGAGCAGCAGCTACCACACCGTCGCCGTCGTCCACGCCGGCAACGGGCTCGACGCGGACCTCCACGAGCTCCAGCTCACCCCGCAGGGCACACTGTGGTTGACGGCCTACCAGGGCACGAGATGGAACCTGTCCGGTCAGGGCGGTCCCGTCGACGGCGACGCGCTCGACGGGATCGTCCAGGAGGTCGACGTCGCGACCGGCCTCGTCATGTACCAGTGGGACAGCCTCGACCACGTACCGGTCTCGCAGTCGGACTTCCGTGCTCCGCACGCGCCCGACGTCCCGTACGACTACTTCCACGTCAATTCGATCGACGTCCTGCCGAGCGGCGACCTGCTCGTCTCCGCTCGCAACACCTCGGCCGCCTACGAGATCGACCCAGCCCGGTCCGGCAAGGTCGTCTGGACCCTCGGAGGCTCGGCGAGCAGCTTCACGATGGGCCCCGGAGCACGCTTTTGGTTCCA
>DAHWHN010000020.1 GCA_027335685.1 Acidimicrobiaceae bacterium
GAGGTTCGCTCCCCGGTCGGTCAGCATCGTGCGCTGCCCGTCGGCGTCGACGACGGAGACCACCGCTCCGGTCGAGCAACCGGGGATCGGCGCGAAGTGGGGACGGACGCGCGCGTCGAGCACGGAGCGCTCCGCCGCGGCGGCCTGGACGTCGTCGCCGACGGCGGCGACGAGATGGACCTCGACGCCCCCACTCCCGGCTCGGGCGAGCCAGACCGCCTGGCTCGTCGCCGATCCGCCCGGCGTGAAGGCGATCGACGAGGCGGTGTCGCTCGCCGGTACGATCGGGCCGCGCGGGCGGACGACTGCGTCGGTCATCACGTCGCCGACGACGACGACCGTCAAAGCAGGCACTCCCGGGGACGTCGGCCGAGGCTCTCGTGTCGCACCCGGCGCGCGCAGGTCGTTCTCGCTGCCAGCTTGCGCCATCGCGGCCGTAGTGTACTGTCGCTCGTCGTGAGCCCGGGAGACGACGGCGGCGAGGCTGCCGGTCCTGCGCAGCCCGGCTCGGAGGCCCTCCGCCGCGCCGCGCGGTCCGTAGCCGGCCGTGCGTACGCGCCCTACTCGCACGTCCGGGTCGGCGCCGCGGGCTTGTGCGACGACGGCCGTGTCGTCGTGGGCTGCAACGTCGAGAACGCCTCCTACGGCCTCACGCTGTGCGCCGAGTGCGGGCTCGTCTCGAGCCTCGCCGTGACGGGAGGCGGCAAGCTCGTCGCGCTGGCCGTGACCGCGGGCGACGGCGAGCCGCTCGCTCCGTGTGGTCGTTGCCGCCAGCTCCTCGTCGAGCACGGGTCGGACGACCTCCGTCTCGACGCGGGGCCCGGCGGGCAGCCCCTCCTCGTGGCCGACCTCCTGCCGGGTGCGTTCTCCGCGGACGACCTCGCTGCACGCCGTGGCTGACGACGGCCGGACCGCCGGTCCGGCGCACGACATCGTCGACGTCATCCGCACCAAGCGGGACGGCGGCACGCTGTCGGACGCGGAGATCGACTGGACGATCGCGTCCTATACCGAGGGGGCGGTCGCCGACGAGCAGGTGTCGGCCCTTCTCATGGCGATCTTCCTGCGCGGGATGTCGCCGGCGGAGCTGTCCCGCTGGACCGAGGCGATCCTGTCCTCGGGCGAGCGGATCGACCTGAGCGGCCTCACGCGTCCGACCGTCGACAAGCATTCGACCGGCGGTGTCGGCGACAAGGTCTCGCTCGTGCTCGCCCCACTCGTCGCGGCGTGCGGGGCGGCCGTCCCGCAGCTGTCCGGTCGAGGTCTCGGGCACACCGGCGGAACGCTCGACAAGCTCGAGGCGATCCCGGGGTTCCGGTCGACGCTGACCGTCGACCAGGTCCGGGCGCAGCTCGAGCGCGTCGGCTGCGTCATCTGCGCCGCAGGCCCCGGCCTTGCTCCAGCGGACCGCAAGCTCTATGCGCTGCGCGACGTGACGGGAACCGTCGAGTCGATCCCCCTCATCGCTGCGTCGATCATGTCGAAAAAGATCGCCGAGGGGACGTCGTCGCTCGTCCTCGACGTCAAGGTCGGCTCGGGCGCCTTCATGACCGACCGCGAGGCCGCGGCCGAGCTCGCGCGCACGATGGTCGCGCTCGGTCGCGACCACGGCCTCGACGTCGTCGCGCTGCTGACGGCGATGGACACCCCGCTCGGCGCGACGGCAGGGAACGCGCTCGAGGTGGCCGAGGCGATCGAGGTCCTGGCGGGCGGGGGACCTGCGGACCTGCTCGCCGTGACGCTCGCGTTGGCACGTGAGATGCTCGGTCTCGCCGGGATCGACGCGGACCCGGCTGCGGCGCTGCGCGACGGGTCCGCGCTCGCGTGCTGGCGCGAGATGGTCGCGGCCCAAGGAGGCGACCCGGACGCGGAGCTGCCCCGCGCGCGCCTGGTCGAGACCGTCCGCGCGGACCGGTCGGGCTACGTCACGCGCCTCGATGCGCGCGCGGTCGGCGTCGCAGCGTGGCGTCTCGGTGCCGGCAGGGCGCGCAAGGAGGACCCGGTCAGCGCGACAGCCGGTGTCGTGTGCCGTGCAAAGCCCGGCGACGAGGTCCGTGTGGGCGACGTGGTGCTCGAGCTCCACGGCGACGACCCGGCCCGCTTCGACCGCGCCCGCGCCGCGCTTGCCGGAGCAGTCGAGCTGGCGGACGCTCCCGGTCCGACCGCAGACGTCGTCTACGAGCGCATCGGTGTGCCGCGCGAGGCGCCGGGCGACTGACGGCCGGCGTGCCCTCGAGCTGCAGGGTCGCCGCCGGTCCGCAGTACGATCGGTGTCGTGCAGGACTCCCCGCCGACGCTCGAGCAGATCCGTCGGGCTCCGAAGGTCCTTCTCCACGATCACCTCGACGGTGGCCTGCGACCGGCGACGGTCGTCGAGCTCGCGGCGGACCACGGCTACGACAAGTTGCCGACGGCCGACCCGGACGAGCTCGCTGCGTGGTTCGTCGCCGACGCGCCCCGCCGGGACCTCGTCCGCTATCTCGAGGGCTTCACGCACACGGTCGGGGTCATGCAGACGGCCGCGGCTCTCGAACGTGTCGCCGCCGAGTGCGTCGAGGACCTGGCCGACGACGGCATCGTCTACGCAGAGGTCCGCTTCGCCCCGGAGCTCCACACCGAGCGGGGGCTCGCCCTCGACGACGTCGTCGAAGCCGTGCTCGCCGGCTTCGCGAAGGGCATGGCGGTGGCGGGCACGGCCGGGCAGCCCATCGTCGTGCGGGCCCTGCTGACGGCGATGCGCAGCGCCGCGCGCTCGCTCGAGATCGCGGCGCTCGCCGTGCGCTACCGCGACGAGGGGGTTGCCGGGTTCGACGTCGCCGGTCCCGAGGCCGGGTACCCGCCCACCCGGCACCTCGATGCGTTCCAGCTCGTCCAGCGTGAGAACTTCCACGCGACCCTCCACGCCGGGGAGGCGTTCGGGCTGCCGTCGATCTGGGAGGCGCTCCAGTGGTGCAGCGCCGAGCGCCTCGGCCACGGCGTCCGCATCGTCGACGACATCACCGTGTCCGGCGACGGCATGGTGCACCTCGGCCGTCTCGCGAGCTACGTCCGCGACCGCCGGGTTCCCCTCGAGCTCTGCCCGACCTCGAACGTCCACACCGGGGCGGTCGCGTCGCTCGCCGAGCATCCCATCGGGGACCTCCGGCGCCTGCAGTTCCGGGTCACCGTCAACACAGACAACCGCCTCATGAGCGGCGTGACGCTCTCGAGCGAGATGCTCGGGCTCTGCGAGACCTTCGGATGGGGCTGGGGGGACCTCGCCTGGCTGTCGATCAACGCGATGAAGAGCGCGTTCTACCCCTTCGACGACCGGCTCGCCCTCATCAACGGTGTGATCAAGCCGGGCTTCGCGTCCCTTGCCGCCCAGTCCGCGTTTCGCGTCTCTGCGACCCTGCGCTGAGAGCCGGCGACCGGGGACCTAACGTGCCGAGCTCGCCGACGCGGGCATGACCGGTGCGCCCGCTGGCGGACCGGACCGGATCGCGCCGAGGCCGAGCAGCGCGAGATGGCACGACAGCAGCGACTCGACCGGTGTGACCGGCTGGCCGAGAACCTCTTCGAGGCGGGCGAGGCGGTGGTAGAAGGCGGCGCGGCTGAGCCCGAACTCCTTTGCCGCGGCGGCGACGTTGCCTCCCTGGCGGCACAGCGCCGTGAGCGCGGCGACCAGTCGCTCGTCGGGGTGCTCGGCGTCGTAGGTGAGGAGGACCCCGAGCTCGCGCTCGACGAAGCCCTGCAGCCTCGGGTCCTCGCGCAGGAGGTAGAGCAGCCCCCGGACCCGCACGTCCGGTAGCTCGACGAAGCCGCGCGCGGTGGCCGTCCCGGGCTCGGCGACGGATGCGACCTGGATCGCCTCTTCGAGCGACCGGCGCGCGTGCTCCGCCGAGGTGACGGACCGCCCTGCGGCGACGACGAGCTTGGCCCGCTCGTGCGCACCGAGGTCGTCGGCGACCTGGCGGGCGAGACGGGAGATCGCAGCACGTGCGTCGGCACGTGGCTCGAGCGACACGAGCAGGCCGACGTGGCCCGGGCGGAGCACCCCGACGAGGGCGGAGAGCCCTGCGACGCGCGCGGCGCGCGCGACGCGCTCGGTCCGCTGCTGGTCGCGTGCCTGGGCGGCGAGGGGGGCGAGTTGCGGGTCGCCGTCGTGGCGGACGACCACGCCGACGAGCTGCCGGCTGTCGAGCACGACGCCGACGGCCCGCGAGCGCGCCGCGACGGCCTTGGCCCCGACGGTGCCGCGCTCGAGCAGCTCCGCGAGCAGCCCACGGTGGACCTGGCGCTCGAGGGACTCCCTGTCGCGCTCGACCAGCCGCTCGATCGCGACGGCGCTCGCACCGCGCTCCGCGACGAGGACCTGCGTGGCGCTCGGCTCGCCGTCGGGCACGAGCACGAGCCGGCCCCAGGGCTCGCCGCGGACGGCCACGCGCGTCACGAGCCATCCCTCGCTCTCGCCGATCTCGGTCCGCTCCGGGAACGGGACGGAGCGCGAGCGGCGCTCCCAGTCCGCGAGGATCCGCTCGACGCCCGGACCGCCGTGCGCGAGCACCTGGTGGCTCAGGTTCTCGAGGATCACCGGGCAGCGCGCCCGCACCGCGACCTCCCGCACGATCTCCGCGACCGAGGCGCCCTCGAGGCTCAAGTCCGTGAAGATCTCGTGGACCTCCTTCGCCTGCTCGAGCTCCTCGACCTGCGCGTGCACGATGCGGGAGTGGACCGACTGCGTGACGTCGACGAAGCGCACCTCGCGCCTGAGCTCGACGAGGGGCAGGCCGCACCGCTCGGCTGCGTCCACCATCGCCGGTGGGAGCCGCGCGAAGTGCCGCCCGAGCTCGACGACGATGCCGCTCACCCCGGCTCGCGCGAGATCGGTCACGTAGCGCTCGAGGCCGGCCGGGTCGTCGGGCAGCGCGATCCCCGTCGTGAGGATCAGCTCGCCGCCTTGGAGCAGCGCAGCGATGTCGGCGACCTCTGCGACGTGCACCCAGCGGATCGTCGCGTGCAGGCCCGCCGCGCCGCCGACGACGCGGGGCTTGCCGTGCGCGACCTCGGCAAGTCCGAGCGCGTCGGCGACGGTCACCATCGCGTCGACCGCGCCGCCCCGCGAGCACCCGGGCAGGTCGCAGCAGGACGACATGTCGTTGTCACGACCCGCAATCCTACATAGTGTCTATTGACCCCGGGGGACGGCGAGCCGGTAGATTCACCGCTGCAACCGGGCCGTGTGGGCGCCGGAGCTGGACGGGGAGCCCCTGCAATGGCTGGCACGCACGCAGCACTTCTCGAGCGCCACCGGCGGGTCATGCCGGCCTGGCTCTCGCTCTACTACGACGAGCCGATCGAGCTCGTGTCGGGCAGCGGGGTCCGCGTGACCGACGGGGAAGGCAACGAGTACCTCGACTTCTTCGGCGGGATCCTGACGACGATGACGGGCTACGACGTGCCCGAGGTCGTCGACGCCATCCGGACCCAGGCAGGGCGGATGCTGCACAGCTCGACGCTCTACCTCATCCGGCCGATGGTGGAGCTCGCCGAGCGGATCGCCGAGCTGTCGACGATCCCCGACGCGAAGGTGTTCTTCGTCGGCTCGGGGACCGAGGCGAACGAGGTGGCGCTCCTGCTGTGCTCGACGGCAAGGCGGTCCAACCAGGTGCTCGCCCTGCGCAACAGCTACCACGGTCGGTCCTTCGCGGCGATGTCCGTGACCGGGAACCGGTCCTGGTCCGCGTCCAGCCTGAGCCCGCTGCGGGTCAGCTACCTCCACAACGGAGATCGTTACCGGAGCCCGTTCGGCGACATCGGCGACGAGGAGCTCACGGCTGTCTGCGCGGCGGACCTGCGCAACGTGCTCGAGACGACGACGTCGGGCGACGTCGCGTGCCTGATCGCCGAGCCGATCCAGGGCGTCGGCGGCTTCGTCGTCCCACCCGACGGCTTCTTCGGTGCGCTGAAGGACGTGCTCGACGAGCACGGGATCCTCTTCGTCTCCGACGAGGTCCAGACGGGTTGGGGACGCACAGGGGAGCACTTCTGGGGGTTCCAGGCGCACGGGATCGTGCCCGATCTCGTGACGTTCGCGAAGGGGCTCGGCAACGGCATGGCGATCGGCGGCGTCGTCGGTCGCGCGGACCTGCTCGACTCCGTCCACGCGAGCTCGATCTCGACGTTCGGCGGCAACCCGCTCGCCTCGAGCGCCGCGCTCGCGAACCTCGACTACCTGCTCGGCCACGACCTGCAGACGAATGCCGCCAAGGTGGGCGAGCAGCTCATGTCCGGCCTACGGCAGCTGCTCGACCGGACCGGCCTCGTCGGCGACGTCCGGGGCAAGGGGCTCATGATCGGCGTCGAGCTCGTCGAGCCGGGATCGACGGTACCGGCCCCGGCGGCCGCGACGGCCGTGCTCGAGCAGGCCCGCCGCCGGGGCCTGCTCGTCGGCAAGGGCGGGCTCTACGGCAACGTCCTGCGGATCGCCCCGCCCCTGTGCCTGTCGCCGACGGACGCCTCGACCGGTCTCGAGGCGCTCGTCGGCGCGATCGAGCACGTCGAGGGCACGTCGATGCCGGCCGGGGGCCCGCGGTGAACCACGTCAGGCACTTCGTGGACAACGCCCTCGTCGACGGCGTCGGAGCTCGCCAAGGCGAGGTGTTCGACCCGGCGACGGGCGAGCGGACGGGCGTCGTCGACTTCGCGACGAGCGCCGACGTCGACGCCGTCGTGGCGAGCGCGCAGGCCGCGTTCCCGGGCTGGCGCGCCACGTCGCTCGCCCGTCGGACCGAGGTCCTCTACCGCTACCGCAACGCGCTCGTCGCGCACCGTGACGAGATCGCGGAGCTCGTGAGCAGCGAGCACGGCAAGGTGCACGCCGACGCTGCCGGCGAGGTGAGCCGGGGCATCGAGGTCGTCGAGGTGGCCTGCGGCATCGCCCAGCTCGTGAAAGGGGAGTACTCGGAGAACGTGTCGACGCGTGTCGACGCCTACTCGGTGCGCCAGCCCCTCGGCGTCGTCGCAGGGATCACGCCGTTCAACTTCCCGGCGATGGTGCCGCTGTGGATGTTCCCGATCGCGATCGCGGCGGGCAACGCGTTCGTGCTGAAGCCGTCGGAGAAGGACCCGTCCGCGTCGGTCCGCCTCGCCGAGCTGTTCGCGGAGTCCGGCCTGCCGCCGGGGATCGTCAACGTCGTCCACGGCGACGCGACGGCGGTCGACGCGCTCCTCGGCCATCCCGGCATCGCGGCGGTGAGCTTCGTCGGCTCGACCCCGGTTGCCCGCCACGTCTACGAGTCCGCGGCGCGGGCCGGCAAGAGGGTCCAGGCGCTCGGTGGCGCGAAGAACCACATGGTCGTCATGCCGGACGCGGACATGGACGCGGCCGCCGACGCCGCCGTGAGCGCGGGCTACGGCTCGGCCGGCGAGCGCTGCATGGCCGTCTCGGCGCTCGTCGCCGTCGGCGGTGCAGGGGACGCGCTCGTCGAGAAGATCCGCGCGCGCGTCTCCGGGCTCCGCGTCGGACCGGCGACCGATCCCGACGCCGAGATGGGGCCGCTCGTGACGGCGGCGCACCGCGAACGCGTCGCGTCCTACCTCGACGCCGGCACGTCCGAGGGCGCGCGCCTCGTCGTCGACGGCCGCCATCACCCGACGTCCGGCGCCCCGGGGGGCTATTTCCTCGGACCCTCGCTGTTCGACGGCGTGACGACCTCGATGTCGGTCTACCGGGACGAGATCTTCGGCCCGGTCCTGTCGGTGCTGCGGGTCGACACCCTCGACGACGCCCTCGAGCTCATCCGGGCCAATCCCTACGGCAACGGCGCGGCGATCTTCACCAACGACGGGCGCGCCGCGCGGACCTTCGAGCAGGAGGCGGAGGCGGGCATGATCGGCATCAACGTCCCGATCCCGGTCCCGGTCGCCTACTACTCCTTCGGTGGGTGGAATGCCTCGCTCTTCGGTGACCTGCACGTCTACGGTCCCGACGGCGTGCGGTTCTACACGCGGACCAAGGCGGTGACGAGCCGCTGGACGAGGGACGGGCCGGCGTCGAGCGCCCTCGCGTTCCCGACGAGCAGCTGAGGGGACCGGCCCCGGTCAGTCCGGGGAGCAGCGCGCGGCGACCTCCCGGCGGACGGCTGCGAGCAGCTCGTTCGCGCGGGCCCGCTCCGCCGCGAGCGCGGCGTCGCCGGTCGGGGGCGTGCGCACCTCGAGGTAGGCCTTGAGCTTCGGCTCGGTGCCGCTCGGCCGGAGCACGACCCGAGCCGTCTTGCCCATCTCGACGACGACGGCATCGGTCGCAGGGAGCGTACCGGTGCCGAGCGCGAGGTCGACGACGCGGGTCACGCCGAGGCCGGCGAGCGAGGCGGGCGGGTCGCTCCGCCAGCGCCGGACGACGCCAGCCATGGCGGCCGCCGCGCCGTCGCCCCCGAGGCGGAGCGACCACTGCGCCGTCGCGTGGACGCCGAGTCGCGCCTCGATCGCATCGAGGCGGTCGAGCAGCGTGGTCCCGTCCGCCTTGGCCCGTGCCGCGAGCTCGGCGACGACGAGCGCCGCCGTCATCCCGTCCTTGTCGGCAACGGCGTCGGTGACCGCGTAGCCGAGCGCCTCCTCGTAGCCGAACAGCAGGCGCTTGCCCGGAACGGCCGCAGCGGCACGCGCGATCCACTTGAAGCCGGTCAAGGTCTCCCGGTACGCGACGCCGGCCTCGCGGGCGAGCGAGGCGAGCAGCGTCGAGGAGACGATCGTCGTCGCGACGAGGCGATCGTCTCCCTTCGTGCTCGCGATGAGGTGCTCGCCGAGGATCGCGCCGACCTCGTTGCCCGAGAGCATCCGCCAGCTGCCGTCGGGGAGCGGGACGGCCACCGCGAGGCGGTCTGCGTCGGGGTCGTTCGCGAGGACGATGTCCGCCTGGCGCTCGCGGGCGAGCGCCACCGCGAGGTCGAGCGCGCCCGGCTCCTCGGGGTTGGGAAACGCGACGGTCGGGAAGTCGGGGTCGGGCGCGGCCTGCTCGGCGACGGTCGCAAGCGGCGCGAAGCCGGCTGCTGCGAACAGGGCCGGCACGACGGCGCCGCCGACGCCGTGCAGGGGCGTGTAGACGACCCGGAGCTCGCGCGCAGCGGAGCTGTCGAGGCACGCGAGAGCAGCGTCACGGTAGGCCCCGAGGAGCGCGGGCTCGTCGACGGTCTCGACGGGCGCACCGGTGCGCCCGCCCGACGGGCGCCCGTCCGGCTCGCCGGCACGGTCCGCGGCGACGGCGTCGCGCGCGGCATGCGCGGCGGCCTCCGCGATCGCACCATCGACAGGCGGGAGCACCTGCGCGCCGTCGGAGAGGTAGACCTTGTAGCCATTGTCCGTGGCGGGGTTGTGGCTCGCCGTCACCATCACGCCCGCGCCGGCGCCGAGATGGCGCACGGCGAAGGCCGTGACCGGTGTCGGGAGCGGGCGCGAGAGCGCCCGGACCGTCACGCCCTGGCGGCTCGCCACCTCGGCGGTGTCCGTGGCGAAGGTCTCCGAGCCGTGCCGGGCGTCCCGCCCGACGACGAGCGAGCCGTCGCCCGCGCCGTGCTGGGCGGCGAGCCAGGTCGCAAGACCTGCGGTGGTGCGTCGGACGACGAGGCGGTTCATCCGCGCCGGACCCGCGCCGAGCGGGCCGCGCAGGCCTGCCGTCCCGAACACGAGCGGCTCCGCGAAGCGTGCCCGCAGCCCCGCGATGTCCCCGCTGTCGAGCAGCGACGTGAGCTCTGCGCGCGTCGACGGGTCCGGGTCCTGCGCGATCCAGGCTCGGACCTGGCTGCGCAGCTCCTCGTCGGTTGCGTCGGTCACAGCCGGGTGACGACGGCGCCGACGAGGGACGCGAGGCGCGGCGCCGCGGCCGCTCCGGCCGCCAGCACCTCGGCGTGGTCGAGCGGCGTCGGGCTCACGCCCGCAGCGAGGTTCGTGACGAGGGAGATCCCGAGGACCGCAGCGCCGAGATGGCGGGCGGCGATCGCCTCGAGGACCGTCGACATGCCGACGAGGTCGGCTCCGAGCCCGCGGAGCATCGCGACCTCGGCCGGCGTCTCGTAGTGCGGGCCGACGAGGCCTGCGTAGACGCCGTCGCGTAGCGCGGGGTCGACGGACCGGGCGAGCGAGCGCAGGCGCGCCGCGTACAGGTCGGTCAGGTCTGCGAACCTCGGGGCGGTGCCCGCGGGCGGTGCCGGACCCGAGAGCGGGGAGGCCGCGGTCAAGTTGAGGTGGTCCCGGACGAGCACCGCGTCGCCCGGGCGCATGGCCGGGTCGAGGCCCCCCGCGGCATTTGTCAGCACGACCGTCGTCGCCCCGGCGCCGACGACCGCGCGGATCGGGTGGACGACCTCTGCGGGCGTTCGTCCTTCGTAGAGGTGGACGCGGCCGAGCAGGACGAGGACGTCGTGGTCGCCGACGCGCATCGAGCGGATCTCGCCGTGGTGCCCCGGGACGCTCGGGGCGGCGAAGCCCGGGATCTCCTGCGAGGCGATCACCGCACGCGTCGTGCCAAGAGATGCTGCAGCATCCTGCCACCCCGAACCGAGCACGATCGCGACGTCGTGGGAGGCGACGCCGGTGCGCCGGCCGATCTCGAGTGCCGCCTCGCGGGCCAGGTCGTACGGGTCGCTCGTGCTCGTCGTCGTCACGGACGGACTCTACTGCGGGATGCGCGACGTCCACCCGGGCCGAGCGGACGCGGCGCGGCGCACGACGTATCACTTGACGGCGATCTCGCGACACCTTGTAGCTTGATCCACGCGGTGCAGGCCCGGAAGATGTGAGCTCGGGTTCGCAGCCGTCGAGGTCGCGGCGTCACGGGAGGCAGTGGAGCATGTCTGAGGTCGTCCGGGCCGCTCTCGTGCAGAGCCGTTGGACCGGCAGCAAGCAGTCGATGGTCGACGCGGCCGTCGAGATGGCCCGTCGGGCGGCGAGCGACGGGGCGCAGGTTCTCTGCTTCCAGGAGCTGTTCTACGGCCCGTACTTCTGCCAGGTCCAGGATCCGCAGTACTACGCCTACACCGAGATCGTCCCCGGGGGCGAGACGACCGGCGTGATGTGCGACCTCGCCCGCGAGACGGCCATGGTGCTCGTCGTGCCCGTCTACGAGCAGGAGCAGCCGGGCGTCTACTACAACACGGCGTTCGTGGTCGACGCAGACGGCACGTACCTCGGCAAGTACCGCAAGACGCACATCCCCCAGGTGCGGGGGTTCTGGGAGAAGTTCTACTTCCGACCGGGCAACCTCGGCTACCCGGTCTTCCAGACCGCGGTCGGCACGATCGGGGTCTACATCTGCTACGACCGGCACTTCCCCGAGGGCTGGCGGGCACTCGGCCTGGCGGGTGCGCGCATCGTGTTCAACCCGTCGGCGACGAGCCGGGGACTGTCGAAGTACCTCTGGCAGCTCGAGCAGCCTGCCGCGGCGGTGGCGAACGAGTACTTCGTCGGCGCTATCAACCGCGTCGGGGTCGAGCCGCTCGGCGACGACGACTTCTACGGCAGCTCGTACTTCGTCGACCCGCGTGGCCGGCTCGTGGGTGACGTCGCGCCGGACGGCGAGGACGCCGTTGTCGTGCGCGACCTCGACATGGGGGTGCTCGCGGAGGTCCGCGACACCTGGGCGTTCTACCGGGACCGCAACCCCCAGGCCTACGGTCCGCTCGTCGTGCCCTGAGAGGGTCGCGGCAGCCGACGGACGGCATCCCGGCCGGCCCGGCCGGATCGGATCGCGACGAGGAGGGACGTGGATGCAAACGCTGATCGCCGGGGGTGTCGTCGTGAGCGCGACCGGTTCCGCACCGGCCGAGGTCCTCGTCGAGGGCGAGCGCATCGTCGCCGTCGTCGAGCCGGGCACGCAGCTCGCGGAGTCGATCGCCGAGGGTGCCGACCTGGTTGTCGACGCGACGGGCAAGCTCGTCGTCCCGGGCGGCGTCGACGCCCACACCCACATGGAGATGCCCTTCGGTGGGACGCGCGCGAGCGATACCTTCGAGACCGGCACGAGGGCGGCGGCGTTCGGCGGCACGACCACGATCGCCGACTTCGCTATCCAGCGGCGCGGCGAGTCGCTGCGCCGGAGCCTCGACGCCTGGTTCGCGAAGGCCGACGGGCAGTGCGCAGTCGACTACGGGTTCCACATGATCTTGTCCGACGTCAACGACCAGTCGCTCGCGGAGATGGACGACCTGGTCGCCGAAGGCGTGACGAGCTTCAAGCTCTTCATGGCCTATCCGGGCGTGTTCTACTCGACCGACGGCGACATCGTGCTGGCGATGCAGCGCGCGGCGGCGGGCGGCTCGACGATCATGATGCACGCGGAGAACGGCATCGCGATCGACGTCTTGGTCGACGAGGCGCTGGCGCGCGGCGACACCGCCCCGCGGTTCCACGGCCTCACACGCCCCGAGCGCCTCGAGGCCGAGGCCACGCACCGCGCCGTCGAGCTCGCCCGCGTGACCGGCGCGCCGCTCTACGTCGTGCACCTCAGCGCGTCCGGGGCGCTCGAGGAGGTGGTGGCCGCGCGCGACCGTGGCCAGAACGCCTTCGCCGAGACCTGCCCGCAGTACCTGTTCCTCTCGGACGAGGACATGGCGCGCGACGGCTTCGAGGGCGCGAAGTACGTGTGCTCGCCGCCCCTGCGAGCTCGCCACCACCACGACGCGCTCTGGCGCGGGCTGCGGACGAACGACCTGAGCGTCGTCTCGACCGACCACTGCCCGTTCTGCTTCAAGGAGCAGAAGGAGCTGGGCCGTGAGGACTTCTCGAAGATCCCGAACGGGATCCCCGGGGTCGAGCACCGCATGGACCTCATCTTCCAAGGGGTCGTGCGCAAGGAGATCACGCTCGAGCGGTGGGTCGAGGTGACCTCGACGACGCCGGCGAGGATGTTCGGTCTCTACCCGCGCAAAGGCGTCGTCGCGCCCGGTGCCGACGCCGACCTCGTGGTCTACGATCCGCGCCGGCGTCAGACGCTGTCGGCCGAGAGCCACCACATGGCCGTCGACTACTCGGCCTACGAGGGGTTCGAGATCACCGGCGGCGTGGACACGGTCGTGGCGCGCGGGCGCGTCGTGGTCTCGGGAGGCCGGTACACCGGCGCCCGGGGAGACGGCCGCTTCGTCGCCCGCGGGCTGAACCAGTACCTGCTCTAGACGGCTGCGTGGGAGGACGAAGGTGAACCTCGGTGTCGTGCTGCAGACCGATCCTCCCGCGCGGCGGGTCGTCGAGCTCGCGGTCCTCGCCGAGCAGGCAGGCTTCGACTACGTCTGGACCTTCGACTCGCCGGTGCTCTGGCAGGAGCCGTTCGTCGTCTACTCCCAGATCCTCGCGGCGACGCAGCGGGTGCGCGTCGGCCCGATGGTCACGAACCCGCTCTCGCGCGACTGGGCGGTGACGGCGTCGTTGTTCGCCACGCTCAACGAGATGTTCGGCAACCGGACCGTCTGCGGCATCGGGCGGGGCGACTCGGCCGTGCGGGTGCTCGGCGGCAACCCGGCGACCCTTGCCACGCTGGGGGACGCGATGGCGGTCATCAAGGGCCTCGCGACCGGCAAGACGATCGCCTACCGCGGGCGCGAGGTGCAGATCCCCTGGGTCCGAGACGGCTCCCTCGACGTCCTCATGGCCGCCTACGGGCCGAGGGCGCTGGCGCTCGCCGGAGCGGACGCCGACGGGGTGATCCTCCAGCTCGCCGACCCCTACCTCGTCGAGTGGTCGGCGCGCCTGGCTCGGGAGGCGCGATCGGGCTCGGCGCGCGCAGACGAGCCCTTCAGCGTCGTGGCGGCGGCTCCTGCCTATGTCGGGGACCACCTCGCGCACCAGCGAGACCAGGTGCGCTGGTTCGGCGGCATGGTCGGCAACCACGTCGCAGACCTCGTCGAGCGCTACGGCGCCCGATCGGGCGCGGTGCCCCAGGCCTTGACCGACTACGTCGCGGCCCGACCCGCCTACGACTACGCGCACCACGGGAAGGCGGGCAACCCGTCGACCGACTTCGTCCCCGACGAGGTCGTCGATCGCTTCTGCCTGCTCGGCCCTGCAAAGGCGCACCTCGAGAGGCTCGCGGAGCTCGCGTCGCTCGGCGTCGACCAGTTCGCCGTCTACCTCATGCACGACGCGAAGGAAGAGACCCTCGAGGCCTACGCGAGCGAGGTCATCCCTGCGCTCGTCGGGACGCCGGCCTGACGCCGGCCGGCGACGCGCTCGGGGTCGCGGAGGGCCCCGCCGGGCTCACGTGCCGAACAGCCGGTCGCCGAAGTCGCCGAGGCCCGGCACGATGTAGGCGCTTGCGTTGAGCCCCGCGTCGACCGACGCGGTGACGATGTCGACGGCCGGGTGCCGGGACTCGAGGTGCGCGATGCCCTCGGGCGCGGCTACCACCGAGAGCAGGGTGACGTGTGCGGCCCCGGCCGCCTCGAGGGCGCTGCACGCGGCGGAGGCCGACCCGCCCGTCGCGAGCATCGGGTCGAGCAGCAGGGCGGTCCTGCCGTCGAGCGGCGGGAGCTTCGAGTAGTAGAACGACGGCTCGAAAGTCGCGTGGTCCCGCTCGAGGCCGAGGTAGCCGACCGTGACGTCGGGGAACAGCTCGGTGACGGCTTCGAGCATGCCGAGGCCCGCGCGCAGGATCGGCACCGCGACGAGCGGGCCGAGCCGCGTGCCGGTGGTCTGCGACAACGGGGTGTCGACTGTCGTGTCGCTCGTCGGGACGGACCGCGTCGCCTCGATGCACAAGACGGTGGCGAGCCTCTTCGCGATCAGTCGGAACAGCGGCGGTGGCGTCGTGCTGTCCCGCAGCGACGTGAGCAGTGCCCGCGCGAGCGGATGGTCGACGACGGTGAGCGCCATCTCGCCTCTCCTTCCGCGCCCCGGCCTCAGACGCCGATCGGGTGCCACACGGTCTTGGTCTCGACGAACGCGAGCATGCGGCGTGGCGTCGGCTCGCCGTCCCAGCCGTGCTCGGCCGGGTCCCGTCGCAGCACGCGCTTGACGTTGTCGGCGGCCGCCTGCTCGAGCTCGACTGCGATCTCCGCGGACGCTCCCGCCAGGTCGAGAGCGTCGACGTCCCGGTGCCGCGCGAGAACCGGGGCGAGCTCGGCCGTCCTGCCCGTGAGGATGTTCGCCACCCCGCCGGGCAGGTCGGACGTCGCGAGGACCTCGGCGAGGGCCACGGCCGGCAGCGGGCGCAGCTCGCTCGCGACGACGACGGCGGCGTTGCCGGAGGTGAGGACCGGCGCGAGCACGCTGACGAGCCCGAGCAGCGAGGACTCCTGGGGAGCGACGACGCCGACGACGCCTGTGGGCTCGGGAAGCGAGAAGTTGAAGTACGGTCCGGCAACCGGGTTCGACGAGCCGGCGATCTGGGCGATCTTGTCGGCCCAGCCCGCGTACCAGACCCAGCGGTCGACGGCCGCGTCCACCGCGGCGAGCGCCGCATGGTGCGCGACCCCTTCACCTGCCGCGACGAGCTCGGCGAACTGCTCGCGCCGGTCCTCGAGCATCTCCGCGACGCGGTAGAGGACCTGTCCCCGGTTGTACGCCGTCGCAGCGCTCCAGCGCGCGCAGGCCCTTCTCGCCGCGGCGACGGCGTCGCGCACGTCCTTGCGCGAGGCGTGGGCTGCGTTCGCGAGGTGCGCGCCGCCGGCGGCGTGGACGGCGTAGGAGCGCCCGGACTCCGACCGCGGGAACGCGCCGCCGACGTAGAGCTTGTAGGTCTTCTGCACCGCAAGGCGCGGGTGCTCCCGGGTCACCGGCGGCACGGGTTGGGGCGCCGTCGGCGGGGCGCCGGGACCGGCGGGCTCGGTCGTGGGCATGTCAGGCATCGAGGTACGCCTCCAGGCCGTGGCGGCCGCCCTCGCGTCCGAAGCCGGACTCGCGGTAGCCGCCGAAGGGGCTTGTCGGGTCGAAGCGGTTGAAGGTGTTCGCCCAGACCACTCCCGCACGCAGGTGCTGGGCCATCCAGAGGATGCGGCTGCCCTTCTCGGTCCAGACCCCGGCGGACAGGCCGTAGGTCGTGTTGTTCGCCTTCGCGACCGCTTCGTCGGGGGTGCGGAAGGTGAGGACGGAGAGCACCGGGCCGAAGATCTCCTCGCGCGCGATCCGGAACGCCGGGGCGACGCCGGTGAAGATCGTCGGCGGGAACCAGTAGCCGCGCTCGGGCAGCGCGCAGCGCGGCGACCACCGCGTCGCTCCGTCGGCCTCGCCCGAGCCCGCGAGCTCCTCGATCTTCGCGAGCTGCCCGGGCGAGTTGATCGCGCCGATGTCGGTGTTCTTGTCGAGCGGGTCGCCGAGGCGCAGCGTCTCGAGCCGCGCCTTCAGGGCCTCGACGACCGCGTCGGCGATGCTCTCCTGCACGAGCAGTCGGGAGCCGGCGCAGCAGACGTGGCCCTGGTTGAAGAAGATCCCGTTGACGATCCCTTCGACGGCCTGGGACAGGGGAGCGTCGTCGAAGACGACGTTGGCCGCCTTGCCGCCGAGCTCGAGCGTCAGGCGCTTGTGCGAGCCGGCGAGCGTGCGCTGGATGGCCTTGCCGACCTCCGTCGAGCCGGTGAACGCGACCTTGTCGACGCCGGGATGCGCGACGAGGGCGGCGCCGGTGTCGCCCGCTCCGGTCACGACGTTGACGACGCCGGGTGGCAGGCCGGCCTGCTGCACGATCTCCGCGAGGAGCAGCGCGCTGAGCGGCGTCGTCTCGGCGGGCTTGAGCACGCAGGTGTTGCCGGCGGCGAGAGCGGGTGCGAGCTTCCAGGCCGCCATGAGGAGAGGGAAGTTCCACGGGACGATCTGGCCCGCGACGCCGATCGGGCGAGGCGACGGTCCGAGACCGGCGTAGGCGAGCTTGTCCGCCCAGCCGGCGTAGTAGAAGAAGTGCGCGGCTGCGAGCGGGACGTCGACGTCGCGCGCCTCGCGGATCGGCTTGCCGTTGTCCATCGACTCGAGCACGGCGAGCTCGCGGGAGCGCTCCTGCATGAGGCGGGCGATGCGGAAGAGGTACTTCGCCCGCTCCTTGCCGGGCATCGGGCCCCACGTGTCACGCTGCGCGCGCGCCGCAGCGGCGACGGCCCGGTCGACGTCCCCCGGGCCGGCAGCAGCGACCTCGGCGAGGACCTCCTCCGAGGACGGGCTCACCGTCGTGAACGTCGACCCGTCCCGGGGCTCCACGAACTCGCCGTCGACGAAGAGCCCGTAGCGCGGGCGCAGCGTCACGACGGACCGCGACTCCGGTGCCGGGGCGTAGGTGAAGAGCGAGCTGGGCATCGGTCACTCCAGGCTGAAGTCGTCGGCGCCCGCGTAGGCACCGCTGCGCTGCGTCGAGCGCTGCATCAAGAGGTCGTTGAGCAGGCTCGACGCACCGAAGCGGAAGCGTGCAGGGTCGAGCCAGTCGTCGCCCACCGTCTCGTTCACGAGGACGAGGTAGCGGATGGCGTCTTTCGTCGTGCGGATACCGCCGGCCACCTTCACGCCGACGCGCGGGCCACCCGAGGCTGCGAAGTCGCGCACGGCTTCGAGCATGACGAGGGCGACCGGCAGGGTCGCCGCCGGGCTCACCTTGCCGGTCGAGGTCTTCACGAAGTCCGCTCCGCCGAGCATCGCGATCCACGACGCCCGGCGGACGTTGTCGTAGGTCGCGAGCTCGCCGGTCTCGAGGATCACCTTGAGATGCGCCCTGCCGCAGGCGCTCTTCACCGCGCGGACCTCGTCGAGGACGAACCCGTAGCGCCCGGACAGAAACGCCCCGCGGTCGATGACCATGTCGACCTCGTCGGCTCCGGCTGCGACGGCGTCACGCACGTCGGCGAGCTTCACGGCGAGCCCGGCGCGCCCGGACGGGAACGCCGTCGCGACCGAGGCGACCGCCACCGGCGAGCCGTGGAGCGCGCGCTTGGCCGTCGCGACCAGGTCGGGGTAGACGCACACGGCTGCGACGCCGGGCACGGTCGGATCTGCCGGGTCGGGCCGACGTGCCTTGGCGCAGAGGGCGGTGACCTTGCCCGGCGTGTCCGCCCCCTCGAGCGTCGTGAGGTCGACCATCGAGATCGCGGTCTCGATGGCCCAGAGCTTGGCGCCGGCCTTGATGGACCTCGTGGCGAGCGCGGCCGCGCGCGACTCCGCGCCGACCTGGTCGACGCCGGGCAGGCCGAAGAGGAACCGGCGCAGTGCCGTCTCGGATCGGGCGACGTCGGCGATGGCACCGGCTCCGGCTCCGGTGCCTGCGGGAAGCGTGGTCGCGGCATTCCCGGGCCGGTCGGGCGCGCCGTCTGCTCGCGCGCTCGACGTCGTGACGTCTCGTCGCACACCCTCGTCGTCGGTGCTCATCGACCCACCACGCTGCGTCCCTCGCCTGCTGCCGAACTCCCGACCGTCTCCGCTCGTCACCCCGCCGCCTTCCGGCACCCACCGTGACGGGCCGTGCGCCGGGATCCGTTGCGAGTGCCCCCGCTCGGGTGCCGACGCTGCGCCTGCCGCCCGTCCTGCGGCCTTCGCGTCGCACTGCGCCCGACGAGCCACCCTAGCGCCCGGCAGGTGCCACCTCGCGTGGCGCTACGCTCGCTGCGTGGACAGCGCCGACGCGTCGAGCTCGTCGCGCCCCGGCGCCCGCCGACGCTACGACGTCGCCTGCGTCGGCAACGCGCTCATGGACCACCTCGCCTTTGCCGACTACGCCGTGCTCGGCGAGCTGGGTCTCGTCCCCGGCGCGATGACCCTCGTCGACGTCGCGACGACCATGCGGATCGGCAGTCGGCTCGAGGGAGTCCGGCAGGTTCCCGGAGGGACGGTGACGAACACGGCGGTCGGCATCGCGTCGTTCGGCGGGAGCCCTGTGTTTGTCGGCGCGGTCGCGTGCGACGAGCTCGGGGACCGCTACGCCGCCGACCTCGAGGCTGCCGGCGTGGCTGCCGTCCTCGAGCGCCTGCCGCTCGATCCGGCCGACGCCGACGCGGCGACGGGCCGCTGCTTCGTCGTCATCACGCCGGACGCCGAGCGCACGATGGCGACCGCGCTCGGCGCGGGAGGTCGCCTGGACCGAAGCGGGATCGACACCAAGGTCCTCGAGGCTGCGTCGCTCGTCTACTTCGACGGCTACCTGCTGGACCTGCCTGACGCCGAGGCGATCGTCGAGACGATCCTCGGCGCGACGCGAGCGGGCGGCACGGCCCTTGCAGTCGGGCTGGCCGACGCGGTGCTCGTCGAGCGCCATCGGGCGACCTTGCACGCCCTTGTTTCAGGCGGCGTCGACTTCGTCTTCGCGAACGAGTCGGAGGTGCTCGCGCTCTCGGGGTCGGCGAGCGTCGGGCACGCGCTCGAGTCGCTGAGCCGGCCCGGGCTCGTCGTCGTCGCGACGTGCGGACCCGCCGGCGCCCTGGTCGGGAGTGGCGAGGGCATCGCGGAGGTTCCCGCGTTCCCCGTCGCCCACCCCGTCGACCGCACGGGAGCCGGCGACCTGTTCGCCGCGGGGTTCTGCTTCGGCGTCACCCACGGCGCCGACCTCGCCGGAGCGGCGTCGCTCGGGTCGCTCGCGGCCGCCGAGGTGATCTCGCACATCGGCGCTCGGCCGGAGGTGTCGCTGGCCGAGCTCGCAGACGAGGCCGGCCTGCTGGAGGTGCTCGGCGATCGTTGAGCTCGACAGCGGGTTCGGACGCGGTGGCCGTTGCCGTCGTGCCCGACGGAGCCCGACGCCGGCGGGCGCGTTCCGGATGGCGGATCGCCCAGGCTGCTCCGGGCCTCAGGACCCGTCGTCGGGATCGTCGGCCGGAAGGCAGGCGAGCTCGAGATCGGCGAGCCGCACGAGACCCGATGCGATCCAGCGAGCGAGCCCGGCGATCTGCGCGTCGACCTTCGACGGCTCTTC
>DAHWHN010000024.1 GCA_027335685.1 Acidimicrobiaceae bacterium
CTTCGTCCGCCTCCTGATCGAGGAGGACCTCGTCCCCGAGGATGTGACGATCCAGGTCCTCGTCCAGTGCAGGGCCGAGCTGATCGAGCGGACCTATGAGTGCCTGCGTGGCGCGCATCAGGCCATCGTCCACTTCTACAACTCGACGTCGGTCCTCCAGCGGCGGGTCGTGTTCGGCTTGGACAAGGCCGGCATCACCCGGATCGCCGTCGACGCCGCGCGCCTGTGCAGGGAGCTCGAGGACAGGCTCCCCGGGACGTCGCTGCGCTACGAGTACAGCCCGGAGTCCTTCACGGGGACCGAGGTCGACTACTCGATCGAGATCTGCTCGGCCGTGATGGACGTCGTCGAGCCGACCGTGGAGCACCCCATCGTCCTCAACCTCCCGGCGACGGTGGAGATGTCGACGCCGAACGTCTACGCGGACCTGATCGAGTACGTCCACCGCAACCTCCCGCGCCGCGACGCGGTCGTGTTGAGCCTGCACCCGCACAACGACCGCGGCTGCGCGGTCGCAGCCGCCGAGCTCGGGGTGATGGCCGGAGCGGATCGCGTCGAGGGATGCCTGTTCGGCAACGGCGAGCGCACGGGCAACGTCGACGTGGTGACCCTCGCGCTCAACCTCTTCTCCCAAGGCGTCGACCCGCGCCTCGACCTGTCCGACATCGACGAGCTCAGGCGGGTGGCCGAGTACTGCAACCGGCTTCCGGTGCATCCTCGCCATCCCTACGTCGGGGACCTCGTCTACACGGCGTTCTCCGGTTCGCACCAGGACGCGATCAAGAAGGGCATCGCGGCGCTCGGCGCGGACTACGAGCGCTGGGAGGTGCCCTACCTCCCGATCGACCCGCACCACGTCGGCCGCAGCTACGAGGCGGTCATCCGTGTGAACTCGCAGTCCGGCAAGGGAGGGGTCGCCTACATCATGGAGTCCGAGCACCAGATGGTGCTGCCGCGCCGGCTGCAGATCGAGTTCTCCCATGCCATCCAGCACGTCACCGAGGACACCGGCACCGAGATCTCGCCGGCCGAGATGTGGGACGTGTTCTCCTCCGAGTACCTCGAGGACGGTCCCGTGCAGCTCGTGCGCCACGAGTCGGCCGCCTCGGGCGACCGGGACAAGGTGACCGCCGAGCTCGTCGTCGACGGCCGCGCCGTGACGATCTCCGGGGAGGGCAACGGCCCGATCGCAGCGTTCGTCGCGGGGCTGCGCGACGGTCTCGGGATCGACCTCGACGTCGTCGACTACAGCGAGCACGCGGTGACTGCCGGGGCAGGTGCGCGGGCCGTTGCCTACGTGGAGACGACCGACGGCAGCAGCCGGACACGCTGGGGCGTCGGCATGGACCCGAGCATCTTGACGGCGAGCTTGAAGGCCGTCGTGTCCGCCGTCAACCGACGGCGGCGTGCCGATCTCGGTTGAGCGCGTCCCCGTACGGCTCGCGTCCGGGCCGTACGGACGAGGTCAGACCGCGATCGCCGGGAGCCAGGCCGGTCGGGAGGACTCGAAGCGGTCGATCTCCGCGGCATGGGTCAAGGTGACGCCGATGTCGTCGAGGCCGAGCAGCAGGCGCTCGCGCGCAGCGTCGTCGAGCGAGAACGGCACCGTGATGCCCGCGCCGGGCACTTCGATCACCTTGCGCTCCACGTCGACCGTCACGTCGAGCGACGGGTCGGCCGTGACGGCATCGAGGAGCCGGCGCCCGTCCGCGGCGCTGACCTCGGCGGGGACGAGCCCGGACCGCGTCGAGTTGTTCTTGAAGATGTCGCCGAAGCGCGGCGAGACGACGACGGCGAAGCCATAGTCGACGAGTGCCCACACGGCGTGCTCGCGCGACGAGCCGACACCGAAGTTCGGCCCGGCGACGAGGATCGTCGCACCGGCGTGCTCGGGGCGGTTGAGCACGAAGTCACGGTCGTCCCGCCACTCCGCGAACAACCCGACCCCGAAGCCCGTCCGCTCGATCCGCTTGAGCCAGTCGCTCGGGATGATCTGGTCGGTGTCGACGTCCGACCGGTCGAGCGGGACCGCCCGTCCTGTGACGATGTGCACGGGTTCCATGGCCTGTCCTCTCGGGCGCGTCTAGTGGTCGAGCGAGTCCGGGGATGCGAAGTGCCCGGCGACCGCTGTCGCCGCCGCGATTGCGGGCGACACGAGGTGGGTCCGGCCGCCTCGACCCTGGCGCCCCTCGAAGTTGCGGTTCGAGGTCGACGCGCACCGCTCGCCGGGGGCGAGCTTGTCGGGGTTCATCGCGAGGCACATCGAGCATCCGGGCTCACGCCACTCGAAGCCGGCCGCGAGGAACACCTTGTCGAGCCCTTCCTGCTCCGCCTGGGTGCGCACGCGCCGCGAGCCCGGCACGGCGAGAGCGCGTAGTCCCGGGGCGACGTGGCGACCGTCGAGGACAGCCGCAGCGGCCCGGAGGTCCTCGATCCGCGAGTTCGTGCACGAGCCGAGGAAGACCGTGTCGACCTTGATGTCCCGGATCGGCGTACCTGGCTCGAGGCCCATGTAGGCAAGCGCACGCTCGATCGACTCCCGCGACGCGGCGTCCGCAGCTCCCGCAGGATGCGGCACGACATCGTCGATCGTGACCACCTGACCGGGGTTCGTCCCCCAGGTCACGTGGGGCCGCAGCGTGGAGGCATCGATCTCGACCGTCGTGTCGAAGCGCGCTCCGTCGTCGGTCACGAGCGAGCGCCACTGCTCGACCGCGTCGGCGAACGCCGCGCCCGTCGGCGCGTGCCGGCGGCCCTCGAGGTAGGCGAACGTGACGTCGTCGGGGGCGACGAGCCCCGCGCGGGCACCGGCCTCGATGGACATGTTGCAGACCGTCATCCGCCCTTCCATGGACAGCGACCGGATCGCGGACCCACGGTACTCGATCACGTGGCCGATCCCCCCGCCGGTGCCGAGGCGACCGACGATCGCGAGGACGACGTCCTTCGCGCTGACGCCCTCGGGCAGCGTTCCCTCGACCTCGACGGCCATCGTCTTCGGGCGGCGCTGGGGCAGTGTCTGGGTGGCGAGGACGTGCTCGACCTCGGAGGTGCCGATGCCGAACGCGAGCGCGCCGAACGCGCCATGGGTGGACGTGTGGCTGTCGCCGCACACGATCGTCATCCCGGGCTCGGTGAGCCCCTGCTCGGGGCCGATGACGTGGACGATGCCCTGGTCGGCGTGGCCCATCGGGAAGACCTCGATGCCGAACTCCGCGCAGTTGGCGTCGAGGGCCTCGAGCTGGCGTCGCGACACCTCGTCGGCGACAGGCTTGTCGATGTCGGTCGTCGGCACGTTGTGGTCGGCGGTCGCCACGGTGAGGTCGGGCCGCCGGACACGGCGGTGCGAGAGCCGCAGCCCCTCGAACGCCTGCGGGGACGTCACCTCGTGGACGAGGTGGAGGTCGATGTAGAGAAGGTCGGGCTCGGACTCCTTGTCGCCAGCGTGGACGACGTGGTTGTCCCAGATCTTCTCGACAAGCGTGCGGGGCATGCCAGCTCCTCAGTCGACGGTGACGATCTCGACGCGCAGCCGGCCGTTGGGGGCGTCGTACTCGACGTGGGCGCCGACGGCCTGACCGAGCAGGGCCTGGCCGAGCGGCGATCGGGGGGAGATCACCGAGACGTCCTCCCTGTGCTCCTCGATCGAGCCGACGAGATAGCGCTCGACGTCCTCGTCACCCTCGTAGCGGATGCCGACGACGCTGCCCGTCGCGACCGTGCCGTCGCCCGACGCGCCGGGGTCGACGATGACGGCAGACTCGAGCATCGCCTGGAGCTGGCGCACGCGCGCCTCCATCTTGCCCTGCGCGTCCTTCGCGGCGTGGTAGTCGCCGTTCTCCGACAGGTCGCCGAGCGCGCGGGCCGCCTCGATCTGGCGAGCGATCTCGACTCGACCTCGGGTCGTCAGGTCCTCGAGCTCCGCGACGAGACGGGCATGGGTCTCGGCGGTCAGGTGCGTCTCGGTCATCGGCCAGAGGGTACCCGCTCGGCACGTGGACCGTCGCGAGCGCGCCGGGCCGGGTGCCCTGCGCTCAGTCGGCCGATCCCTCGCCGCCGTCGGGCACACCCGGACCGCTGCGCCACACGACGTCCTCGGGGCCCGGCGGGTGCCACTCGGCAAGTGGCGGGTACAGCGAGGTCCTGATCGGTCGCGGTGGCGCGACGTAGGGGCTCTCGACGGCGCGGCGGCGGCGTGCCGACCTCCTCGTCAGCTGGACCAGCACCATCATCGTGAGCCAGACGAGGAACAGCACGGAGCCGACGTGCCCGGGAGCACCGATGCTCGCGACGAGCAGGCCGAGCGCGGCGAAGCGCAGGGCACGCAGCGCGCCGGGAGCGCCCTGCTGGCGGTAGCCGGCACGCGGCGACATGTCCCACTCGGGTGCGGGCGGCGCCTCGGGCGGCAAGTCGGCGACGAGGTCGTCGAGCTCGCCCAGCGTCACGGCTGTCAACGCCGCACCGACCCGGTCGGCGAGCTCCTCGGTCGTGAGCCGCCCCTCTGCTGCCTGGTTGCGGATGAAGTCGACGGCGCGTTCGCGGTCGGCATGGGACGCTCGCAGGTCCCGCCGGTGCCGCTCGAATGCAGCGTCGCTCACCCGACCATGATCGCGCGCCCCGCGGCCGCGCGCCCGTCGGCAGGTCGAGCGACCCACGTCGGGACAGGCGCACGAGTTGACGCGGGCAGCCACCACCGCGACAATGGGCTCGTGCAGTTCTCCGGCGAGATCGTAATTACCTAGACGACGCGCCCGATCGGGAGTGCGTCGCGGCCGTCCACCTGGTGGGCGGCCTTTTTGCTGCGTGGTGCTGCTGTGCTTGTGGCGCTGCTGTGTGGCGTCGCCGGGGCCGCCCGGGTTCTTCGCCGGGGCGCGGCGACGCTCGGGCGCTCGAGCGGGCGGATCGGGGCCGGGTGTGGTGGCGGAGGCGGTCGAGCAAGCGGGTGTCGTGCCCGCAGGGACGAGGTCGAGGTGGGCGCGTACGACGTTGGGGTGATCGGCGGGGACGGGATCGGCCCCGAGGTCGTCGCGGAGGCCCTGAAGGTCGTCGACGCGGCAGGGGTCGCGCTCTCGACGACGAGCTACGACCTCGGGGCCGATCGCTACGTGCGCACAGGCGACGTCCTGCCTGCGAGCGTGCTCGCCGAGCTACGGGCGAACGACGCGATCCTGCTCGGCGCGATCGGCCCGCCCATCGGCTCGACGGCGGTGCCGCCGGGCGTCCTCGAGCGCGGGCTGCTGCTCGCGATGCGCTTCGAGCTCGATCTCTACGTCAACCTCCGCCCGTTCAACGCGACGCCCGGCTCGATCGCCGAGGGTGCGGACTTCGTCGTCGTCCGCGAGAACACCGAGGGTCCCTACGCAGGTGAGGGCGGGCAGCTCCGTCGCGGGACGCCGTTCGAGGTCGCGACCCAGGGGTCCGTCAACACGCGCCACGGCGTCGAGCGGTGCGTCCGCTTCGCGTTCGAGCTTGCCGAGCGGCGGGCGCGCCACGAGGTCACCCTCGTGCACAAGACGAACGTCCTGACCTTCTCGGGCGACTTGTGGCAGCGAGCGTTCGACGCCGTCGCGGCCGAGCACCCGGGCGTCACGACGGCGTACAACCACGTCGACGCGGCAAGCATCTACATCGCCACCGACGCGCGGCGCTACGACGTCATCGTGACGGACAACCTCTTCGGCGACATCCTGACCGACCTCGCGGGGGCCGTCACGGGCGGGATCGGTTTGGCGGCCTCCGCCAATCTCAACCCGGCCCGCACGGGGCCGTCGCTCTTCGAGCCGGTGCACGGCGCCGCGCACGACATCGCCGGCACCGGCACGGCCAACCCCCTCGCGGCGATCCGCTCCGCGGCCATGATGCTCGACCACCTCGGCGAGGCCGAGGCGGCGGCACGCGTGGAGCAAGCTGTCCTGGCGATCCAGGACGAGATGGCCGTGGACCGCACGGCATGGACGACCACGAGCGTCGGCGACGCCGTGGCAAGGAGGGTCTGACGATGCCGATCACGCCGACTGCCAAGATCTGGATGGACGGTGAGCTGGTCGACTGGGACCAGGCGACGGTCCACGTCCTCACCCACAGCCTGCACTACGGGACGGCGGTGTTCGAGGGGATCCGCGCGTACCCGACGGCGGACGGCACGGCGGTGTTCCGCCTGCGCGAGCACCTCGCGCGCCTGCTCCGCTCGGCGCGCCTGCTCGCGATGGACGTCGAGTACGGCGTGGACGAGCTCGCCGAGGCGGTCAAGGCGACAGTGGCCGCGAGCGGTCTCGACGCGTGCTACATCCGCCCGCTCGTGTACCTCGGCTACGGCGAGATGGGCCTCAACCCCTTGCCGTGCACGGTGCGGACGGCGGTCGCCGTGTGGCCCTGGGGCGTCTACCTCGGCGAGGAGGCGATGCGCACCGGCATCAGGCTCAAGGTGAGCTCGTGGGCGCGCCTCGACCCGCGCACCCTCCCGACCGCGGCCAAGGCGACGGGCATGTACATCAACTCGTCCCTCGCGAAGGTCGAGGCCGTGCGAGCCGGCTACGACGAGGCGATCCTGTGCACGACCGACGGCTACCTCGCCGAGGGGACGGGCGAGAACGTCTTCTTGGTCCGAGACGGCGAGCTGCTCACGCCCGCGGTGTCCGCGGTCGGTGCCCTCGAGGGCATCACGGCCGCGTCGGTGCGCACGATCGCCCGTGACCTCGGCTACGGCGTGCGCGAGTCGATGCTGCGACGCGCGGACCTGCACCTCGCAGACGAGGTCTTCCTCACCGGCACCGCAGCCGAGGTCGTCCCGGTCGCGTCGGTCGACGACCGGGTCGTCGGCACCGGCGGTCCCGGCCCGGTCACGACGGCGATCCAGGACACCTACAGCGCGGCCGTGCGGGGCGAGGTCGACCGCTACAAGGACTGGCTGGAACGTGTCGACTGACGCCGGAGCCGGAGCCGGAGCCGGAGCCGGAGCCGGAGCCGGAGCCGGAGCCGGAGCGCACCTCGGCCACCGCGACGTGGCGCTGCCGGCGTCGGTCGAGGTCTACGACACGACGCTTCGCGACGGCTCGCAGCAAGAAGGCATCTCGCTCAGCGTCGAGGACAAGCTACGGGTGGCCGAGCAGCTCGACCACCTCGGTGTCGCGTACATCGAAGGGGGTTGGCCCGGGGCGAACCCGAAGGACGAGGAGTTCTTCGCGCGGGCCGTCGACGAGCTCAAGCTGGGCTCCGCGACGCTCGTCGCCTTCGGCTCGACCCGCCGGCCCGGCACCCGCGCCGCAGACGATGCGACCCTGCGACATCTCGTGGATGCGGGGACCGAGGCGGTGTGCATCGTCGCGAAGTCCTCCGACCTGCACGTCGTCGAGGCATTGCGCACCTCGCTCGACGAGGCCGTCGCGATGGTCGCGGACTCCGTCGCCTACCTGCGGTCCGAGGGCCGGCGTGTCTTTCTCGACGCAGAGCACTTCTTCGACGGCTACCTGCGCGACCCGTCGTTCGCTCTGCGCATCCTCGACGCCGCCGAGGCAGCGGGCGCCGAGGCGCTCGTGCTCTGCGACACCAACGGCGGGACACTCCCCGACCAGGTCGAGCTCGTGACTGCCGCGGTCCGGGCGGCAACGTCCGCGACCATCGGCGTCCACTTCCACAACGACAGCGGCTGCGCGGTGGCGAACACGCTCGTCGCGGTGCGCAACGGCGCAACCCAGGTGCAGGGCTGCATCAACGGCTACGGCGAGCGGGCCGGCAACGCGGACCTCTCGGCGACGATACCCAACCTCAGCTTGAAGATGGGCGTCGAGACGATCCCGCGTGAGCGCCTCGTGCTCGTCACGCCGGTCGCCCGTCACATCGCCGAGCTCGTCAACGTCAACCTCGACGCGCAGCGCCCGTATGTCGGGGCGGCCGCCTTCGCGCACAAGGCCGGCCTCCATACGAGCGCGATCGCTCGACGTTCCGACGCCTACGAGCACGTCCGGCCCGATTCGGTGGGCAACGGGACCCGTTTCGTCGTGAGCGAGCTGGCCGGCCGCTCCACCCTCGCGCTGAAGGCGGCCGAGCTCGGCATCGAGCTCGACTCGGCCGCGATCGCAAGCGTGCTCGACGCGCTGAAGACGCTCGAGCACGCCGGCTACCACTTCGAGGTCGCCGACGGCTCGCTCGAACTGCTCATGCGCGCCGCTGCCGGCGACCCCCAGACGGCTCTCGACGCGTTCTTCGTCGTCGACTCCTACCGGGTGAGCACCGACTGGCGGTCGGCTCCCGGGATCGACGGCGAAGGCTCCGAGCGCGGCCGTCTCGTCCACCCCTGGGCGGGCGCGGGCGAGCTCGTCACGGAGGCGACGGTCAAGGTCACGATCGCAGGCGAGCGCATCGTCGCGACGGCCGAGGGCAACGGCCCGGTCAACGCGCTCGACGCCGCACTGCGCCAGGCTGTCGCGCCGCACTTTCCCGAGCTCGACGCGATCCGCCTCACCGACTACCGCGTCCGGGTGCTCGACTCGGCCAAGGGAACGGGGGCCGTCACGCGCGTCCTGCTCGACACCGTCGGGCCCGACGGCGGGTGGTCGACGATCGGGGTGTCGGAGAACGTGATCGAAGCGTCGTGGCACGCTCTTGTCGACGCGGTCGTCTACGGCCTTCTCCGGGCCTCTGTCGGGGCGGCTAGCCTTCCCGCGGAGGATCGATGACCCAGCCGAGCTTTGCCCCGATCACCCTCGACGACGAGGTTCGTCCCGCGTACCGGCTCGACCCGCCGATGTCGTGGCGGGCAGGCCGTCCCGGTGAGCTGCGACCGGGTGCTGCGACGTTGGTGCGCGGCGGGGGCGTGCCGGGGCCGGACCAGGGCTACGCCCTGCGCCTTGCGGAGCGGTTCCGGGACCGGCTCGTGCTCGCCGAGGGCGAGCACGCCGACGACGTCGTCGCGGGTGCTCTCGCGATCGCCTTGCGCCGCGCCGCGCTCTTCGGCCGTGCCCCGGTGTCGGGCGACATCGAGCTTGCCCTCGCCGCGTTCGGCTACCTAGCTGCCGCACCCGAGGACCTCGTGCGGTACCGGCGCGGTCTCTTCGCCGGCGTCGCCCACGACTACACGCGCCAGCGGGCCGTCGCTGCGGTCGTTCCCGACGCGACGCTGCGGTCGACGCCGCGCGACGTGCGGGCGGGGGAGTGGGGCCGCGTCGCCGGCGCACCGGCCGCCTAGGTCCCGGAGCCGGCGCGTCCGCGGGCCTGTGTCGCCGGGCGCGGTGCCGCTGGTGTCGTAGTCTTGAGCGGTCGTGACACGCCGGACGACGCGCGACGGCTCGGACCCGATCCTGGCGTCGTGCGCGGAGCCGGGGTCGGGGAGGTCGACATGGGCTTGATGGACAAGGTCAAGGCACAGGCCACGCAGATCGCCGAGAAGGCGCAGGAGGCCGGCAAGGTCGGCCAGGCCAAGCTCGAGGCGGTCCAGGCACGCCGCAAGGCCGATGCCTTGCTGGCCGAGCTGGGGTCGATCGTGTTCGACTCCCACGTCGGGCGCGGCACGCCCGGGGACGAGAAGCGGACGGCGCAGCTCGTCGAGCAGCTCCGTCAGTACGAGGCCGAGTACGGTCCGCTCGGCGGCGCGGGCGGTCCGCACCCCGACGCCGACGACGCCCCCAACTCGGGGCACGGCGACGGGAGCCTCTGAGCCGGCCGGATCGCGCCGGACGTGAGCACGGATCATCCGGCGGGTCCCTCGCGCCGAACACCTGGCGAGATGCGGACCGACCTGCAGGGTGCGAGCGACGCCAACCTCGTGATGGCGATCGCTCGCTACCACGAGGACGCCCTCGCCGAGGTCTACCGCCGCCACGCCGGCGCGCTGTTCGGGCTTGCAAAGCGCGTGCTGTGGGACGCTGCGCTCGCCGAGGAGGTCGTCCAGGAGGTGTTCCTCCGGCTCTGGAGCTCGCCGGAGCGCTTCGACCCCGACCGTGGCTCGCTCCGCTCCTTCCTGCTTGCCCAGACTCACGGTCGTGCCGTCGACCAGCTCCGGTCCGAGTCCTCGCGGCGCCAGCGCGAGGCGCGGGACGCGAGCACGGCCGCGACCGCCGGGTACGACCTCGAGCACGAGGTGTTCGACCTGGCTGTGGCGGAGCACGTGCGGGACGCGCTCGTCGAGCTGCCCGAGGGTCAGCGCCGCGCGATCGAGCTCGCCTATTTCGGTGGCCATTCCTACCGTGAGGTCGCGACGATGCTCGGAGAGCCCGAGGGTACCGTGAAGAGCAGGATCAGGGCTGGACTCGGCAAGATGCACGCCCAGCTCGCTCCCGTCCTCGGGGCAAGGGGCGACGAGTGACCCACGCGGAGATCGAAGAGCTGCTCGGAGCGTACGCCCTCGATGCCGTCGAGCCGGGCGAGGCCCGCGTCGTCGAGGACCACCTGCAGGAGTGCCCCCGTTGCCGGGCCGAGCTCGCAGCTCATCGCGAGGTCGCCGGATTGCTCGGCAACGCGGGGGGCGAAGCTCCCGCGGGCCTGTGGGAGCGCATCTCGGGCGAGCTCTCGCTCGAGCACGCGCTCCAGCCGGAGCCGCCGGTGCTCGGTCCGGTCCGCCTCGAGGTGCCCGGCGCCCGAGGCGCCGGCGAGCTCGCCGGCGCCAACGCGCCGCTTGCCGCGCCGTCGCGCCGCGTGCGGCGGCTCCCGGCGGCTTCGCTCGCGCTCGGTGGCCTCGCCGCGGCCCTCGCCCTCGTCGTCGGCCTGCTCTCGGTCAAGGTGAGCAACCTCGACACGCAGGTGACCGACATCCGGTCGGCCGTCGCCACGAACGGCGTCGCGCAGCAGGCGGCCCTCGCCGTCGCGAACCCCGAGCACCGCAGCGTCGAGCTGCGCAGCGCGGGCCGCTCGCCACGTGCGCTGCTCGTCGCCCTGCCGGACGGCCAGGCGTACTGGATCACGACAGGGCCGATGCCGGAGCTGCCTGCAGACCAGACGTACCAGCTCTGGGCGGCGGTGGCGGGACAGATCGTGTCGATCGGGCTGCTCGGGAGGGCACCGAGCGACGTTCCCGTGCAGGTCACCACGAACATGACGAAGTTCATGGTGACGGCCGAGCCGCTCGGTGGGACGACACGGCCCACCTCCGCCGTCGTCGTCGCCGGCTCGCCGAGCCCGATTTGACCGAGCCCGATTTGACCGGGCCCGGTTTGACCGGGCTCGCGTGACCGGGGCGCCGGAGCCGGCCTGCGTGCGAGCCCCGCAGCGTGCGCGTGCGTGTGCCGCCGAGGAGATGGAAAGATGACGGCGTGCTGAGAACGCTGCCCGAGCCCGTCCCTGTTCGCGTCGACGGGAGCGCTCCGGTCGACCTGGGCGCGCCGGTCGCGACCCCCGATGCCAGCGCTCTCGGTGTCGCGACGGTACGCGAGAGGACCTCGACCGTGAGCCGGGTCGTCACCCTGGTCGCGGTCGTCGTCCCTGCAGCGGGCATCCTGTCGGCCGCCGGTCTGCTCTGGGGGGTCGCGTTCCGCCCGCTCGACCTCGTGCTCGGCCTCGTGCTCTACGTGCTCACGGGTCTCGGGATCACAGTCGGCTACCACCGCTACTTCACGCACCGCTCGTTCGAGGCAGTCGGAGCCGTGAAGGTCGCGCTCGCCGTCCTCGGTGCGATGACCCTGCAGGGGCCTGTCACGCAGTGGGTCACCGACCACCGCAAGCACCACGCCCGTTCCGACCACGAAGGGGACCCCCACTCGCCGCACCTCGCAGGCGACGGGTTCGTCGGTGCGGTGCGCGGCCTGTGGCACGCGCACGTCGGCTGGATGTTCACGACCAAGGGGATGGAGCGCGGCGCCGCCTACGGTCGCGACCTGTTCGAGGACCGCGTCATCCGGGTGATCGACAAGCTCTACCTCGTGTGGGTCGCCGTCTCCATCGGCCTGCCCTTCCTGGTCGGCTTCGCGTTGACCGGCAGTGTCGACCGCGGTCTCGAGGCCATGGTGTGGGCAGGTCTCGTGCGGATCTTCGCCTTCGAGCACGCGACGTTCGCCGTCAACTCGATCTGCCACACCTTCGGGCGGCGCACGTACGACGCACGCGACGAGAGCCGCAACAACTGGTTCGTCGCCGTGCTCACCTTCGGCGAGGGATGGCACAACAACCACCACGCCTTCCCGCGCTCGGCGCGCCACGGGCTCTCCCACGCGCAGCTCGACGTCTCGTGGATCGTGATCAGGCTGTTGGAGCATGCCCGGCTCGTGCGCAACGTGCGCCTGCCGACCGCCTCGCAGATCGCTCGCGCACCTCTCGCGGGGTCGTGAGCCGCCGAGCGACGCGGGAGTCAGCCGACAGGGCGCGCGAGCCCGCCGGCCCGCCAGCCCGGCTTGACGAAGATGCACTGGACGTCGCCGATCCGTCGCTCGGCGAAGGCCGCCTCGCAGTAGCACAGGTAGAACTCGAACAACCTCTGGGTCGTCGCGTCGATGCCGAGGGCGCCGATCTCGTCCTCGTGCGCGGCGAACGCGCGCCGCCAGCGGCGCAGCGTCTCGGCGTAGTGGTGGCCGATGTCGTCGAGGGCGACGAGGCGGAGGTCGGTCGTGCGGGCGACCGAGTCGACGATGGCGGCCACCGAGGGGATGCACGACCCGGGGAACACGTAGCGCTTCACGAAGTCCTCCGTGAGCTTCGCGCGCTCGAACAGCTGGTCGGCGATGACGATCGCCTGGAGAGCCATCATCCCCGACGAGCTCAACAGCTCCGAGCAGGTCCGGAAGTAGCGGTCGTAGTGCCGCCAGTCGAGTGCCTCGACCATCTCGATCGAGACGAGGCGGTCGTAGGTGCCGCGCAGGTTGCGATAGTCGTCGCGTCGCACCGTGACGAGGTCGTCGAGCCCCGCCTCCTTCACGCGGGCGGTCGCGAGCTCGTACTGGCTCTCCGAGATCGTCGTCGTCGTGACCCTGCAGCCGTAGTGACGTGCCGCGTGGATGGCGAAGCTTCCCCATCCGGTCCCGATCTCGACGACGTGGTTCGCAGGCGACAGCGCGAGCTTGCGGCAGATGCGGTCGAGCTTCTCGATCTGGGCAGCGTGCAGGCTCGTCGAGGGCTCCGAGAAGATCCCCGCCGAGTACGTCATCGACTCGTCGAGGAACAGGGCGAACATCTCGTTGCCGAGGTCGTAGTGGGCACGGACGTTCCGGCGGTCGACGTCCAGGTTGCCCGGGCGATCCGCCGCGCGCGTGACGAGGCGGTGGAGCGGGGCACGCAGGCGTTGGCCGAGGGCGCTGGCTCGCTCGATCGAGTCGAGGTTGCGGATGACGACGCGCAGGAAAAGTGTCAGCTCGTCGAGCGTCGGGCAGGTCCACCAGCCCGAGAACCAGGCACGACCGAGCCCGGCGCTGCCTTCGGTCGCGACGACGCCCCAGGCGAGAGGCGACGTCACGACGACCTCGGCGACGGGCTCACCGGGAGCGGGCCGCCCGCAGAGATGGCGCTTGTCTCCGTCACGGACGATGACGGCGCCGTCGCGGATCCGTCCGAGCAGACCCATGACGATCGCTCGTGCGGCGAGGTCCCGTGGGCCGGACCATCTGCGCTCGACGTCCTTGGATGGCTTCGACCTCATGCTGCGTGCCCCGAGGCAGGTGGGCCGGGCAGGTCGTCGCGGCCGGCCGCCGGTGCCCGGCGCGCCGTCTTGCTCGGATGCCGGTGGAACGGAGCCCGCTTTGCCGCGAGCCTGGCTGCTTCCAGGTAGATCTCGGCGGAGGTGACGATCGGCATCAGTGGGTGCCGGAGCAGCAGGCGCCGCAGCCCGCGGCGGGCGAGAGCCGCGGCACGCCGGCAGGACAGACCTGCTGCGAAGACGAGCTCGTCGTCGCGGTGGAGCGCGAAGTCGACCGTGCAACCCGCTCCGGGGATGCCGCAGGAGAAGGTGTACTCGAGGTCCATCGGCAGGAACGGCGAGACGTGGAGGGCCTTCGCGACGCGCGCGCCTGTGACCCGGTCCGCTCCCGCAGCGTCGACGACGTAGGCGTGTCGCTCGCCCCACGGTGTGCTCGTGACCTCGAACACCACGGCGTCGAGGCCCGCCCCGTCACTGGTGAAGCAGTAGTACAGGCTGATCGGGTTGAAGTTCCAGCCGGCGGTCCGTAGATGCGCGAGGAGCCGCACGGCCCCGCTCGGCCGCCGCCCGGTGGCCTCCTCGACGAGGTCACGCACGGCGACGTCGAGCGGGACCTCCGGGTCCCCGAGGTAGTCGGCGCGCGCGAAGTGGCTGCGCGCCCGCCGTCTCGTGCTCGACAGGGCGGGAGACGCCGCGGAGTTGGAGCCGACCTCGTCGAGGTCGACGTAGGCAAGGGCGATCCGGTGCGTGAACTCGTTCGCCACCGGACCGAACCGGCGGTGCCACACGGTCCCTTCGTAGAGCGCGCTGTTCATCTCGATCCCGTGCTCGATCCCGTGCTCGTCTCGGAACTGGGCCACCGCTGCGCTCGCACAGCCCGACCGTCTTCTCGACGGTAGCTCTCAGCGGGGCGCACCGAGCGCACTCGGGCTGTGCCGGAGACCGAGGAGCGCGGCGACGTCGTAGGCGCTGCGCACGCCGTCTTCGTGGAAGCCGTATCCCCAGTACGCACCGCAGAAATAGGTGCTGCGCCGGCCCTGGATCGCCGATCGCCGGCTCTGGGCCGCCACTGCCCCCGCGTCGAGGACGGGGTGGTCGTAGGAGTAGCTCGCGACGATGCGGCTCGGGTCGATCTCGTCCTCCCGGTTCAGCGTGACGAGGACCTCGTGGCGGGTACGGAGCGACTGGAGCGCGTTCATGTGGTAGGTCAAGGTCGCCTTGCCCCGGGCGCCGTCGACGAGGTGGTAGTTCCAGCTCGCCCAGGCGCGCCGGTTGCGGGGCATCATCCGCGAGTCGGTGTGCAGCGTGGCGGTGTTGGGCTGGAAGCGGATGGCGCCGAGCACCGAGCGCTCCTCCGGCGTCGGGTCGGCGAGCAGCCTGAGCGCCTGGTCTGCGTGGGTCGCGACGACCACGGCGTCGAAGAGCTCTGCCGCCCGGCCCCCGACGGCGAGCTCGACGCCGTCGTCGCGGCGCCTGATGCTCTCGACGGGGGCGCGGCTGTGCACGCGACCGTCGAGGTCACGCAGGAGCCGGCGGACGTAGTTGTGCGCGCCACCGGTCACGGTCCGCCATCTCGGCTGCGCTCCGAAGCTGAGCAGGCCGTGGTTGGCCATGAAGCGCGCGTAGGTCGCCGCCGGCATCTCGCCGACCTGGACAGGGTCGGCCGACCAGATCGACGACGCGAGTGGCAGGACGAAGTGGTCCCGCAGCCCACGGGAGAAGCGCCCTCGATCGAGCAGCTGGTCGAGGCTCGTCGCCGCGTCGCCGCGTTCGAGGACCGCTCGGGCAGCGCGGTTGAAGCGGGCGATGTCGACGAGCATGCGATGGAAGGACGGTCGCAGCAGGTTCGCGCGCTGCGCGAAGAGCGTGCCGATGCTCGTCGCGCGGTACTCGATCCCCGCCGGCTCGCGCGAGACCGAGAACGACATCGGGCTCGGCTGTGTCGCGACCTCGAGCTCGCGCAGCAGCGCCGTGAACAGGGGGTAGTTGCGCTCGTTGTAGACGATGAAGCCCGTGTCCACCTCGAGCTCGCCGTCGTCGAGCTCGAGGTGGGCGGTGTGGGTGTGGCCGCCGACGTAGTCGTTCGCCTCGAAGACCGTCACGTCGTGGTGGTCGTTGACGAGCCGCGCCGCGACGAGGCCCGAGACGCCGGCGCCAACGACCGCGATCCTCACGGCCGGCCCCAGCTTGCGCGTCGGTTCTCCATGGACCCTCCTCGTGTCGGTCTCGTTCTGCGGCCCGACGCCGAACTCTGGTCGAGCACACCTCCGGTTCGGAGCCGTGACCCCGACTGGACGGCGGGTTCGGCGGTCGACGCGCCGTGCGGCGGGCGTCCGAGACCGTCAGTGCGGTGGGGGTGCCAAGGGGAGATGGACCGTCTGGTCGGGTCCGTAGCGGGTCCGCGACCCGGTCCGCCCGATCGTCCAGACTGCCTGGCGACCCTCGACCTTCCACTGCTCGAGACCACCGACGAGGGCGGTGTCCTCGTCGACGCCGACGACCGTCACGCCGTCGGGCGCGGCAGCCACGAGAGATCCGGCGAGGTCCGGAGCGAGCGAGTCGAAGCGGTCGAAGTGGGGGATCGCGGCGAGGTGCGGGACCACCCCGAGACCGAGACCGGAGAAGCGTCCCGGCCGGCGGAAGTCGTCGGACACCGCGCCGAGGGCACACGCCCCTGCCGAGCAACCGGCGAGGGCGCTCCCGGCCTGCCATGCGTCGACGATGGCCTGCCAGACCACCGTCGAGCGGAGGGTGTCGGCGAGGTACCCGGGGTTGCCACCCGACAAGTAGACGAGGCCTGCTCCTGCGACCAGGTCCGCGAGGTCTTGGCGCTGCGCGTCCGCGCGGTCGAGGACGGCGAGCGGGACAGGCTCGACGCCCATCGACGCGAAGTGCCGCGTGCCGAGGTCGAGCCAGTAGGCGACGCGTTCGTCGCCCTCCTCGGCCGCGGCGGTCGGGAGGAAGACGGCGCGCTGCGGGCGCCGCTCGAGCAGGCGCTGGTGGACCGGACGCATCACCTCGAGGAACTCGCCACTTCCGACGAGGGCGACAGGTCCGTGCATCGGGGGCAGGTTAGCGGGTCCAGCCGGCGACCTCCCCGTGCGCCGCTCCCCGTGCGCCGCTCCCGTGGGTCGTCTACTGCAGGCCGGGCCCCGGGCCGCGCGAGCGGGGTCGCGATCGGTGCGATGATGGTGGGCGCTGTCCTGGCGACCGGGGACGGCTGTACCTCGCCTCGACCTCAATCTCCTGACCATGCTCACAGCCACCGACCTCGAGATCGCAGCGGGTGGCCGCGTCCTGATCTCGGGAGCGACGTTCCAGGTCGCGCCGGGCGATCGGGTCGGTCTCGTGGGACGCAACGGAGCCGGGAAGACGACCTTGACGAAGGTCCTCGCCGGCGAGGCGCTGCCCGCGTCGGGCACGCTGCGCCGCTCGGGCGAGATCGCCTACCTCCCCCAGGACCCGCGCACGGGGGACCTCGACGTCCTCGCGAGGGACCGCATCTTGTCCGCCCGTGGGCTCGACGTCGTGGCGCGCGAGCTCGCCGACGCCGCGGCGAAGATGGGAACCTCCGACGAGGACTCCCGGGACTCCTCGATGCGGCGGTACGCGGTGCTCGAGGAGCGGTTCGTCGCACTCGGGGGCTGGGCTGCCGAGGCCGAGGCGGCAGCGATCTCCTCGAGCCTAGGCTTGCCCGAGCGGGTGCTCGGACAGAGCCTCGGGACGCTCTCGGGGGGCCAGCGGCGGCGTGTGGAGCTCGCGCGAGTGTTGTTCTCCGGCGCTCCGGCGCTGCTGCTCGACGAGCCGACGAACCACCTCGACGCGGACTCCGTCGCGTGGCTGCGTAACTACCTGCGGGGCTATGCGGGCGGTCTCGTGGTCATCAGCCACGACACCGACCTGCTCGAAGCGGTCGTCAACCGCGTCCTGCACCTCGACGCGACCCGCCAGGTGATCGACGTCTACAACATGGGCTGGCGCGCCTATCGCGAGCAGGTCGCGACCGACGAGCGCCGGCGCCAGCGCGAGCGGGTCAACGCCGAGCGCAAGATCGTGACGCTCCGGTCCCAGGCCGACAAGATGCGGGCGACCGCGACGAAGGCACGCGCCGCGCACCAGCTGGACCGCAGGGCCGCTCGCATCGCGGGCGGCCTGCCCGAGACGCGCAGCCAGGACAAGGTCGCCAAGCTCCGCTTTCCCGACCCGGCCCCCTGCGGGCGCACGCCCCTCACCGCGACGGGCCTTGCGAAGGTCTACGGCTCGCTCGAGGTCTTCTCCGGCGTCGACCTCGCGATCGACAGGGGCAGCCGTGTCGTCGTGCTCGGGCTGAACGGAGCGGGCAAGACGACCCTCCTGCGCGTCCTCGCCGGGGTCGAGCAGCCCGACGGAGGCGAGGTCGTCGCCGGTCACGGTCTGCGCCTCGGCTACTACGCCCAGGAGCACGAGACGCTCGACCCGTACGCCGGGGTGTTCGCGAACGTCCGCCGCCAGGCTCCGGCGACGCTGACCGACGTCGAGCTCCGGCGGATCCTCGGCGCCTTCCTGTTCGGCGGCGACCGTGTCGATCAGCCCGCCGGGACCCTCTCGGGTGGCGAGAAGACGCGGCTCGCGCTCGCCGCGCTCGTCGTCTCGTCGGCGAACGTGCTGCTGCTCGACGAGCCGACGAACAACCTCGACCCCGCGAGCCGAGCCGAGGTGCTCGGTGCCCTGCGCAGCTACGGCGGGGCGATCGTGCTCGTGACGCACGACCCGGGCGCGGTGGAGGCTCTCCAGCCCGAGCGCGTGCTCCTCATGCCGGACGGGGTCGAGGACCATTGGAGCGACGAGCTCGGCGACCTCGTCGCGCTCGCGTAGCGACCGTGCGGACGCCGCGCGCCGGGCGCCGGTGGTCCTGCCGGGGGCGGTGACAGGTCGCGCGCGGGCTGCGGTAGCGTCCCGCGTCGTGCCTGCCTTCTTGCGCCGCGCCCTGCCGGCGGTCGCCGCGTCGCTGCTCCTCGCCGTCACTGCGTTGCCTGCCGCGGCGAGCGCCGTGGGGCCCCGGGCGCGACGCGCGGGCGAGGTCGTCGCGCGCGTCGAGATCGTGCCGGTCGCCCCGATCGTTGTCGAGACGGGCGCGCCGCTGTCGATCCCGCTCACAGCTGTCGGCGGCACGGCGCCGTACCAGTGGTCGCCACTTGCGCTCCCCCCGGGGGTGACTCTGGGCTCCGGCGGCGTCGTCGGCGGTGCGCCGACTCGGGCAGGTCGCCAGAGCGTCGACGTCGAGGTCGTCGACGCGCTCAACGCGACGGCGAGCGCGGCGATCGTGCTCGACGTGCGTCCGGGGCCGCTGCTCACGACCACGCAGCTACCGGCCGGAATGGTCGGGACCGACTATGGCGCGAAGCTCGTGGCCCACGGTGGCACTCCTCCCTACGCGTTCTCCGTCGCGAGCGGGCGCCTCCCCGGTGGGCTCGTGCTGAGCTCGACCGGGATGCTCTCCGGCCGGCCCGGGACGTCCGGAACGACCCGGTTCGACGCACGCGTGACCGATGCCGCCGGTGGCGCCGCCACGGCGCAGCTCGCCGTGTCGGTCTCCCCCGCGCCGTCGGAGGGCTACGTCACCGTCGACCTCTCGGGACAGGCGAGCACGTACGGGCTCGTTGCACCCTCGTCGACCGCGACGAAGTCCTGGGACGCGGCCGGCGTCGCCGTCACCCCGGACGGCGACGGCTACTGGCTCGTGAGTACCGCCGGGCACGTCTACGGCGTGGGCGGGGCGCGCAGCTACGGATCTGCGCCCGTGAAGGGCCGCCCCGGCGCGGTCGCCGGCATCGCAGCGACGCCCGACGGCGGTGGGTACTGGCTCGTCACGACGACGGGGCGCGTGTATGCGTTCGGCGACGCGCAGCTGCTCGGGTCGATCCCGCCGGCGAGGCTGGTCGGCCGGATCGTCGGCATCGCCGCGTCGCCGGTCGGTCTCGGCTACTGGCTCGTGAGCTCGACCGGTCGTGTCTACCGCTTCGGTGCGGCGCACCGGCTCGGCTGGGTGACGCCGGGAACGCTCACCGGCACGATCGTCGGCATCGCCACCGTGCCCGGTGCCCCAGGCTACTGGCTCGCCGACTCGGACGGGCAGGTGTACGCGTACGGCGCAGCGCGCGAGCTCGAGCCGTTCGCGGGCCAGCCGGACCACGACGTCGTGGCGATCGCCGCTGCGCCCGAAGATGCCGGAGCCGGCTACTGGCTGCTCACCAAGTCCGGAGGCGTCTACGGCTTCGGTGCCGCGCGCAACATGACCCCGACCAACCAGGCGGTCCCCGGGGCGACCCGCGCCGTCGCCCTCGCGGCGTCTCGCTGAGCGGTCCAGATCTCTCAGGATGCTCCCAGCGGTGACCCAGCCGCCGTGCAGACAGGGCGGGCAAGCTGTCGGGGAGGAGGGAGCCGAGAGCTTCCGAAGCCGGCCGGGTGCTGCGAGGCCAGAGGCTCCAGCGGCGTGACCGGCGAGCCGTAAGACGTGAGAGGACGAGGACGACATGGACGAGATGGACGAGACCTACGACTCCGGCAAGCCGCTCGACGCCGTGCCCAGCGCCGGCGCGGAGCGTGCGGGGTCGGCCCCGTCCCCGGCGGTGCCCGCCGGGGACGGGGCGTGGGAACCGCTGATGCCGCTTTCGATGCCCCCGCTCGCCCCCCCGGCGGCGGCGTCGAGCGGCATCAGCGCGGGGTCGTCGAGCGGCGACGCGGGGGCGGGTGCACCGCCGCCTGGAGGGGCGGTGCCACCGTGGGCTCCCGGTGACGCAGGCTGGGGCCCGATCGCAGGCACCCCGACCGGCGTCCAACCTCGGGCGTCGCGCCACAAGGTGCTGACGGTCGCCGCCGCCGCGGCACTGCTCGCCGGGGGGCTCGGAGCCGGTCTCGGCGTCGCCTTCTCGGGAGGAACCGCGTCGACGTCCTCCTCGACGTCGGCGTCGGTGCCGGTCATCCCCTCGCCGACGCACTCGACGGTCGCGAGCAGCGGTCCGACCGAGTCGACGGCGGCGATCGCGAAGGCCGTCCAGCCCGCGATCGTCGACATCAACACCGACGTCGCGAGCCCTGCCAGCCAGGGCCAGGAACAGGCCGCCGGAACCGGGATGATCATCACCTCGACCGGGGAGGTGCTGACGAACAACCACGTCGTCGCCGACGCCACGAAGATCACCGTGAGCATCCAGGGCTCGTCCGGGACCTACGGCGCCACCGTGATCGGTGTCGACCCGACCAAGGACGTCGCGCTCTTGCAGATCGAGGGCTACTCGGGCTCGCTGCCGACCGTCCGGCTCGGCAACTCCGCGACGGCGGCGGTCGGCGACCCGGTCGTCGCCATGGGCAACGCCCTCGGGCTCGGTCAGCAGCCGACCACCGTGACGGGCATCGTGTCCTCCCTCGACCGCACGATCACGGCGTCCGACTCCTCCCCGACCAGCGTGAGCGAGACTCTCCACGGGCTCATCGAGACCGACGCGCCGATCCAGCCCGGCGACTCCGGCGGACCGTTGATCAACAGCCAGGGTCAGGTCATCGGCATGGACACCGCCGCCGAGTCGGCGTCGGGGAGCGGGGTCGGGACGACGCTCGGGTTCGCGATCCCGATCAACGAGGCGCGCTCGATCGTGCAGCAGATGGAGCGGGGCCAGGCCGGCGGGGGTGTGATCCTCGGCGAGACGGCGTTCCTCGGCGTGTTCGACGGGTCGAGCTCGAGCTTCGGCGGGTTCGCGTTCGGCCAGCAGAGCGTGAGCGGCGTGCCGGTCTCTGACGTGGCGATCGGCAGCCCGGCGCAGGCTGCCGGCATCGTCGGGGGCGACACGATCACGGCCGTCGACTCGGTCGCGACGCCGACCATCGCCTCGCTGCAGAAGGCGATCGAGTCGAAGAAGCCGGGAGACCAGGTCACCGTGACCTACGTCGACACAAGTGGCGCCTCCCACACGGCGACCGTGACCCTCATCGGGATGCCGAAGTAGCTCCTCGCCGGTCGGCGCCGACGACGCGAAGCCGGGGCCGGGCGCACGAGCCCGGCCCCGCTTCGCGCGCGTAACGAGGCGCACCCCGCCGAGTGTCACAGCACGGCGCCAGGCTCTTGGTCGGGCAGAGCGGACCGGGAGGATGGACACGTGCAGGACGAGATCGGACGTCGCCGGACGGCACGAACCGTCGAAGTGGCCGAGTTGCGGCGCCGTGTCGCCGCGCTCGAGGAGATGCTCGGCGTCACGCCTCGCGCCGGCGAGCGACCTCCTGCTCCAACCGCTCGACGCGTATCCGCAGCTCCTCGATCTCGAGATCTCGTCCGACCGCCTGAGGACCCTGCCCCGCAGCCGCAGCCGCAGCCGCAGCCGCAGCCGCAGCCGCCGGGGCAGCCGGTGTCGCAGGGGCAGGGGCACCGAGGCGTTCGAGCACCTCGTCTGCTGTCACGTCGAGGGCGTGGGCGAGGGCGTGGGCGTGGGTCACGTTCGGCAACGTCTGGCCGAGAAGCCACCGACTGGCCGTCTGCTGGCTGACGCTGGTCGCCGCCGCGAGATCGCGCTGGAGCCAGCCCCGTCCCTCGACCTTGTGCCGCAGCCACTCGGAGAACCGGATCGTGCTCACGTACGTAGTTGTATCCGATCCGGACGACGCCTGCGACAAGGACACTTGTGTCAGTCGTGACGTCTCGGTCGCGAACGGTCTCGGACGGTTTCCACGTAGTGTGGAGACACGTACACGAGTATGCGTTACAGTACGTAGTGTGAGCGAGGGCACGCCAGCGCCGAGACGGGTCCGAGGTCTGGCGTCGCCCGACGCGCTCTCGGACGTCGAGGCGCGCGAGGAGGGTGTCTGGGCTCGCCGCGTCCGCGAGCGGCGGCAAGCTCTGCGGCTGTCCCAGCTCGAGCTCGGGCAGCTCGCCGGGCTCACCCAGCAGGCTGTGTCGTACATCGAACGTGGCGCGGGGATCCCGAGGGTCACGACGATGGTGCGGGTCGCCCGATCGCTCGGCACGACAGTCGAGCAGCTCGTCTGCGTCGTCGGCGAGGACGCCCGGCCGGGGACTGACACCACGGGCGCGGCCACCGGAGAGGTCGAGGGTAAGGCCGCGGGAGACAGCGGGCCCGAGGAGAGCCCGGTGCCGCGATCGTCGTAGTCTGGCCAGTGGCGGAACGACAGGAGGGACGGCACGTGGGCGACGGCCAGTTGCGATCCGACGAGGCGTGGAGGCAGACGTTGTCACCGGAGCAGTACGGCGTGCTCCGGTGCTCGGAGACGGAGCCGCCTTTCACGGGGCGGTACGTGGACTGCCACGACGACGGGACCTACCGCTGCGCGGCATGCGGTGCCCAACTGTTCGCCTCCGACGCCAAGTTCGACTCCGGCACGGGTTGGCCGAGCTTCACCGAGCCGGCGGTCGCCGACGCGGTGGAGCTGAGGGAGGATCGCAGCCACGGGATGGTCCGCACCGAGGTCGTCTGCCGTGCCTGCGGGTCCCACCTTGGCCACGTCTTCGACGACGGTCCGGGTCCCACGGGCAAGCGCTACTGCATCAACTCCCTCGCGCTCGACCTCCAGCTCGCCGAGAACGGCACGGCATAGCGCTCCAGCTCGTCGGCGTCAGCGGTCGCCGTCGAGCCTCGAGGAACCGCTGCGATCGGGCACGGTGATGCCGGGCGGCGGCGGCGCAGCGACGTCGGCGTGGAGGCTGGCGAGGTAGCTGTTGTAGGCCGCCATCTCCTGCTCGTCGCGGTCGGCGACTGCGGAGGCCCTGGCGCCCGAGGCTCGTGCGCGTGCAACCTTCGACAGGGCAACCTTCGACTGGGCAACCTTCGACAGGGCCGCCGCGCCCGGCAGCCGGGCGGAGGCCGGGCGCGTCTCCGGGCTCGAGGTGCCGTCACCGGACCGGTTGTCGGGTCCCGCGCGGTCACGCGCGACGTCGTGGACGAGGCGCCACCACATGAAGATCGCGTAGAGGGAGAAGAACGGCCACTCAACCGTGTAGGCCCAGCTCAGCTCGTTGCCACCGAGGGCACGATGCAGCTGCCACCAGCCGAGCCACAAGAACCCCGGCACGACGACGAGCACCGTGACGTGCAGGCCGAGCGCTCTCGGACTGAGCCACGTCTGCCGCACGCCTCGACGCTAGGCCAACCAGCTTGTCGCTGCTCGTCGCCGGCGCGCGCGGCCTGCGACCGGTCAGCCGTCGCGACGGGCCCCTCTCGCTGCAGGTTCCGCCGCGCTAGCCCCTAGGCTCGACGGCACGCTCGAACTACGGCGTGCGCGGCCGTTAGCAGCAACGGCTGCGCCGCACGACGAGCGAGTCATGGTGCATGCTCGCGGCGAGGGGGGCCGAGAGCGAGACCCGGGAGACGAGTACATGATCATCGTGAAGATCGAGCGCTGGCCCGACCAGGTCGATCCCGACGACCCCCACGAGAAGCAGACGCCGTACACCGACATCGCGCGCGCCGTCATCCGCAACGACCACTCCGGGACCCACGAGACCGGCAGCTACCACGTCGAGCTGTACGACCCGCCCGCCTACAACCCGTGGGCCGGGGTCGTCCTCGAGACCGAGGTGCACGACTTTCCCCGCCGGGAGCTCGGCGCGTGGGACCTCGTCTACCGGGCCCTCGACTCGCTCGTGCGGGAGCGCAACGCGCAGCAACAGGGCGCGGCCGCAGTCGAGCTGTGACCGTGCCGGAAGTGCCCGGCGCCCCAGGGTCGCGCTGGACCGAGCGGCCGGCGCACCGCAGTTGGTTGGAGCGGCAGTCCTTCCAGCTTCTCGAGTTCTTCCAGCCCACCGTCGGCCCCGACGGCCGATTCGTCGAGCTCGACGACGAGGGCCGCGCGATGCCGACGGGTTGCCCGCCGGCCACCGAGGTCCACCAGAGCCTCCTGACCGTGGCGCGCGCCGTCCACTGCTACGCGCTCGGCGAGATCCTCGGCGTGCCGGGATCGCGTCGTGTCGTCGCCCGTGGCCTCGACGCCCTGTGGAGCGAGCACCGGGACCCGGTGCACGGGGGTTACGTCGAGGCGACGGGGAGCCCGAGCGCGACCGTGACGACCAAGTCGGCCTACGGCCACGCGTTCGTCCTGCTCGCGTCCTCGAGCGCCATCGTGGCGGGGCACGACGCGGCGCGGCAGATCTACGACGACGTGCGGGAGGTGATCGACGCGAGGTTCTGGTCCGACGAGGACGGCGCGTCCCGGGAGGCGTTCTCGTCGGACTGGGTCGAGATCGAGGGCTACCGCGGTGCGAACAGCAACATGCACCTGTGCGAGGCGTTCCTCGCAGCCTCGGACGCAACCGGCGACGGGGAGCTCGCGCGGCGGGCCGTGCGCATCGCCGGCCTGCTCATCGACGGCCGGGCGCGCGCCAACGCATGGCTTCTTCCCGAGCACTACGACGTCTCGTGGCGGGCCGAGCTCGAGTACAACCGGGACCGTCCGGACCATCCGTTCCGGCCGTACGGCGTGACGATCGGCCATCTCCTCGAGTGGTCCCGGCTCGTGCTCTCGGCGTGGATCGCGACGGGGAGGAGCGACGCGTGGCTGGTCGAGGCGGCCGAGGCGCTGTTCGACTGTGCGGTGACCCGTGGATGGGACGACGTCCACGGCGGCTTCGTCTACACGATCGGCTGGGACGGGCTGGCGGTGAACGACGACCACTACTGGTGGCCGGTCGCGGAGGGGATCGGCGCCAGCGCGTACCTCGCGACCGTCCTCGGCGCAGCGCGCTACGAGCCGTGGTACCGCCGCCTGTGGGACTTCGCGTCCGACCACCTCATCGACCACGCGCGCGGCGGATGGTACGCGCAGCTCGACGCCACCAACCGCCGGACGGTGCACCCCTGGTACGGCAAGCCCGACCTCTACCACGCCCTCCAGGCCTGCCTGCTCCCCCTCGTGCCACCTGCGCCGGGGCTCGCGGCCGAGCTCGCTCGCAGCGCCGGCGGTGCCGCGTGACGGTCCAGTCAGCCGACAGGGCGAGGATCTGACCGTGTCGACGACGACGACGACGGCGGGGGGGCGGGAGCGGTGGGCGGTCGGCCCGGAGGCGGTCGTGCTCGACCTCGACGGCACGCTCGTCGACACGGTCTACCAGCACGTCGTCGCGTGGCAGGAGGCGTTCGGCGCGATCGGGGCCGCGCTGCCCGCATGGCGGATCCACCGGAGGATCGGGATGAGCGGCTCCGCGTTCGTCGAGGAGCTCACGCGCGACGCCGGGGTCGACGTCGACGAGACGGTCCTGCGGCGGCTCTCCGAGGTGCACGACGCGGCGGTGCACCGCAGCGGCGGGCAGGTGGTGGCGCAACGCGGTGCACGGGAGCTCCTCGCCGAGCTCACGCGCCTCGGCGTCCCCTGGGCGATCACGACGAGTGGCACGCTGCGCCTCGCCGGCCCCGCGCTCGCCGTCCTCGGCGTCCCCGACGCCCTGCTCGTCTGCGGCGACGAGGTGCGGCGAGCTCCCCGAGCACCGCGCGCGCTCGACCTGGTCGTCATCGCCGCGGCGCGACTGCGCGTCCGCCCGTCCTCGTGCGCCGTCGTCGGCGACTCGGTCTGGGACCTCCTCGCAGCCGGCCGTGCGGGCGCGGTCGGCGTCGGCGTGCTCTGCGGTGGCTACGGCAGGGAGGAGCTCGACCGCGCTGGGGCAGCCCGCGTCGTCGACGACCCCGCAGCGCTGCTCGAGCGCCTCGGCGAGGTCGGCATCGGTGCGGCGACCTGAGCAGGCCTCAACTGAGCAGGTATGACCTGCGCTGCCTGACCTGCACCTGACCTGCGCTGCCTGACCTGAGCCGACCGGGACGATCCTGCGGGGACCTCGTGGCGGGGCTCGTCCTCAGCGTCTCGTCGAGAGGCCCGACGCAGCCCTCGACGACGGCGGGACGTCGTCCCCGTCCTGCTCGTCTTCGACAGGGACGGCGGATCGTTCGAGGATCTCGGCGAGGATCGCCGCGACGGTCGTTCCACGCAGGCGTGTCGAGGCAGTGAGGGAGATCCGGTGGGCGAGCACCGGGGTGGCGAGAACCTTGACGTCGTCCGGCAGGACGTACGTGCGCCCGTCGAGTAGCGCCCGCGCCTGGCAGGCGCGGTGCAGCGCGAGCGCGGCGCGCGGGCTGGCGCCGAGGGCGACGCGGTCGTCGGCGCGCGTCGAGCGCACGACGTCGAGCAGGTAGGCGAGGACGTCGTCGGCGACCGAGACCCGCGCACGTGCGTGCTGGAGCTCGACAAGGCCCTCCGGGTCTGTCACGGCAACAAGGTCGGGCATCTCGTCGCGCTCGAAGCGGCGCAGGATCTCCTGCTCCTCGTCGAGGTCGGGATAGCCGAGCGTGACCCGCACGAGGAAGCGGTCGAGCTGGGCTTCGGGCAGGGGAAAGGTCCCTTCGAGCTCGACGGGGTTCTGCGTCGCGAGGACGAGGAAGGGCTCGGGGAGCGGTCGCGTCTCGCCGTCGACGGTGACCTGGCGCTCCTCCATCGCCTCGAGGAGCGCGGACTGCGCGCGCGGCGTCGCGCGGTTGACCTCGTCCGCGAGGAGAACCTGCGTGAAGATCGGGCCGGGCCGGAACTCGAACGCGGCGGTCGCCTGATTGAACACGCTCGAGCCCGTCACGTCGGACGGGAGGACGTCGGGCGTGAGCTGGACCCGGGTGAACTCGCAGCCGAGGACACGCGCGAACGAGCGCGCGAGCAGCGTCTTGCCGACGCCCGGGACGTCCTCGACGAGAGCGTGGCCACGGCACAAGAGCGCGACCACGAGCAGGTCGAGAGCCTGTCCGTTACCCACGACGACCGAGCCCACGGCCTCACGGATGCGCGCGACGACACCCGCCGGAGCGGTCCGGGCGGTCGGAGTACCGGCCGGGCGCGGCCCGAAGCCGGCCGGCGCCTGCGCGTCGTCCATGCCACGACCTTACGCGTCGCCGACGGGCGCGCAGGTGCTCCGGCACGCGCGCGGCTCGGCACGTGCCGGCCGCCTCTCCTGCCGCCCCGTCCGCCGGGATGTCCGCCGGTAATGCGGGAAATATCGACCATTCAATGTAACGTGCCGCGGCCGGTCAATGGACTCGCAGCGGCCGGGGCGACCACTGCGCGCGGACGCGCAAAGGGATCTCGGGACGTCCAGCCTGGACACCAGCTCAGGAGCCGTGCCATACGACGATCTTTTGTCCTTCGACATTTAAAATGGCACGGCCGCCATCCGTTAGCACGTGCGTCATATACGCCAGGATGATCCAGGAGGGACAATGAGAACACGACGCCGAGCAGCGCGGCGTGTCTGGCAGGCTTCGTGCCTGGGCCTGGGGGCTGCCGCCGTCGCCGTCACGGCCAGCGGCGTCGTGGTCGAGGATGCGTCGGCGACGACGACGGCGACGGCGGACATCAGTGGTTCGACACTGACCGTCACGCCTCCGTCCAGCCTGTCGTGGTCCGACACGCTCGACGGCATCGACCAGAGCGTGGTCGACACCGTCCCGACGACCGTCATCGACAGCACGGGAAGCGGATCCGGCTGGAACCTCACGATCAGCACGACGTCGCTCACCTCGTCGAGCCCGAGCGCCACCTTCGGCGGCAGCCTGCTGGTGGACGGCAGCTCGTCGAGCTCGACGTCGAGCACCGCTCCCAGCGCGTCGTGCGGCACGGGGTCGACGTGCACGTTGCCGACGGACTCCGGCGTGACCTATCCGCTCACGGTCCCCACGAGCGGCAGCGCGAAGTTCTACTCGAGCGCGAGCGGCACGGGGCTCGGGACGATCGACCTCGCCACCGACTTCTGGCTCGACATCCCAGCGAACACCATCGCGGCGACGTACTCCGGTACGGTCACGGTCGCCGTCTCGACGGGGCCCTAGACGGTGCGCAGGGCGACCTGGACGGGGATGGTGCGGCAGCTGGCGCTCGGTGTCGGCGCCGGCACGGTCCTCGGTGCAGGCTGGCTCGCAGCGGGGGGAGGCGCCGGCGGCGAGGTGTCGGCGGCCGTGGTTCCCGCGCCGGCGCAGTTCGGCTTCGCCGTCGCTGCCGTCGGCGTCGCGGGAACGTACTTCACCGAGCACCTGCGACCCGGGTCAGGAGCAGGCCTCACGCTGCGCGTCACGAGCACCGTGGCCCGGCCGGAGCGCCTCGAGGTGGCTCCGATCGTCGGCGCGACGAACACCAACACCGGCGACGGCTACACGTGGTCCGGCCCGTGCTCGACGACGTCGCCGAGGTCGAGCCCGACCTCGGCGTGCTGGATCTCCGGCCTACCGGCCAGCGTCGTGCTGCAGCCCCGCGAGTCGATCGTGCTCCACGCCCGTCTCGACGTGCCGTCGACCGCTGCCGCGGGTCAGTACCTGCTCGGCGTCGGCGTGCGCTCACGGCCCAGCGCGCCGTCGGCGGTGGTCGGTCGCGGGGACGCCTCTGCGGTGCTGCGGGTCGTCCAGGAGGTGAACGTCGGTGTCGCCGTGACGATCGGCACGGCGGCGCAGCTCCGCCCTGACCTGGTCGTGACCGGTGTCGCCGAGCGCCCGGGGAGCGGAGCCGTCGTCGCCTCCGTCCGCCTCGCGGACACCGGCGACACGTTCGTCCATTCGGCCGGGACGCTCGCCGTGTCCACCTCGACCGGGCCGGTGACGGTGCGTCTCGCCCCGGGGACGATCCTGCCGGGCGACCATGGCGCGGTGGACGTCGGGCTCGGCCGCCTCGCGGCGGGGAGCTACCCGGTCGCCGTCGCCCTCCGCTACGGCGGCGAGTCGGGACCGCTCGACAGGCGCGCCGCCTGGCGCGGCGAGCTCGTCGTCGGTCGCTCGACGAACAGCTTCGGCGTCCGCGCACCGGCGCCGTCCGTCCTGCGGACCGCGGTCGGTCGCGTGCCCGTCTGGCTCTGGGGCCTCGTCGGGGTGCTGGTCGGTAGCGCGGGCCTGTTGCTCGCGACCCGCGTCGCCGCGTGGCGCCAACCCGGCCGTCACGGGAAGACCAACCGGCGTCGCCGGCCCGTGCACCGCGTGGCCGGCCGGTCGGCGGCGCTGCGGCAGGTCTCGGTTGCGGGCTCGGGCCCCGCGACGGACCGGCGCGCCCCGCCGCATCCTGCGCGCACGGCGCCGGCGACGTGGATCACGGACGTGGCCGACGACGTCCCGGCCGGCGCCGGGCGCCAGGGCGTCGGGGCGCACGCGCCGGGGCGTCGAGACGCTCCGGGGGCCGTGCCGGAGGTGCCGGTAGGCTGACGTGCCGTGTCCAAGGTCCTCGGTTCCCTTCCGGTCGGCGAGCGGGTCGGCATCGCGTTCTCCGGCGGTCTCGACACCTCGGTGGCCGTCGCATGGATGCGCCACCACGGAGCCGTGCCGTACACCTACACGGCCGACCTCGGCCAGTACGACGAGCCGGACATCGCGTCGGTCCCGGGGCGTGCGCTCGACTACGGCGCCGAGCACGCGCGCCTCGTGGACTGTCGCCGGCAGCTCGTCGAGGAGGGCCTCGTCGCCCTCGCCTGCGGGGCGTTCCACATCCGCACCGCCGGCCGCGTCTACTTCAACACCACGCCTCTCGGCCGGGCGGTGGCCGGCACGCTGCTCGTGCGCGCGATGCAGGAGGACGGCGTGTCGATCTGGGGAGACGGGTCGACGTTCAAGGGCAACGACATCGAGCGCTTCTACCGCTACGGTCTGCTCGCCAATCCCGAGCTGCGGATCTACAAGCCCTGGCTCGACGGGGCGTTCGTCTCCGAGCTGGGCGGGCGCAAGGAGATGTCCGAGTGGCTCGTCGCCCACGGCCTGCCGTACCGCGACGCGGTGGAGAAGGCCTACTCGACGGACGCCAACATCCTCGGTGCGACGCACGAGGCCAAGATGCTCGAGCGCCTCGACTGCTCCCTCGAGATCGTCGAGCCGATCATGGGCTGCGCCTACTGGCGGGCCGACGTCGCGGTCGACACCGAGGACGTGACGGTGGGCTTCGAGAGGGGGCGTCCCACCTCGATCAACGGGCGCCGTTTCGGCGACGTCGTCGAGCTGCTCCGCGAGGCGAACACGATCGGCGGGCGACACGGCCTCGGGATGTCCGACCAGATCGAGAACCGCATCATCGAGGCGAAGTCCCGCGGTGTCTACGAGGCGCCAGGGATGGCGCTGCTGTTCGCGGCCTACGAGCGCCTGGTCAGCGCGATCCATAACGAGGACACGATCGCCGCCTACCACGACCAGGGCCGCCGGCTCGGCCGGCTCCTCTACGAGGGCCGGTGGTTCGACCCGCAGTCGATGATGGTCCGCGAGTCGCTGCTGCACTGGCTCGCGTCGGCCGTCAGCGGCGAGGTGACGCTCCGGCTCCGCCGCGGCGAGGACTACTCGATCCTGCGGACGGACGGGCCGGACCTGTCCTACCACCCGGACCGGCTGTCGATGGAGCGCACGGAGGACGCGGCGTTCGGTCCGGCAGACCGCATCGGCCAGCTCACGATGCGCAACCTCGACATCGCCGACACCCGCGCGAAGCTCGAGCTCTACGCGGGCATCGGCACCTTGGCCGCAGGGGGCTCCGCGCTCGTCGGCGACCTCAGGCCCGGCGGGGCAGCGGCGATCTCGACGAACCCTACAGCCGACGGCGACGAGGACGTCGCCCTCGACCGGGCCGCCATCGACACCGGCGTCGACTGACGAAATGGGGACGCCGGGCGGTCCGTGGACGACGGCGCGCCCGGCGGACAGCCTCTCCCCGGGAGCGGCGCAGGTGTGGGGCCGGCAGGGATCGAACCTGCGACCCAGGGATTATGAGTCCCCTGCTCTGACCACTGAGCTACGGCCCCGCGAGGCGGTCCAGACAGCTCCGGGGGAGAGACTCGAACTCTCAACCCTGCGGTTAACAGCCGCATGCTCTGCCAATTGAGCTACCCCGGA
>DAHWHN010000044.1 GCA_027335685.1 Acidimicrobiaceae bacterium
GACGCCATCCTCGCCCGCCTCGGGCTCGACCCCGACGGCATCGCCGCCTCGACACGCGCCGCGTCGACACGCCTCGACGCCCTCGACGCCGGCACGCGCACGGCGCGCCAGCGGGCGGGTGCCGCGGGGGGAGCCCCGGCGGGACCGGCCGCAGAAACCGACGCGACACGAGCCCCGGCGGGGTCGGGCGGGACCACGAGCATCCCCGGCAGCCGCGGTCGGGTGGCCCGGTGACGGCGGTCGCGAGCACCCGGGTGATCCGCCTCGACGGTGCCGAGCGACCTCAGCTCGACGCCGGCGAGGTGATGGCGAAGTCCGCCACGGAGAACTTCACCGTCGCGTCCCGGCTCCTGCCGGCTGCGGCACGCGAGCATCTCCTCGCCGTCTACGGCTTCGCTCGCTTCGTCGACGACGTCGGCGACCTCGCGGCGGGCGACCGCGAGCGCCAGCTCGACTGGGTCGAGCGCGAGCTCGACCGGGCGCTCGCCGGCGAGGCGGAGCACCCCGTCTTCGTCCGCATCGGACGCAGCGCCGCGGCTCTCGGGCTCGAGCGCACGCCGTTCGCGGACCTCGTCGCGGCGAACCGCCAGGACCAGCGCGTCGGCCGCTACGCGTGCTTTGAGGACCTCGCTGCCTACTGCGCGCTGTCGGCCAACCCGGTCGGGCGGCTCGTGCTGGCGATCCTCGGCAGGCGAGACGAGCTCGCTGCCGGCCTCTCCGACAAGATCTGCACCGGGCTCCAACTCGTCGAGCACTGGCAGGACGTCGCCGAGGACTACCGGGCCGGCCGGATCTACCTGCCCCTCGAGGACATGGAGCGCTTCGGCGTCGAGGAGGACGACCTCGGTCGCTCGAACGTCACGCCTACCCTCCGACGCCTGCTCGCCTTCGAAGTCGGCCGGGCGCGCCGGCTCCTGCACGAGGGGCAGCCTCTCGTCCGTCTACTCTCCGGCACGGGCAGGATCGCGATCGCCGGGTTCGTCGGCGGGGGGCTCGCACAGCTCGACGCGATCGAGCGCAACGGCTACGACGTGCTCGCGCAGAGCATCAAGGCCACCAAGACGGCGGTCGCGGCACGGTCGCTGCGCGTCGTCGTCGGAAAGACGCACTGGTGAGCACGAGCACCGACCGCGTCGACGCGGCCTACGCCCGCTGCGAGCAGATCACGGCCCACGAGGCGAAGAACTTCGCGTACGGGATCCGCCTGCTGAGCGGCGAGAAGCGCCGCGCGATGTCGGCCCTCTACGCGTTCGCCCGGCGTGTCGACGACGTCGGCGACGGACCGGTGGCGACCGCGGACAAGCTCGCCACCCTCGCGTCGATCCACGTCCAGATCGACGAGCTCGGCAACGCCCAGCCCGGAGACGACCCGGTGCTCGTGGCGCTCGGCGACGCCCTCGGCCGCTTCCCCATCCCGCGCGGCGCGCTGCACGAGCTCGTGACCGGGTGCGAGATGGACTGCCGCCAGCAGCGCTACGAGACCTTCGAGGACCTCGCCGTCTACTGCAGGTGCGTCGCCGGGTCGATCGGGAGGCTCTCGCTCGGCGTGTTCTCGAGCACCGACCCCGGGCGCGCCCCGGGCCTCGCGGACACCCTCGGCATCGCCCTCCAGGTCACGAACATCTTGCGGGACATCGTCGAGGACCGAGACGTGATGGGCCGGATCTACCTGCCCGAGGAGGACATGCGGCGCTTCGGCTGCGCGCTCGACGCGAGCGGGCCGCGCGAGGCGCTCGTCGACCTCGTCCGCTTCGAGGCGGGCCGGGCGCGCCATCGCTACGCCGACGGTCTTGGCCTGCTCGAGCTACTCGACCACCGCTCGCGGGCCTGCGTCGCCGCGATGGCGGGCATCTACCTCCGCCTCCTCGGACGCATCGAGCGCGATCCTCTCGCCGTCCTCGAGCGGCGGGTCTCGGTCCCGACGTGGGAGAAGGCCTGGGTGGCCACCCGCAGTCTCACGGGAGCCGGCGCGTGAACGGGGCCCCGCGCGTCGTCGTCGTCGGTGGCGGTCTCGCCGGCCTGAGCGCAGCCGTGGCGTGCACCGACGCGGGCGCTGACGTCCTCGTCCTCGAGAGCAGGCCCCGGCTCGGCGGCGCGACGTGGTCCTTCCGGCGCAACGGCCTGAGCTTCGACAACGGACAGCACGTCTACATGCGCTGCTGCACCGCGTACCGCCGGTTCCTCGAGCGCGTCGGCTCGGCGGGCGACGCACCGCTGCAGGAGCGGCTCGCGATCCCGGTCCTGCGACCGTCTGCCGGCGGCGGCGCTCCCGCGCTCGCGTGGCTACGGCGCAACGACCTCCCCGCGCCTCTCCAGCTCGGGACTGCTCTCGCCACCTACGGCCACCTCGGCACCGCCGACAGGCTCCGGCTCGGTCGCGCCGCTCTCGCGCTCCGCCGGCTGAGGCTGAGCGATCCGGCGCTCGACAGCGAGACCTTCGGCGCGTTCCTCGCGCGCCACGGCCAGAGCGAGGCCGCGATCGAGCGGCTGTGGGACCTCATAACGCTGCCGACCGTGAACCTCCACGCCGGAGAGGCATCCCTCGCCCTCGCCGCGAAGGTCTTCCAGACCGGACTGTTCACCGAGTCCGATGCCGCGGACCTCGGCTGGTCACGTGTCCCGCTCGCGACCCTCCACGGGGACCGGGCCGCAGCGGTGCTGCGCGCCGGTGGTGCGGCGATCCGCAAGCGCGCCAAGGTGACGGCACTGCGCTTCGCCGATCGGCCGCCGGGCTCGGCTGCCGGGCCGGCGCGCGCGATCGAGGGCGTCGTGGTCGACGGCGAGACGGTCGAGGCCGACGCCGTCATCCTCGCCGTGCCGCACGAGGTCGCGAGCGAGCTCTACGGCCCCGTGCGGGGTCCCGACCGAGACGGGCACGCGACGACTCTCGGCCGCTCGCCGATCGTCGACGTCCACGTCGTCTACGACCGCAAGGTCCTCGACCACGACGTCGTCGCGGCGGTCGGGTCGCCCGTGCAGTTCCTCTTCGACACGACCGCCTCGTCCGGGCTCGACCCGGCCGACGGCCAGTGCGTGGCGGCCTCGATCTCCGGGGCCGACGTCGAGCAGGGCGAGCGGCCCGCGGTGCTCGTCGTGCGGTACACGCGGGCGCTCGCGGAGCTCTTCCCCGCCGCGCGCCACGCGTCGGTCGTCGACGCGGTCGTCTCGCGCGAGCGTGCCGCCACCTTCCGCGGGATCCCGGGTACGGCGGCGCTGCGGCCCCGGCCGGCGACCGAGGTGGCCGGGCTGTTCCTCGCGGGAGCCTGGACCGATACCGGGTGGCCCGCGACGATGGAAGGTGCCGTGCGCAGCGGTGTCGCTGCGGCAGCCCTGGCGTTGCGGTCCGTCGGCAACGACCGTGGAGGGAGCCGGAGACCCGGAGACCTCGGACGTCCTGAGGAGGTTGTCGCGTGATCCCGACACGAAGCGTTCCGGACGTCCTGCTCCGGGCGCGTGACCTGGTCAGCCCCGCGCTGCGGCGAGCCGTGCGGACGCTCTCGCCCGAGCTGCGCCCGCTCGCCGAGTACCACCTCGGCTGGTGCGACGCCGACGGTCGAGCGGTGGCCGGCGCAGACAGTGGCAAAGGCATCCGTCCGGCTCTCGCGGTGCTCTCCGCCGAGGCCGTCGGGGTGCCCGGCGCCGTCGGGGTGCCCGGCGCCGTCGCCGTCGAGCTCGTCCACAACTACTCCCTCATCCACGACGACGTCGTCGACGAGGACACCGAGCGCCGGCACCGTCCGACCGTCTGGGCGCTCTACGGCGTCGGGCGTGCGGTCATCGTCGGCGACGCGCTCGTCGCGCTCGCCCAGCAAGTCGTCCTCGACCCGCACGGGACCTGCCTTGCCGACGGTGTCGGCGCTGTCGGCGCTGTCGACGACGGTGTCCTGCTCCCAGCGGGCGAGACCGGCCCGGGGACCCCGGGCGGTGCGGACCGCCTCGGGTCGTTCAGCCTCGGCGCCGGCGCCCGCGCAGCGCGCTGCATCGCAGACGCGAACGCCGCGATGATCGCCGGCCAGGCGCTCGACATGGCGTTCGAGTCCGTGCCCGTTGTCGACGTCGCGGGTTGCCTCGCGATGGAGGCCGGCAAGACGGGAGCCCTGCTCGCCTGCGCGTCCGCGATCGGCGCCATCCTCGGGGGAGCCGACTCCGCGACGGTGGCGTCGCTCACGACCTACGGCATGGAGCTCGGTCTCGCGTTCCAGGCAGTCGACGACCTGCTCGGCATCTGGGGCGACCCCGGCGTCACCGGCAAGCCGGCCTGGAGCGACCTGCGCCAGCACAAAAAGACGCTCCCGGTCGCTGCGGCGCTCGGCGAGGGCGGCCCCGAGGCCGAGGAGCTCGCCTCCTTGCTCGCGAGCGAGCATCTCGAGGAGTCCCAGGTCGCGCGGGCGGCGCATCTCGTCGAGATCTGTGGTGGTCGACAGAGCGCGATCGAGGAGGCGGACCGCCGCCTCGCGTCCGCCCTTCGCGCGATCGAGGAGGCGAGCATCGACCCGAAGGCCGCGGCCGAGCTTGCCGACGTCGCCCGCTTCGTCGTCGACCGGGAGCACTGACGGTGACGAAGGAGCGAGACGCGTGAGCACCCAGCCCGACGACCTCGTCCCGGCGGACGAGCACGCCGCTGCGAGCGCGACCTTGTCGCGCGCCCGCAACCACCTCCTGTCCCTCCAGTCGCCCGAGGGCTGGTGGCGGGGCGATCTCGAGACGAACGTGACGATGGACGCCGAGGACCTCATGATGCGGGAGTTCCTCGGCATCGGGGATCCGAACGACGCGGCGGCCTCGGCGCGCTGGATCCGCTCGCAACAGCGCGAGGACGGCACCTGGGCCAACTTCTACGGCGGCCCCGGGGACCTCTCGACGACTATCGAGGCCTACGTCGCCCTGCGCATCGCGGGCGACAACCCCGGCGAGGCGCACATGGAGCTGGCTGCGCACTTCGTCCGCGAGCACGGAGGGATCGAGGCGTCCCGCGTCTTCACGCGGATCTGGCTCGCGCTGTTCGGGATGTGGCCGTGGGACGACCTGCCGGCGATGCCACCCGAGATCGTGCTCCTGCCCTCGAAGTTCCCGCTCAACGTCTACGACTTCGGGTGCTGGGCACGCCAGACCGTGGTCGCTCTGACGATCGTCGGTGCCTACCGGCCCGTCCGTCCGCTCGCGTTTGGCATCGAGGAGCTGCGCAGCGGCGTCGAGCCGACCCGCCCCGGGCCGTCGTTGCGGACCTGGAAGGGCCGGTTCGTCCTCCTGGACCGCCTCCTGCACGCCTACGAGAAGATCGCGAGCCACAACGTCGTGCGCTCGACGGTCCGGGAGCTCGCCCTCGCACGAGCGGAGCAGTGGATCGTGCGGCGCCAGGAGGCCGACGGCGGCTGGGGGGGCATCCAGCCACCGTGGGTCTACTCGATCATCGCCCTCGAGCTGCGCGGCTACGCCCTCGACCACCCCGTGCTCGCACGTGCGATCGCGGGATGGGAAGGCTTCACGATCCGCCGCGACGGCATGCGGATGCTCGAGGCCTGCCAGTCCCCGGTGTGGGATACGGCGCTGGCGACGATCGCGCTGAGCGACGCCGGGGTCGCCGCCGACGACGAGCATCTCGTCCGGGCGGCGACGTGGCTCGTCGGCGAGGAGGTCACCGTCCGCGGCGACTGGTCGGTCCGCCGGCCCGAGGTCCCGACAGGCGGCTGGTCCTTCGAGTTCGAGAACGACAACTACCCGGACGTCGACGACACGGCAGAGGTCGTCATGGCGCTCCGCAGGGTCGCGCATCCCGACCCGGCGGCGCTCGACGCCGCTGCGGCACGCGGGATCGCCTGGCTCGAGGGGATGGTCTCGACCGATGGAGCGTGGGGCGCGTTCGACGCCGACAACCGGCGCCAACTGCTCTACGAGATCCCCTTCTCGGACTTCGGCGCGGTCATCGACCCGCCGAGCGCGGACGTGACGGCCCACGCCCTCGAGATGCTCGCCGACGAGCGCCGGGCGGACCCGCAGCTCATGGAGCGCGCGATCGCGTGGTTGCGCCGGGAGCAGGAGCCCGACGGGGCGTGGTACGGCCGCTGGGGGGTCAACTACGTCTACGGCACGGGAGCGGTCGTCCCCGCCCTCGTCGCCGCCGGCCTGCGCCCCGACGATCCCGCGATCGTCCGGGCGGTGGAGTTCCTCGAGCTCCACCAGAACGACGACGGGGGCTGGGGAGAGGACATCCGCTCCTACGACGACCCGACGCTGCGCGGCGAAGGCGTCTCGACGGCCTCGCAGACTGCCTGGGCGCTCCTCGCGCTCGTCTCGGCCGGCAAGGCCGGCAGCCAGGCGGCAAGGCGCGGCGTCGGCTTCCTGACCCGCACGCAGCGCGCCGACGGCAACTGGGACGAGCCCTGGTACACCGGCACGGGGTTCCCCGGAGACTTCTACATCAACTACCACCTCTACCGCCTCTGCTTCCCGGTGACGGCGCTCGGCCGCTGGCTCCGTGCAGTCCGTCCGGGCGGCGCAGCGCCGGAGGTCGCGTCGGCGTCGCGGGCCGTCCCGGGCGGTGCCGACCACCGTCGGGACGCCGGCGGGGACAATCGGCAACCGTTGCCGGGCCAGAGGTCGGCAACGGCATCGGGCGGCGCAACGTCGGGAGAGGACGTCGCGCTGCGCAACCGCTCCTCGGCGCGCTCGAGGACGCTGCGCCGGCGGCGCACGCCGCGCTCCTCCGGACCCGAGGACGGCCTGTGACCGCGGACCGTCGTGGCGGGCGCACCGTGCGGGCCGACGGGCCGACGTTCCTCGCCCCGCTGCGCATCGAGGCCCTCGCGGCGCGCCACGGCGCGGGCGGCAACCCTGTCCTGAGGATCGGCATGGGTCCCGCGCGCGCGAGCGCGGCACGGGCGCGGCTCGACCGCACGCTTCCCGCCGGATCGCCCGTCGTGCTGCTCGGGCTCGCGGGCGGGCTCGTCCCTGGCACCGCCCCCGGCGAGGTCGTCGTTGCGACGAGCGTCGAGCTCGCGGACGGCGGGCAACCTGTCACCATCCCCTTCGGCGCCGACGTCGGGGAGATCCTCGCGGCCGCCGGTCTGCGTGTCCGATGTGCGCCCGTCGCGTCGTCGGCCAGCATCGTGACGGGCACGGCGGCGCGCAGCGCCGTCGCGTCGCACGGAGCCGTCGCGGTCGACATGGAGTCGTACTGGTGCACGCCGCTCGCACGGGCGCACCCGTTCGCAGTCGTCCGGGTCGTGCTCGACGTGCCCGGTCGCGACCTCGTCTCACCTGCGACCGCCTTTGCGGCCTCGCGCGCGTACCGCTCGCTCGTCCGG
>DAHWHN010000036.1 GCA_027335685.1 Acidimicrobiaceae bacterium
CGATGCCGAGGCCGTCGAGGTGCTCCCGCCGATGACCTTGACGAGCACGAGCACCGCGACGACCGCGACGGCGACGCCGACCGCAGCCCAGCTCATCCAGGCAGGGCGCTTGTGGTGGCTGCGGTCGTAGCGCCGAGCAGCCCCCGTGGAGCCCTGCCGGCTCTTGGGCTGGGCCTGGTTACCGAGCCGGCGCGGGCCGGAACCCGACTGACCCGCCTTCCCCCCCGCCGGGGGCCGGACCGGCCCCTTGCCCTTCGAGCTGCTCATCCGTCGTGCTCCCTTCGACCCATGGACGGGCAGTCTACCGGCCCGACCTGGGAGTCCCCTGAGCGCATCGGCGCACCGTCCTCGACCCGCTCAGGTCGTGCTGCAGAACGGCACGGGCCGCCACGCGAGGAGACGCTCGAGCTCCCGGGCCGCGCCGGTCACGCGCTCGCGGACCCGGCCGGCTGTGCGCAGCGCGACAGGGCTCGCCCCGCCGAGGTAGCACGCGGCGAGCGCCGCCGCGTCGAGCACGAGGTCGGCCTCGACTAGCCCGAGGTCGAGGTGCGCCGCGCCCTGCTCGACCTCGAGCGCGTAGCTGCCGGCGTTCCACGGGCAGAACTCGTCGACGAGCTCGAAGCTGACCTCGCCGTCCGAGGCGTAGCGCCGGGCGCCGAGGGCGGCGGCGACGTCGAGCACGCGAACCCAGAGCCCGTCGCCGAGCCCGGACGTCCGCAGGGCGCGCGGATCGACGAGCATGTGGCGCAACGGCTCCTCGACCGGGCGCTCGCCCGTGCGCAGCCGGCCCGTGAGGTCGAGACCGAGCAGGTAGGTGAAGAGCGCGACGTAGGCCGCGTCGCTCGTCGTGCAGCACTCCTCGAGCTCGACGGCCCGCTCCGACGCGTGAGGTCCGGCTGCGGGGTCGGCGGCGACGGAGTAGATCGCGTAGCCGTCGAGGACGCCGTCCTGCTCGTAGGCGGCGACGAAACGGACCGGGGGCTCGACGGCCTCGTCCGGCGCAGCGAGGAGCTCCTCCCAGTAGGACGGCGAGCGGCCGAGCTCGCCGGGGCGCTGCAGGCGGGCGGCGTCGAACACGTGCGGCAGGGCCTCGAGCGCCTCGGGCAGCTCGAGGAGCACGACCCTCCCGGCAGGTGGCGGGCCGAGGCGCGCGTGCAGGCGCGCGCTCGCCCGATCGACGGCGAAGCGCTGGTAGGCCGTGGCAGCCGCGAAGCCGAACCGGCCGTAGATGCCGCCTTCGCTCGAGGCGAGGACCGCCAGGTGGTCGCCTCGGCTCCGGCCTGCTCGCAAGGCCTCGTCGAGCAGGGCCGTGAGCACGCCCCGGCGGCGGTGCGTCGGGAGCACGGCGATCTCCGCGAGCGACAAGGCCGGCGCGACGACCGGTCCGGGGACGGTGAGCTCGGCGGGATAGCCGGCCAGGGTCCCGACGAGCTCGCGCCCGTCGAAGGCCGCGAAGGTCCGCTCGGGGTCGAGCCCCGTCACGAGCTCCTCGCGCTTCGCGGTCGTGAGCCGGACGGCAAAGCCTGCCTCGACGCAGCGGGCGAAGGCGTCGAGCTCGTGCGGGCGCGGACCGCGGATCGCGATGTCGGTCACGTCGGCCCTGTCCGTGCGCTGGTCTGTCAGGACTGCTCGGGACCCGCCTCCCCCTCCGGGTCCGTCGCAGCGGCGCTGTCCGGCGCCGGCGCGCCACCGGCGATGTGCTTGCGGATCCGGAGGACGACCTCGTCCGAGTTGTTCGCGTCGAGGCCCTTGGCGGAGAGCAGGTCACGGCGATCCTCGGCGGCCTGCTTCTCGGCCGACTCGTCGGCCAGTGCCAGACGCGCCTCGATGCCCTCGGCCACGATCTTCTCGGCCTCGCTGACGAGCGCCTCGACCATCTGGTCCTCGGGGACGACGCGGACGATCTTGCCCTTGATGAACAGGTGCCCGCGGTGCCGGCCCGCCGCGATCCCGAGATCCGCCTCGCGCGCCTCGCCCGGGCCGTTCACGACACAGCCCATGACGGCCACCTGGAGGGGGATCTTGCGCTCCTCGAGGGCGCGCTGGGCCTCGTTGGCGACCTTGATCACGTCGATCTCCGCCCGACCGCAGGAGGGGCACGCGACGAGGTCGAGCCCCTTGCGCTCCCGCAGGCCGAGCGCTTCGAGCAGCTGCCGGCCGGCGCGCGCCTCCTCGACCGGGTCCGCGGTGAGCGAGTACCTGATCGTGTCGCCGATCCCTTCGGCGAGCAGCGTCGCGATCCCGGCGGTCGCTTTCACGAGCCCACCGGGTGGCGGGCCGGCTTCGGTGACCCCGAGATGCAGCGGGTAGTCGAAGGTCTCGGAGGCGAGCCTGTAGGCGGCGATCATCAGCGCGACGTTCGACGCCTTGACGGAGATCTTCACGTCGTGGAAGTCGACCTCGTCGAAGTACGCGAGCTCCATCCGCGCCGACTCGACGAGGGCTTCGGGGGTGGCCCCTCCGAAGCGCTCGTAGAGCGCGGGGTGCAGCGAGCCCGCGTTGACGCCGATGCGGATCGGCACGCCCCGGTCCCGGGCCTCCGCGGCGACGAGCTTGATCTCCTCGGGCTTGCGCAGGTTCCCGGGGTTGAGGCGCAGGCCGTGGACGCCCGCGTCGAGTGCAGCGAGCGCCATCTCGACGTGGAAGTGGATGTCCGCGACGATCGGGACCGGCGAGCGGGGCACGATGCGCGCGAGGCCCTCGGCGGCCTCCTGCTCGTTGCACGTGCACCGGACGATGTCGGCTCCCGCCCCGGCGAGCGCGTAGATCTGCTGCAGCGTGCCCTCGACGTCCGCGGTCTTTGTGGTCGTCATCGACTGCACGCTCACCGGAGCGCCGCCACCGACCTCGACCTTGCCGACGCGGATCTTGCGGGTCGGACGCCTCTCGGCCACGCTCACCACAGCACTCGCCATCGTCGCACTACCTCCACGGTCCCGCGCCCTCGCCCGGCGACGACCCCGAGCCTACGGCGACCGGCTCGCCGCCGCGGCGCACGGCAGCCGACGGGCCCAGCCGGTCACGCGGCGAGCACGGACGGCGACACCTCGGTGGTCAGCCCCCGGGGAGCGACACCGGCTGGACGATGTTGGCATAGAGCGCGCCGATGCCGAGCACGACCATGAACAAGAGGAACACGTAGGCGACCGGCATCAGCTTCGCGACGTCCGCATGGTAGGCACGGCCGCGGCGCGACCGGATCCGCTCGTAGACGGCGATGACGACGTGACCGCCGTCGAGCGGCAGCATCGGGAACAGGTTCACCATCCCGACGAAGATGTTGATCGCGACGAGGATGTAGAGCAGCTCGGAGACGTTCTGCCGGGCTGCCTGCGCGCCGATCTCGACGGCCCCGAGGATGGACAGCAGCTGCCCCGAGGAGCTCGACCCGCTCGACGCGGCCGCACCGGAGGACCCCTGGGCCGTCGCGCTCGGCGTGCTCGATGTGCCTGCGGTCGCGACCTGGTGGACGAAGGCGCTGAGCCCGTGGAGGGAGAACACCGTCGCCATCCCGCTCGCGGTCGTGGCCGTCACCGAGCCGAGCATCGTCGCGGCGCGCCCGACTGCGAGGAGCGGGTTGGTCGTCTCGTTGCGGGTGAGGAAGCCGAGGTCGACGCCGATCACCCCGACAGGCGGTCCCGTCCCGGGCAGGAGGCGCTCGAGCTTGCCCTTCACCGTCACCTCGACGGCGCGCTTGTTCGCCGGGCGGACGTGGACGGTGAAGTCCCTGCCCCCCCGACGCACGAGGAGCGCGAGCTCGGCACCGGGATGGCTCTTGACAAACGAGACGAACTGCTCGCCCTGGTTCACCGGCCGGCCGTCGACCGCGAGGATCTCGTCGCCCGGTCGCAGCCCCGCCCGCTCGGCGGGGCTCGGGCCGTTCGCGAAGCTCGCGACGCCCGTGATCTCCGGCGTCGCGAGCACGGGCATCCCCGCGAGCGCGAACATCGCCCACAACAGCACGAAGGCCATCACGAAGTGCATCGCGGAGCCCGCCATCGAGACGACGAGGCGGCGCGGGAAGCTCGACTGGCGGTAGCTCCGGGCCTCGTCGGCCGGGTCGACGTCTTCGAGCGCGGTCATGCCGACGATGCGGACGTAACCGCCTGCGGGGATCGCCTTCACGCCGTACTCGGTCTCCCCGCGGCGCACCGACCAGATCCTCGGCCCGAAGCCGAGGAAGTACTCGGTCACCTTCATCCCGGAGAGCTTCGCCGTCACGAAGTGCCCGAGCTCGTGGATCATCACCATGGCGACGAGGGCCAGCACGACGACGAGGACCGCGAGGCCGTGGAGCAGCGTCGCCGCGACAAGCCCGGCGGCGACGACCGCGAGGAGGCGGACGACGGCAAGGGGCCCCGAGCCCGGTCGGGGCGCCGCGCCAGCTCCGGCGGCACCACCGGGTGGCGACCCGGCGTCGTCGGCGTCCGGCGTCGCCACGCGCGAGCTCAACGGGCGTTGCCCCTGCGCTC
>DAHWHN010000111.1 GCA_027335685.1 Acidimicrobiaceae bacterium
GTGCATCGAGCTGATGCTCAACGCGGCGAACCTGACGTTCGTGACCTACGCACGCGTGCTCGACGACGTCGGCGGCCAGGTCGCGGTGTTCTTCGTGCTCGTCGTGGCAGCGGCCGAGGTCGTCGTCGGCCTCGGCATCATCGTCGCCATCTTCCGGCGCAAGGTCGGCGCAACAGCCGACGACGCCCACGTCCTGAAGGGTTGACCGTACCGACGTGATCCACGCTGCCTTCCTCATCCCGATCCTGCCGCTCGCGGGCTTTGCGATCTTGTTCCCGCTCGGGCGCCGCCTCGGCAACCCGCTTGCCGGCTGGATCGCCACCGCCATGGTCACGGCGTCGTTCGTCGTGACGGTCATCGTCTTCGTCGCGTTGTTCCAGCACGCGCCTGCGCACAGGGAGTTCACCCAGAGCTGGTTCACCTGGTTCGGCGTCGGTCGCCTCCGTGTCGGCGCGGGTCTGCTCGTCGATCCGCTCTCGATGACGATGGCAGCCTTCATCACCGGGGTCAGCTCGCTCATCCACCTCTACTCGATCGGCTACATGCGGCACGACGAGCAGTTCCCGAAGTTCTTCACGTACTTGAACCTGTTCGTGTTCGCGATGCTGATGCTCGTCCTCGCCGACAACTTCGTCCTGTCGTTCTTCGGCTGGGAGGGCGTGGGCGTCTGCTCCTACTTCCTCATCGCCTTCTGGTTCGAGCGGGACGACGCGGCGAGCGCAGGCAAGAAGGCGATGATCTTCAACCGGATCGGCGACGCCGGGTTCCTTCTCGCCCTGTTCCTGATCTTCGAGCGGACGGGCAGCTTCGAGTACACGACGGTCTTCGCCCGGCTCGGCCACGTCGGCACGCCGAGCCTCGTCGCCATCGCCCTGCTGCTCTTCCTGGGCGCAGTCGGGAAGTCCGCCCAGATCCCGCTGTTCCCCTGGCTGGCGGACGCGATGACCGGCCCCACCCCGGTGTCGGCGCTCATCCACGCTGCGACGATGGTGACCGCAGGGGTCTACCTCATGTGCCGGATCAACCCGATCCTGCACCTCGCACCCGACGCCGCCCACGTGATCGCCTGGGTCGGGGCGGTCACCGCCTTCGTCGGCGCGACGAGCGCCTGCGCGCAGAACGACATCAAGAAGGTTCTCGCCTACTCGACGGTGTCCCAGCTCGGCTACATGATGCTCGCCGCGGGCTCGGGCGCCTACGTCGCAGCGATCTTCCTCATGCTCACGCACGCCTTCTACAAGGCCCTGCTCTTCCTCGGCTCCGGATCCGTCATCCACGCGATGGAGGAGGACCAGGACATCAAGAACATGGGCGGGCTTGCCAAGCTCATGCCGATCACGGGGATCACGTTCCTCATCGGCTGGTTCTCGATCGCGGGCGTCCCTCCCTTCAGCGGCTTCTGGTCGAAAGGCGACGTGCTCGAGAACGCCTGGGCCGTGACGCCCGCCCTCTGGGTGATCGGGGCCGTGAGCGCCTTTCTCACCGCCTACTACATGGGACGCGAGTACTTCCTCGTCTTCATGGGCGAGCGACGCTGGACCGAGGGCCGGCAGGTCGCCGGCGTCCACGACCACGGCAGCGCTGCCCACGACGGGCTCCACCCGCACGACCCGTCGTGGCACATGTCGCTCCCGCTCGTCGTGCTCGCCACGCTTGCGGCGCTCGGCGGGTTCATCAACCTGCCCTTCCACCCCAACTTCGTCTTCCTCGAACGGTGGCTCGATCCCGTCGTCGGGGCCAACCTGCTCACGACGCACTTCAGTGTCGGCCAGCAGTGGCTGTTCGCAGTCGTCGACGCGGCGATCGCCCTCACCGGTGTCGCGGTGGCCGCCACGGTCTGGCGGGCCACGGCCGAACGCCCGGCCCTCGAGCCGCGGTTCCTCTTCATGGCCTGGTTCATCGACCGCGGCGAGGACCGTCTCGTCGCCCGCACCTCGACGGCCCTGGCAAACTTCACCGCGACGGTCGTCGAGTCGCGCGTCATCGACGGGGCGGTGAACGGGGTCGCGAGCCTCACCCGTTGGAGCGGCGAGCGGCTCCGCCGGGTCCAGAGCGGCTACGTCCGCAACTACGCTCTCGGCCTCGTGGCCGGTCTCGTCGTGCTGGTGGCCTACGTGCTCGTCCGGGCGGGGTCATGAACGTGAGTGCTGCCGGACAGTTGCTGACGACGGGGATCACCTCCTCCCAGCAGGCCTTCCCGTTCCTCACGGCCCTCGTGCTCCTCCCGGCAGGCGCGGCGATCCTCGTCATGCTCCTGCCGCGGCGCTCGAGGTGGGCGATCCGTGCGGCAGGCATGGCGGCCTCGCTCGGCGTGCTCGGCATCGCCGCAGCGGTGCTCGACCAGTTCCAGGCGGGCTTCGGTGGCTACCAGATGGTCAGCGAACATCCGTGGATCGCGCCGCTCGGGATCTCCTGGACCCTCGGTGTCGACGGGATCTCACTGTTCCTCGTCCTCATGACGGCGGTCCTGTTCCCCGTCGCGCTCGCGGGTGCGACCGCGAAGGAGAACCCGAAGTCCTTCACGGTCTGGGTCTTGCTGTTGGAGGCGGGGTGCCTCGGCAGCTTCCTCTCGATCGACCTGCTCGTGTTCTTCCTCTTCTTCGAAGCCACGCTCGTGCCCGTCTACTTCATCATCGCTGGGTGGGGGCACGAGAGGCGAGGCTACGCGGCGACGAAGTTCTTCATCTACACCTTCGCCGCGTCGGCCTTCATGCTCGTCGGCATCCTTGCGCTCGTGTCCATCCACCAGGGTCAGACCGGCGTGACGACTTTCGACATCCGTCGGCTCGCCAGCACGCACCTCTCGGGAACCGCCGAGGTCGTGCTGTTCCTCTCCTTCACCGCCGCGTTCGCCGTAAAGGCCCCGGTCTTCCCGTTCCATACCTGGTCCCCGGACGCCTACGGCGAATCGCCGGCTGCCGGTTCGGTGCTGCTCGCTGGCGTCATGGCCAAGCTCGGCACCTACGGCATCATCCGCTTCGACCTTGGGCTGTTCCCCCACGCCGTCGTCGTGCTCGCGCCACTGCTGCTCACGCTCGGCGTCGTCGGGATCATCTACGGCGGCATCGTCGCAGCTGTGCAGCGTGACCTCAAGCGGCTCGTCGCCTTCTCCTCGCTCGCCCACCTCGGGTTCATCGTCGTCGGGCTCTTCGCCCTGACCGGGGAGTCCCTCTCCGGAGCCGTGTTGCAGATGGTGAACCACGGGATCTACACCGCAGCGCTCTTCCTCCTGATCGCGATGATCTACAGGCGGCGAGGAACGTTCGCGATCCCGAAGCTGCGGGGCCTGCAGAGCTCGGCGCCGGTGCTCGCAGCCGTGTTCACCGTCGTGATGCTCGCCTCGATCGGCGTGCCGGGTCTGAACGGCTTCGTCGGCGAGTTCCTCATCCTGTCCGGCACGTTCCTCACGCACCGCTGGTGGGCAGTGGTTGCCACAGGCGGCGTCGTCGTCGCAGCGGCCTACTTCCTCTGGGCCTACCAGCGCGTCTTCCACGGTCGCGCCGACAACGCAGCGGCCGAGGAGCCCTTCGCGGAGATGACCTGGCGAGAAGGGCTCGTCATGGCGCCTCTCGTCCTGCTCATCGTGGCACTCGGGGTCTATCCGCAGCCGGTGCTCGAACGCATCACGCCGTCGGTCGATGCGGTCGTCCTCCACGTCGAGCAGGCCGCGCATCCGACGATCCCGCTCGCGGGCCAGCCGGTCGAAGCCGTCCTCGCACGGGCGGAGCGTCCGACGGTCGCGACGCACCCGTTCGCGGCGGCCCGCCTCGACGTGAGCAGCACGACGCCGCGTCGAGGAGACGCCACGTCGGCGAACCAGAGGAAGGGAGCGGCGTCGTGACCGGCTCGACAGCGATCGTTGCGAGCGTGGCCGCCCACCTCGTCGCGGCAACGGGCATCGTCGTGCCGCATATCGACTACACGGCGATCCTCCCGGAGCTGATCCTGCTCGGCGGGATGCTCCTCGTCGTCCTCGTGTCCGCGCTCAGCCCGCGCCCGTTGCCGACCGAGGCCTACGCCACGGCGACCGTCGGGATCGCCACGGCGTCACTCATCTCCTCGCTCGTGCTCTGGCGCGACGTGACCAACCACGGCCCGTTCACCGCCGTCGCGGACGCCGTGAACGTTGACGGATTCGGGGTGTTCTTCCTCGTCCTGATCTCGTGCATCCTCGTCGTGGCGCCGATGCTCGCGGCTGGACATCTCCGGCGCGAAGGCATCGAAGGCTGCGAGTACTACGTCCTCGCGTTGATCTCGGGATCCGGCGCGATGTTCATGGCGACGGCGAACGACCTCGTGCTGATCTTCCTCGCCCTCGAGATCCTCTCGATCCCGCTCTACATCCTCGCCGGCTTCGACCACCGTCGGGAGGGCTCCGGCGAGGCGGCGATGAAGTACTTCGTCCTCGGTGCGTTCTCGTCGGCCATCTTCGTCTACGGTATCGCCCTCACCTACGGCGCGACGGGCTCGACGAACCTCGCCCAGATCGCTGCGTTCCTCGCACGCAACGTCGTGACCTCCGACGGCGTGCTGCTCGGAGGGCTCGCGCTTCTCCTCGTCGGGTTCGGCTTCAAGGTGGCGGCGGTGCCCTTCCACATGTGGACGCCGGACGTCTACCAGGGTTCTCCGACCCCTGCGACGGGGTTCATGGCCTCGATGGCCAAGGCGGGCGGCTTCGCTGCGTTGCTCCGGGTCTTCGTCACGACCTTCCCGACGCTGCGCAGCACGTGGCAGCCGGCGATCTGGGTCATCGCGATCCTCACCCTCGTCCTCGGCGCAGTCGTCGCCCTCGTCCAGCGAGACGTGAAGAGGATGCTCGCGTACTCCTCGATCAACCATGCCGGCTTCGTGCTGCTCGGCCTCGAAGCTGCGACCGCACGGGGTGTCGCGGGCAGCGAGTTCTACCTGTTCGCCTACAGCTTCCTCGTACTCGGCACCTTCGCGGTCGTCGCGGCGGTCGGCGGTCGCGGCGACGACGCGCACGGGTTCGAGCGCTACCGCGGCCTCGGACGCCGGCAGCCGGTCCTCGCCGTCGCGTTCTCGATCCTGCTGCTCGCGCAGGCAGGTGCGCCGTTCACGACAGGGTTCTTCGCGAAGTTCACGGTCGTCGCCGCAGCCGTGTCGGCCCACAGCTACGCGTTGGCGGCGGTCGCGATGGGGTCTGCCGCCGTGGCGGCCTACTTCTACCTGCGGCTCGTCCTGGTCATGTTCGCCGACGTCGCACGACCTCGTCCAGGGGTGGTTGCGACCCGCGCCGCCACGAGCGGGGCCGCAGCGCCGGCGGGCCGACTTGACCTCGCCGCCGTCGGCTTCGGCGGCGGCGCGACACCCGGCCGCGCGGCCACGTTGACGGCGATCCGTCCGACCGAGGTTGCCGAGGCGACGGCTGCTGCGGGGATGGTCGGCGAGGCGACGGCCAAGGCCGACGGGCCGCTCGTCGTCGTGTCGCCCTGGGTCGCCACCGGCATCGCCATCTGCGTCGCCACGACTCTCGTGTTCGGTGTCTGGCCGCAGCCGCTCGTCGACTTCGCGCACCAGGCGACGCTGATCTTCTGACCGTCCAGTCCAGTCCCGGGCGAGGTGGGCCGCCGGCACCCGGGTGCCGGTCGGTGCGGGGATCAGTCGCGGAAATTGCCGAACTGGAGAGGGATCTCGAAGTCCTGCTCCTTCAGATGGGCGATCACGGCCTGCAGTTCGTCCCGCTTCTTTCCCGTGACGCGCAGCTGATCCCCCTGAGCCTGGGACGTCACACCCTTTAGGCCGAGGTCCTTGACGGCCTTGTTGATCTGCTTGGCCTTGTCCGACGAGATCCCCGCCTGTAGGCGAGCGTGCTGGCGCACGGCGCCCTTGGACGCCTCCTCGACCTTGCCGTACGAGACGCCCTTCAGCGACACGCCGCGACGGACGAGCTTTTCCTCGAGCACCTGGACCAGGGCACGTAGCCTCTCCTCCGTCGGCGCGTTCAGCTCGACGTCCTGCTCGCTCAGCTCGATCGACGCGCCCGTGCCCTTGAAGTCGAAACGGGTCGTGATCTCACGGGCGGCCTGGTCGACGGCGTTGCGGACCTCTTGCATGTCGACGTCGGACGTGATGTCGAAGCTTGGCACGCACAAACGCTAGCGCGGGACCTCGCCGGGTAGGTCGGGGGATCCGCTAACCTGTCGCCCCGACGGGTCGGTACCCAAGTGGCCAAAGGGAGCAGACTGTAAATCTGTCGGCACAGCCTTCGAAGGTTCGAATCCTTCCCGGCCCACCACGTCGCCCTAGCGTCGATCCATCCGGTGTGACAGCACGCCGGCGCATCGTGCCCAGCGCCGCGTCGTCTCACCGAGACCAGGCGCCCCACCGGCCACGGTGAGCACCACGAGCCCGGCTAGGCCGGCGAGGCCTGCTGCAGCGCCGTGGCGTGATGCAGGCGCGTCGTAGGAGAACGTGACGGCATAGCGCCCTCGCGGAAGCGCAACGGCCTGGACGAGGCCGTGGCGGCGGACCGGGACGGCGCGACGGTGCCCCCGGTCCTCGATCACGGCGGTCCAGCCGGGGATGTCGGCGACGCTGCGCACGAGCAGGAAGGGCACGCGCGCCTCGACGCGGACACGCGCCGGTGACGTCCACGCCGCCGACGTGGCCGCGTCCGCAGCTGCCGTGACCGACGACGGCAGCGTCTGGACCGAGACGGTGCCTGCCGGGGCGCCAACCACGCCGAGGGGCGGAGCGGCCCTGGTGTCGACCAGGACCGCATAGGGTCCGAGCCTCCCGGACAGCTGCCAGTGCGGCGGCACGGCGGCAGCCGCGAGCGGTCCGGTCGGCGAGAAGGACGAGCCCCCGACGCGCCCGACCGTGACGCCGACGTGGACCTGTCCACAGCCCGGCGGCAGCCGGAGGGCGAGCCCTGCCGCACCGGCGCCGTCGACCACAGGCACGCGTAGCGCCCCCCGGGCGACGACCTGCGCCGGCCCGATACGTCCCGACTCCGCTTGCTCGGTGTGCCCGCCGCTGCCGAGCAGCCGGATCGATGCCACGAGCGAGCGTGCCTCCGAGCCCGTCGGACGGAGGGAGCGGGGAAGCCACACGGTGACGGCGTCGACTGCGACGGTCCCGCCGAAATACCGGACGGTGTTGCGCCGCGGCTCGAGGGTGACGACGCCCGCCGGAGGCGAAGCGCTCCCCGCCGGGGTCTCGAACGACGCCGGCGTGACGAGCAGGACGCGTACCGACAGCGAGTCGAGGACCGACCCCGCGACGGCGCTCGGGGCGACGACGTCTTGGCCGTGGGTTCCCGTCTGCTGCGCGTAGGGGCCCCAGGTCAGCGAGCCGTAGCCCTGGGCGCTCGCCGGACCGCCCAGCACGTTGAGGTCGGGCGCACCGAGCCGGTCGAGCGCGATCCCGCCGGAGCGGCTCGCGTCGGCCACGACGAATCGACCCGACGGCCCGACGAGGTGCTCGAGGTCGCGGGAGAGGGCGTTCGGGTGCTCGAGCGCCGACGCGTAGACCGGGGCGAGGGAGCTCTGGTCGACCGTGAACACGAGCGTGTCCGCGAGCACGAGCGCGAGCAGGACGCGCCGGCGCGCGCCGAACGTCAACCGGGTGCCGTAGAGCGACGTCGCGCCCGCCGCGAGCGCGATCAGGAGGCAGAGCACGAGGTAGGGGGCGACCGCGCCGAGGCTCCAGGTGCCGACGAGGTGCCCGGCGAGCACGTCGGCGACGCGACGGCCACCCGCCGCGACGACGAGGACCGTGACGACGACTCCCGCCGGGAGCAGGGCACCCGCGATCGCCTCCCGGCTCGGGCGGGCATGCCGTGCCGTCCGGTCCGTCGAGAGCCAGCGGTCCGTCCAGTGTGCGAGCACGAGGGCCGAGCCGAGCGCGTAGAGAAGCAGTGCCCTGCTCGGCAGGCGGCTCGCGCCGAGCACCGGAAGGTGGGCGAGGACCCGGACGAGCGGCGTGTGGTCGCCGAGTGCCGCGAGGAGGCCGATCCCACCGATGAGGTACCAGACCCGCCACGCCGACGCACCGGGCGTCCGCCATTGCGTGGCAAGCGACACGACCGCGACGAGCGACACGATGCCGGCGTACGCGTCGATCTCCGCGAGGTTGTAGCTGCCGACGTAGCTGCGCAAGCCGATCGGCCCGCCACCGAGCAGATGTGGCACGAGGAGCGTGAGCATCTGGCTGGCGTCGAGCGAGCCTGCGCGCAAGAGGCTCGCACCGGCGTGCGCGCGCTGCGACGACGCGACGACCGCCGCGCCGGGGAGGACCTGCACGGCGGCGAGCAGCGCCGCGACGAGCGCGCAGCACCCGTAACGGACGGCGAGGCGCAGCCTGTGGACCCGGGCGTGGAGCACCAGGTGCGCGCCGAAGGTGACGGCGGCGACGAGGCAGTACGCGGAGACCTCCGGGCTGCCCGAGAGCCCGACGCATCCTCCAGCGGCCGCCGTGACGGCCATCCAGCGGCCGCGATGGCGCGACGGCCCGCGAGCCGTCCTCTCGAGCCCGACGAGCACCCACGCGAGCGACGCTCCGGCCTCGACGACGTCGAGGTGGACGGCCTGGGACGAGAGGAAGCCCCCGAGGCCGAAGCACGCGCCCCCGAGCCCGGACGCGAGCGTGCCGAGCCGGCTCACGCGGCACAGGGCGTAGACGCCGAGAGCGGCGGCACCGAAGGCGCCGGCCTCGGTGAGGACCCACGCTGGCAGCGGGGGCAGGATGGCGAAGAGCACGACGGCGGGGAAGGCCGCACCGGCATTCATGCCCCCGAGCAGCGGCGTGCCCGCCCAGTCGAAGGGGTTGTAGAGCGGCAGCTCGCCGTGGCGGAGCATCTCGCCGACGAGCGCCTTCAGCGGGAAGCTCTGGATGACGTCGTCGCCGGTGAGGAGCGGGTAGCCGAGGAGCACGGGCACGGCGAACACGACGAGGGGCGCCCCGAGCAGCACGGCGATCGCGACGCAGTCGGACCGGCCGACGTGGGGCGCAGGCCGGGCGTGCACGGCTGCACCGTAGCCAAGCTCGCCGCCGCCGGCTCAGCCGCCGGCTCAGCCGCCGGCTCAGCCGCCGCTGCTGCCGCTGCTGCTGCTGCTGCTGGCGCTGCTGCTGGCGGCGGCGGGGAGCAGAATACGGCGCCGGTCGGTAGAATCGTCGGGTGCGTGTCGGCTGGGGCGAGCGGTTGAGCGCTGCC
>DAHWHN010000141.1 GCA_027335685.1 Acidimicrobiaceae bacterium
CGGGGCGGACGGCCGCGCAGGTCCCGCCAGCCGGCGAGCCCCGCACGGGCGAGCCGGTCGGCTGCCTTGGTCAGCTCGCCGGAGCGCAGGTGCGCTACGGACGCATCGAGATGCGTGCGCAGGTAGCCCCGCTGGACGACGTGCCAGGCATCGCGCACGAGGCGCTGCTGCTCGGGAGTGTTGTCGGCCGACCAGAAGGTCTTGGACCGGACCTGGTCGTAGCGCTGGGGCATCGTGGCGTCCGAGCTTATGTTCGCGCCGTGGCGCCGGTAGCCGATCACGACCCGGTCGACGAAGCCGAGATCTCCGAGTCGAAGGAGGCGCAAGACCATGTCCCAGTCCTCGGTGAGGCGTATCGAAGGGTCGAAGCCGCCGAGCTGGTCGTAGGCGCTGCGTCGAGCGAGGAGCAGGCCCGGTGGAAACACGGTGCACGTCAGGAGCTGGCTTGCAAAGGTGGTCGGACGGTCCAGCGGAAGACGCTCCTTGTCTGTTCCCATGCCGACCGCCCACCGGGTGCGTCCATGGTCCTCGAAGTTGCCGAAGCTCTGTCCGTTCTCGTCGACGAACCGAGCGATCCCGTGGGCACCGACGTAGCTCGGATCGGACCTCGCCGCGGACGCGAGCAACGCGAGCGCGTCGGGCTCCAACACGTCGTCCTGGTCGAGGAACGAGACGTAGTCGACAGTGGCGGGGAGCTCGGCCAATCCGTGGTTGCGTGCGCTCGAAGCTCCTGCGTTGCCTTGCTCGACGACGCGAAAGCGCTCGTCACCGAGACGTCGGGCAAAGTCGGCCGTGCCGTCCGTCGAGCCGTCGTCGACCATGACGCACAGGAAGTCCTCGAGCGTCTGCCGTCGGACGCTTTCCACGGTCGGCGCCAAGAGGTCGCGCCCGTTGTGCATCGATATGACGACCCCGATCACGGCCATGCATCATTGCAGGTGGTCGAGGTCGACGCGATCGACAGCTCGATCAAGCGAGACCGCTGCGGGTGCGTGCCTTTCCTGGCCTGTTGAGCACCGCGTCGAGAGCCCCTGGCGCGGTGACGGCGTTGCCGTCGATCTCGACCCACGAATGTGCGGCGAGCCCTCGGCGCGTGTCGCCGCCGACGGCGATGCGGATGCACGGGTGCCGGCGGCGCAGAACGTGCGCGGCGGCAAGGGACTGGCGGAGACAGCCGCCTCGTGGCCCGAAGGGCCATCGGCGCCCGATCCTCTCGAGGACTGCCAAGATCGCGACCTCGTCGGGCGAGAGCGACCCAGGTCGCGAGGCCGAGTCGAGACCACCGGGATCGGCTCCGGTGACGCTCGGCGCCTTTTGACTTGGCGCCCTTTGACTTGGCCCGCTGCGACCCGGCGTGCCCGTACCTGCTGCGCCGAGGTGCGCACCAAACAGCTCGACGGTGCGCCCGATGCCGAAGAGGTGGAGAGCAGCCTCGGCGAGGCCGAAGAGCAGAGTCGCCCGGAGAAACACGAGAAGGCGGGGCCGATCCATGCCGGTTCCAGCCTATCGACCTGCCCGGTGCGTACCGCGGAGCTCATCTGCTCACCGGGATCGGGCGAAGTTCGACCTCTCGCGGCGCGCCGCCAATGGGTGGGTCACAGCCGACCGGAGCCGATGCTACGGTGCGCCGTGGCGAGGACGTCCTACCTCCTCCATGGTTGCATGGTCACGAGCGACCTTTTGCTGCCCGCAGCGCGACCGGCACCGGACGGGGCGACGCGCACCACGTCGCTCGTCGTGGAGCTCGGCGTCGTGCGCCCGATCCCCGACGACGCGCCGGTCGGCACCGTCCTCGCGACGGTCGAGCACGACGAGCGCGCCGGCACGGCCTTCTACACGGCCGTGGAGGATGGTGGCGAGCTGCTGTTTCGTGTCCACGGTGTGTGCGACGTCGAGGTCGACGCGACCGCGTCCCGTCTCGTCTGCCACCTCGACCCGTCTGCGGACCCGGAGCTCGCCGCCGTCTACCTCGAAGGTGCCGTGCTCGCGTTCGTGCTCGGGATGCGCGGCGAACCGGTCCTGCACGCGTCGGCGGTCTCGTGCGAGACGTTCGGCGGCCGGGCGATCGCCCTGGCCGGTGGTGCCGGTGCGGGCAAGTCGACCGTGACGGCGCTGCTGTGCGCGTCGGGCTGCTCGCTCGTCACCGACGACCTCCTCCGGCTCGGCTTCGCCGCCGGCAGCGCGGTGGCGCGCGGGGGCTGCCGAGAACTGCGCTTGCGCCAAGGAGCCGCAAGCGTCCTCGACGCCTTCGCCGCGCCGCGGCCTGCGCTGCGCACGACGGCCGACGGGCGGCTCGCGCTCCGCCTCGACGGTGACGATCGGGAGAGCGTCGAGCTCGCGGCTGTCGTGCTCCCGTGGCCAGACCGCCGGCTCACGCGTGTCGAGCTCGAGCGCCTCGCGCCTGCCGAGGCGCTGGTCTACCTCGCGCAGTCTCCAAAGCTCGAGGGTTGGCGATCGCGTGACGTGCTAGCCATGCAGCTCGCCGCGCTCACGCGACTCGTCACGGCGACACCTGTCCTTCGCGCGCGGATCCCCTGGGCGTCACTCCCGACCATCGGCGCAGTCGGCGATCTGCTCGACATCCTTCGCGTCAGTATTGCCCGAGAGTTCCCGTCCGCCGGGCCCGGCAGAGCGCGACCTGGAAGATCGACATCGCGACCGGGATGAGCACGGCGGCGACGGCCCACAGGGCGCCGAGGCGGAGCCACTCGGCAGAGCGGTCGAGCAGCGCCGCGCGCAGCACCTGGAGGGACCAGGTGAACGGCAGCACCTCGGCGATCGTGCGCAACGAAGCCGGCAGGAGCTGGATCGGGTAGAGCACGCCGCCGAGGAAGGCGAAACCCGACGTGACGAGGGCGATCGCGGACTCACCGCGCTTGAAGACGAGGACGAACGCCGACAAGGCGATGCCGAGCGAGCAGAACAGCACGAGCGAGCCGAGCACGGCGAGCACGGCCGCTGCGACGCCGACCGCAGAGGTGTCGACGCGCAGGCCGAAGAAGGCTGCGGCGATGCCGACCGTGAGGAACGAGACGATCCCGCTCACGACGAGCTCGTAGGAGGCGCTCGCCGGCACGACGAGCCACGCCGGGCTCGGCGAGACGAGGAGCGCCTCGAGGGTGCCGGTGGTCTGGTCGGTGCGCAGCCGGCGGGCGAAGGTCGTGAGCGTCGTCCCGACGATGCTCAGCATCGTCGTCCCGATGATCGCGAACGAGAAGTACCCCTCGCGGAGCTGCGCGGCGACGCCCGGCTCGACGCCGCGGCCGACCAGGCGGCCGAGGAAGAAGTACGAGGCGAGGTTCGCGAGCAGCTGGACGGCGGTGAGGACGAAGGGGAAGCGGTAGGAGCGGGCCATGCGCCAGTCGCGGCGCAGCGACGCGCGCAGGACCGTGAAGGGCCGCACGGGAGGGAGAGCGCCGAGCTGGCCGACGACCGGGGCGTCGCCCGAGCTCGACCTGGCCACGGCGGTGCCGATGGGCTCGCTCGTCACGGCCGTGCCGGGCTGTGCCCCGTCGGGCCTGTCGACCTCTGCGTTCGCGTGGCCGCGCCGCTCCGGCTGGTTGCCGCGACGAGGACGGCTTCGAGGGCCGCGGCGTCGTAGCCGGAGTCGAGGACCCGGGCGATCTCGCCGCCGGCGAGGACGAGCGTCGTGTCCGCGATGGCGGCGGCCTCGTGGAGGTCGTGCGACGCGAGCAGGACGGCGACGCCGCGCTCGTGCGCGGTGCGGGCGACGAGCTCGCGCAGTTCGATCGAGCCGATCGGGTCGACGCTGCGCGTCGGCTCGTCGAGCAGCAGGACGCTCGGCTCGCCGAGCAGGGCCCGGGCGAGGCCGAGGCGGGCGCGCATCCCCGTCGAGTAGCGGTCGACGCGCCGGTCGGCCGCCGGCGCGAGACCGACGGCTTCGAGGACCTCGTCGACGACAGGTCGCGCCTGCTTGCGCCGCATGCCGTGGAGGGACGCGAAGAACTCGAGGTTCGCCCGTCCCGACAGGCGCCAGTAGAAGCAGCGCTCGTCCGCGAGGACGATGCCGAGGCGCGCGCGCGCCGTGCGCGGCTCGGCGACGACGTCCGCCCCGCCGACCCGGACGACGCCTGCGTCTGCGACGACGGCCGTCGCGAGGATCCGCATGAGCGTGCTCTTACCCGCCCCGTTCGGACCGAGCAGGGCGACGACCTCACCCCGGTGGACCGTGACGTCGACGCCGCGCAGCGCAGCCGTCGCTCCGAAGCTCTTGTGGACTCCCCGGGCGTAGACGGGTGCGTCCGTGTCGCTCGCGCGCGCTAGCCCTTCCATCGGGGGCTCGCCACGGAGCCGGCCATCCCGCAGGCACGCCCGCACTGGTTGCCGGTGACCTCCCCGTGGCCGGCGAGGCGGTCGAGATAGAGACGGCGGGCTTCCAGGTCGCTCCCGGCTCCGCGCGGGACCGGCACGGGCTCGGCGACGCCGAGGCGCGCGCGGGCCTTGCGGCGGACCTCGGTGAGCAGCGCTCGGGCGCTCGAGCGCGTGTCGGCCCGCGCTGTCAGGAGGAGGATCTGCCCGGTGTGGTGCGTGCCGACGAGGGAGGACGGTGTCGCGAGCCGCTCGGCGGCACGCAGCGCGAGCGACTCTGCGCCCGGGTGCGCGAGCTCGGCGAGGACCTCCCGGGGGACCGGCGCTCCGAGCAGGCGGTGCGCACGGCGGAGCAGTACCTCGACCACCGGTCCCGTCCTCGTCGCAAGCGACCGCCCGACGACGGCGTCCCAGTCGGGGTCGCCGGCGGCGACGAGGCGCTCGACGTCTTTCACCCACGACAGCCGGTGGCCGCCGGAGATGGTCGCGTGGAGCGCGACGTGCACGAGCGTGTCGGTCGCGTCGAGGGTCGAGATCGCGTGGCCCCCGGCGTCGACGCGCCGGCGCCGCTCGAGCAGCGCATCGGTGTCGAGACGGAACGCGCCGCGGGCGTGCGCGTTGTTGACGAGGTGCCAGTGCAGGTCGAGGTAGGTGCCGTGGCGCAGGCGCAAGCTCACCTCGCAGCGGCCGTGCGCGGCGAGAAACGCCCAGTCGCGGTCGAGCAGGACGGCTCCCGCGTCCTCGAGAGCGGCGACGACCGTGCCGAAGTCCCGCGGTCCGACGAGGACGTCGATGTCGCCGTAGGGGCGGAGCTCCGGACGCGGGTAGGCGAGGGCGGCGAGCGCCGGGCCCTTCACGATCGCCCACGCCACGCCGAGGTCGTCGAGGAGCGGGACGATCTCGGCGAGCTCGGCGCAGACCCGCAGGTGCTGCGCGACCGCGCCGACGACCGCGGACTCGACCCGGCGCGCGACGCGTGCAAGCTCGATCGCGTCCGGACCCGTGGCGTCGGGGCTCCCCGCGCCCCGTCCGACGCCGAGCACCCCTGCGGCGAGCAGCGCGTCGCGCACGATCGGCAGCACCTGGTGGGCTGCGGCGACCTCGACGAGCGGCGTGAGCACCTCCGGCGCCGCCCCGTGCAAGCTCCAGCGGCCGTAGCGTCCGTCGTCGCGCAAGGCGGCGAGCAGCGTGCCACCCACCGCGACCGGCGGGACCCGTGAACGCCTCTGCTCCACTCCGTCCCCTCACCGCCGCTCGCGGAAACCTGTGCGAGCCCTCGTGCTCCCGGTCCACACGGCGTGTCACGTGCACGGCGTGTGGAAACGACGACGTCGTGAGGCTAGCGGAAATTGCGCGTGGCGCGGCGCGGATCTCGCGATCCGCACGTGCCGGCCTCTCGGGACCGACTGCTGAGCGAGAAGTCCTGGCACGGCCGGGTGGCGTGCTGTGCCCAGTCGGCAAATTATGTGAATGGCGCCTCTTGCAGAGCTGAATGCTGGCCACCTAAAGTTGCAATATGCGAAGCCTCCAAATTCACACAATACGTGGTCGAGTGACCACGGAATGTGGTGATGGGTCGCGCACGGCGTGGCGCGAGGCGGCGGAGCAGCACCGCGGGGGCGGCGGTCGGGGGTCGAAGACGGCACGGCACGACTCGATACGACTCGACAGGAGAGTGACACGATGAAGCTCGTCCTCCTCGCCGCAGGCCACGGCCGGCGCTTCGGTGGCTTGAAGCAGATCGCGCCCGTCGGCCCGCGGGGCGAGGCGATCATGGACTACACAGCGCGCTCCGCGGCGGCGTGCGGCTACGACGGGGTCGTGCTCGTCGTGCGCGAGGAGATCCGCGACGAGATCCTCGGCCACGTCGCAGCGCGCTGGAGCCTCGACATCCCGGTCGAGACCGTCGTCCAGCCGTCTCGACCGGGCACGGCCTACGCGGTCTCCTGCACCCGTGATGTCGTCGACGGGCCGTTCGCCGTCGCGAACGCGGACGACCTCTACGAGCAGGACGCGCTCGTCCGCCTGCGCGACCACTTTGGGGCGTCCTCCGGTCTGTCGGCACGCGGCGAGCACGTGCTCGTCGCCTACCGGCTCGGGCGCACGGTGCTCACCGACGCCGAGGTGAAGCGGGGCATCTGCGTCGTCGGGGCGAGCGGGGAGCTGCGGCGCGTCGAGGAGCACCGGGTGCAGCTACGCGAGGACGGCCTGTTCGACGCCGTGCCGCTCGCGCACGTGCTCGAGCCGGCCGGGACGCACGGGCACCGGACGGTCCTCGAGGGCTCGGCGCCGGTCTCGATGAACCTGTGGGGCTTTTCCCCGTCGGTGTTCGCGCTGCTCGACGAGGCGACGGCGCGCTTCGAGCCGGATGGCCCCGACGAGGAGATCCTGCTCCCCGAGGTGCTCGGCGCCGCCGTCGCGTCGGGTCGCACGACGGTTTCTGTCGCGGCGACCTCGAGCCACTGCTACGGCGTCACGCACAAAGACGACGTGCTCCTCGTGCGCGACCACCTCGCAGTCGTCGAGAGCGGGGAGCT
>DAHWHN010000007.1 GCA_027335685.1 Acidimicrobiaceae bacterium
CCTCCGGGCCTGGCGTGCCTGCACCGACCTCTGCATGACAGCTATCCCTTTCGTCAATTCATCAGAACCGCAAGCCATAGCCTACCCGGCTGGGCGGCTAGCGCAAGCCATAGCTTGCTCCAATGGTCAGCTGACGCAAGCTACAGCTTGCGGCCACTGTCCGGCGCCCAGTGGGTCTCCACCTGCGGGCCGTCCGCCGCGGCGAGGTCGCTCATGTCGAGGTCCTCGACGCCATCGCCGCCGCCGAGGCGGAGCTCGCGGCGCCGGACGCCACTGAGGCTGGCCATCGGTCGGGCGCTCGGAGTAGGGCGTAAGGAGTGCCCACGCCGATTGTCGCCGTCAACCGCAGCCCGGAGTGGACGCCGACGGATCGGATCGGTCACCACTGGCGGTGGCGGACCCTCTTGCACGCTAACCCTCTCGTTCGGCTCGCTCCTGGTCGGTGATGACGGGCGGGGGTTGGGGGCAGATGGACGGACCTGTTTGGCGCCTCATGCCCAGCCGATCGCCTGGCGTGGCAGGATGGCTCTGTGACCGACGCCCCCAGTTGGAGTGAGATCGTCTGACGCCGACCATCGGAGCCAACGGGTTGGCTCGACGCCCCGTCCGCTCTGGGCCGTAGTCGACCGGTGGATGATCGAGGATGGCATGGTGCCGCGTCTTGCTGTCGGTCAGAGGTGGAAGATGGGGTTGCGGCTTCTGCTCACAGATGCGGTCGAAGTCGAGTCGTCCGCCGATGCGAGGCTGCGGATTGGACGCGGCCCACGGCTCTCACCGACTCCCACCTACGAGGTGGTCGGCAGGATCTGTCCCCACCCTTGGGATGGGTGGCATGTTCTCGATGCGGGCCCGGTCTCCTTCGTGGCACGCGACGAGAGCCGGGAGTTCCCGGCCAACGCGATGGTCCGGGCTTGGTCACCGCTTCTGGTCGATCCGAATCAGTGGGACGACGCCCCCATAGAAGCCAACCCACGCGGCTGGCGACGATGGCTGGTCCGCCAGGTCCTCGAGGCGCCAGTGTTCGCTGAGACCAACGCCATCTATGTTGAGCTGGAAGCGGCCGACGTCTCGTGACCCCCGGTTCCAGACGCATCACTGGCGGGGGCCAGTTGAACCGGGCTTCCCGATACTGCCCGATACGCGAAGGTTCGCCTTGGCCGCCTACGCAGCTCGATCGGCAACGGCGATCATAGGGGTCAGAGCAGAACGACGCCGCCTGAGCGTCGCTCGACCCATTCCCTACTGGCGCCGAATCGGCGCTCGGCGTGGCGATGGAGTCGTCGGTGGTGGTGGTGGCAGAACGCCAGCTACAGCCGGCTTACCTGGACGTGGTTGGTCGCGTGGCTTGCGAGGGCGCGCAGGTCGCCGGGATCACTGGACAGGACGGCGGCGCCGCCGGCGGCGTCTGCCATGGCGACCACGATGGCGTCGACGGCCGACGAAGGGCGCCGACTGCCGACTCGTGTACGCAGGGCGGAGGCCGCTCGAGCTGCGACCTCGTCGACGGAGCGGACGTCGCAGGTCCGCAGGAGGCGGTTCTCGTGGTAGTCGCGGCGGTGGTCGCCGGTCAACGCCTCGGTGAGCACGACGGAGGGGATGATCGCCGGCCACTCGCCCCGGCGGCGTAGCTCCTCGAGGTAGGCCCGCTTGGCGGCGAGGGTGGTCAGGCCGTGTGCGTCGAGGACGATGGTCACGCGCTACGGCGTCGCTCCGGCGACCCCAGAGCCTTCTCGGCCCAGGCCCGGGCCTCGGCCCGCTCGTCGTCGGACGTCGGCCCGAGCTCGTCTTGGAGCTCGGCGAGGTAGGCATCCAGCTCGGCGATCTTGGCTTGGCGTTGCAGCTCGGCGGCCACGGCGAGCTGAGCGAGCCGCGAGACGTTCAGCCCGGCCCGCCTCGCTTCGCGGTACAGCTCGTCGGGCATGGTGATGTTCACTCGGGCAATGCGCATAGCGTACACACCGACGTGGGGTCGTGGCACGTTCCGAACGACCCATCTTGCGGCGCCACGCGCCCGGCTCCACCTGACCGGAATCGGCACTCGGCGTGCTCGATGGGCTATGGCGGTGGGCGCCAGGACCATTGGCTTAGCGCCCAGAATGCCAGCTCAGCGGAGTGCGCCGGCAACGCAAGTGCCGACGATGTAGGTGGCGTGAGCCGCTCGACGCGAGCAGGAGGTCGACGCGGCCCGGCGCACAGTGTGCGCAGCCCTGCAACCACGATCCGGGCCGGGGTCGCAGCGGCATGGCTCGGCTCCACGTGGACACGACCGCCTGGGTCCGCTGCGCCAGCGCGGGCGCAGCGGGCGAAGCCGAAGGTGCCGAGCAGCCGCCGAGCCGTCTCCGAGGGACCTTCGACGGCCATGTGCCGGTCATGCCCTGCTTTGCACGAGATGCGCAACGTGCTCGAGCCGGCGCGGCGCACGAAGCCTGCGGAGCCATGCCCGATGTCGGCCTAGCTGCCCGTGCCGCCGTGCGCGTCGGAGGCGAGCGCAGCATCTCGGTCGATCCACTTGCCGCCTGATGACCGGGGCGACCACGCCTCCATCTCGTCGAGCAACCGGGCGGGCTCGGTGCCGGCGAGGACGAGACCCCGGTGCTCGGGTCGGAGGAAGCGCTCCTCGACCGCGTGGTCGAAGAAGGCGAGCAGCAGGCGGTAGAAGTCGCCGGCGTCGAGGAGGCCGCACGGCTTGGCGTGCAGTCCGAGCTGGGACCACGTGAGGATCTCAGCGAGCTCGTCCAGCGTCCCGTACCCGCCCGGCAGGGTGACGAAGCCGTCCGAGAGCTCGACCATCAGCGCCTTGCGCTCGTGCATCGTCATGGTGACCCGCAGGTCCGACAGGCCCTCGTGCGCGACGTCCCGGACGGCGAGATGCTGGGGGATGACGCCTGTGACCCGTCCTCCTCGAGCAAGGACGGTGTCGGCCACAACCCCCATCAGCCCGACGCTCGCGCCCCCGTAGACGAGGGCGAGCCCGCGGCCCGCGATCTCCTCGCCGAGGCGCCGGGCAAGCGCGGCGTACTCCGGGCGGGCGCCCGGGCTCGAGCCGCTGAACACGCAGACCGAGCGCACGCCGCCATCGTACGGCCCTCGTGTGGCTCGCCGTCGTTCGGTGTGGCCCTCGAGGGCGCTCGTGCGCATCTCGGCGGGTCGGTCGCCGGCTCTCCGAACCCCCGACTCGTTCCCGGCTCCGGTGCTCGCTGCGCCGTGTCTCCGCCGCCGGACACGCCGCTCGGTAGGCTGCGCTCGTCGCCACGTCTGCGTCCAGGGAGTCGGCAATGCGTGATCATCGTCGGAGCCAGGTCGACCTCGACGCCGCCGCGCCTGCGCGCTCGCTGACGTGAGCCGGTGACGCCCGCCGTCGGGACGGGCGACCTCCGACGCTGGCAACGCGCGATCGTGGCTTCATTCGCGGCCGGCGGCGTCACCGTCGCCGCATGGGGGCCGCGACTTCCCGCCATCGAAGTCGAGCTCGGCGTCGACAGCGCGCGGATCGGACTGCTGCTCGGCGGCGTCACGGTCGGAGCCATCGCCGGGCTCCTCGTCTCGACGCCGGTTCTCCAGCGACTCGGGAGCCGCCGCGCCCTCGCTGCAGCCCTCGTCGCCGTCGCGGCAGGGATGAGCCTGCTCGCGGGCGCCGTCCTATCCGGCTCGGTGCCGTTCGCAACCGTCGCTCTCGTCGCCATCGGCTGCGCGATCGGCCTGCTCGACGTCCTCATCAACGTCGAGGGCGCGGCTGTCGAGCAGTTGGCGGGGCGCACGCTCATGCCGCGCCTGCACGGTGCCTGGTCGGTCGGCGCGGCTGTCGGTTCCGGCATCGGCGCCGCGTGCGCGGCTCTCGGGATCACGCCCGGGGCGCAGTTCCTCGGCGAAGCCGTGCTGATCGGCATCGTCACGCTGGTGGTGACTCCGGCGATCCCGCCCGGGCGGCGCGGTCCGGACGAGCACACGGCGGCGGACCGGATGGCCAAGCTCCGCCAATGGTTGCGCGGTTGGCTCGACTGGCGCCTTTTGCTCATCGGCACCGTCATGCTCGGCGTCGAGCTCGGCGAGGGCTCGGCGAACAACTGGCTGACGCTCGCCGTCCGCGACGACCACGGCCAGTCGGCAGCTGTCGCCGCCTTGTTCTTCACGGCCTTCGCGATCACCGAGGCAGCGACGCGGATCTTCGGCAATCCCCTCGTCGACCGGCTCGGACGGGTCCGCACGATGCGCTGGACCACCGCTCTCGGCGTCCTCGGTGTCGTCGCGTTCATCCTCGGTCCGAGCCCGATGGTCGTCCTCGCCGGTGTCGTGCTCTGGGCGGCTGGCGTGTCGATGGGCTTCCCGCTCGGGATGTCTGCCGCGGCGACGAGCGGTGCGAACCCGGCAGCCCGGGTCAGCGTCGCAGCGTCCATCGGCTACCTCGCGAACCTCGCCGGACCGCCGGCGATCGGCTTCCTCGCGCAAGGCGTCGGCCTCGGCGGAGCGCTGTGGTTGGTGGCCGCGCTCTTCGTCGTCGCCTTCGCCGCCTCGGGCTCGCTGAGGCCGACCTAGCCGCCGTGCGGATTCTGCGGGTTCTGCGGGTTCTGCGGCTCGCGCGCCGTGCTGTCCGTGCTGCGCGCGCTTCCCCGGCGCGCTCTCGCGCCGCCGTGCGCCCTCAGGCTCAGGCTCAGGACTCGACGCTCGCCGGCGGCCGCGGCTCGGGTGACCGGCCCGAACGGGCGCCGAAGAGCCCCCCGATCGCGCTGGCTGGAAGAGGCCGGGAGTACAAGAAGCCCTGCCCGTGGTCGCACTTCTCGCGCTGGAGCTCCTCGAGCTGCGACTCGTCCTCGATCCCCTCGGCGAGCGTGTGGATGCCGAGCGTCTTGCCGAGCTGGACGAGCGTGTGGATGAGTGCCCGAGCCTCGGACGACGAGGCGATGCCGCTGATGAAGCTCTGGTCGATCTTCAAGGTGTCGACGGGGAACTGACGCAGGTACGCGAGCGAGGAGTAGCCGGTGCCGAAGTCGTCGACCGCGAGCCGGACCCCGAGCGACTTCAACGACCCGAGGCGCCGTCTCGTCGCCTCCGCGTCGCGCATGAGCACGCTCTCGGTCAGCTCGAGGGTCAAAAGGGCCGGGTCGAGGCCGGTCCGCTCGAGCGCGGCGCGCACGTCTGCGACGAAGACCTCGGACTCGAGCTGCCGGCCCGAGACGTTCACCGAGACGGGCACGACGACGCCCTCCTGCTGCCAGGCGACCGCCTGGCGGCATGCCTCGCCGAGCACGTAGCGCCCGATCTCGACGACGAGCCCGGACTCCTCCGCGACGGCGATGAACTCGACCGGCGGGACCTCCCCGCGCACCGGGTCGGTCCAGCGAGCGAGCGCCTCGACCCCGGTCGCGCGCATGTCGGTCAGGTCGAACGTCGGCTGGTACACGAGGAAGAGCTCGCCGGCGATGAAGGCGGCGCGCAGGTCCATCTCGAGGGCCAGCCTGTCCTGCACCGCCACCTGCATCTCCGGGCGGAAGACGACGTACCGGCCCTTTCCTGCCCGCTTTGCCTGGTAAAGAGCGACGTCGGCGTCGCGCAGGAGCTCCTCCGCGCTCGCCCGGGTGCCGACGGCCACACCGACGCTCGCCCGGACGGCGAGCCGGACGTCGCCCGTCTCGTCGAGGACGAACGGCTCGGCGAGCACCTCGAGGACGCGCTCGGCCACCACCTCGGGACCTGCGTCGAGCGAGGAGCCCTCGACGAGCACGACGAACTCGTCGCCTCCGAGGCGCCCCACGGTGTCGCTCGGCCGGACCGCCGTCGAGAGACGGACCGCCACGGACCGCAGGAGCTGGTCGCCGCGGGGATGGCCGAAGCTGTCGTTGACGTCCTTGAAGTTGGCGAGGTCGATGAACAGCGCCCCGACTGCGAGGGAGTTGCGCTGTGCCCGCGCGAGCATCTGCTCGGTCCGGTCGACGACGAGCGCGCGGTTGGGCAGGCCCGTCAGGGCGTCGTGGAGAGCCTGGTGGCGCAGCGAGCCGGTGCGCTGCTCGACGAGCAGGAGCGCCCGGCGGCGCTCGCGCGCGAGCAGGCGCACGAAGGCGAACCCGAGCAGCGTGATAGCGAGGCCGGCGATGCCGACGGCGAGCGCCTGGGCGAGCGCGGGCGAATCGGCCGGCGCACGCACGTGGACCAGCCAGCGCCCGTCGAGGTCGACGACCGACGTCGTCGTGAAGTCGCCGGCCGTCGTCTCCGGTCCGACGCTCGCGATCGGGACCGCGCGACCGCCGGCATCGTCGAACGCGAGCGAGAGCGCGACGCCCTGGACCCCGTGCAGCGCAGCGTCGAGGGTGAGCGGGCCCGAGAACGTGCCGAGCGCCCAGCCGCGCACGCGCCGCGCGCGAGCCGGCTGCGAGCCCGGCGCGATGCCACCGGAGTAGACGGGGGCGACGGCGAAGACGATCCCGGGATAGGGAGCCACGGGCGGCGCGACGACGATCCGGTCGAGCGCGGTCGCCGTGGCGAACGCCCTCGGGAAAGGCGACAGCGAGCCGATCGGCGCGCAGTAGTCGAACGTCGCAGCCGACGACTCCTCGGCGTGGCCCGCGTAGACGCCGAGGCGCGTCAGGCAGTAGACCGAGCGGCTGCCGCCGGGGAACACGCGGTAGCGAGCGGGGGGCGGGACGACCACGCCACGAGGCGGGTCCGCGGCGAGCTGCACGGCGAAGCGGTGGAGATCGGCGGCAGGCACCCGCTCGACGTACGCGAAGCCGACGCCGCCGGGGTAACGGGACCCGACGTCGATCCCGTCGTACCAGCTCGCGAAGCGCGCGTTCGTCAGGTCGGGGAACGCGGCGAACAGCGACTGCTGCGAGGAGACGAAGTCCATGTCGCGCCGGACGGCGGTGACGACGGCGCCCTCGACGTAGGTCGCCTCGGTCTTGAACACGTCGCGTGCCCGCCCCTCGGCTCCGCCGTACCACGCGAGCGCGCCGGCAGCGGAGATCGCGACGCCGAGGACGAGCACGACCCAGGTGGCACCAGCCCATCGCAGCGGGTGCATGGCGCCGGAGTCGTCATCGCCTGCCGCGCGCCGCGCGCCGCGCACCTGTTCACCGCTGCTCCTCGCGCGCATCGAGTCCACCCTCCGGTGCCCAGGGACGTTGCCGCGACGAGCGAGGCACCTGGCGCACACGCACCGCAGGAGCTAACGGCAGGACGGCGCAGGGCTTGACCGTCGTGCGCGCCCGCCGACCCGCCGACCCTCGGACCGCAGTCGCGGCTCAGCGTCGCTGGGGCAGCGGGTCCGGCCGGTAGAGCCCGCCGGAGTGCGCGTCGCACGCCGTCACGAGCCTCGCCGTGCCCTTCGGCGGCTGGAAGTGGCCGCGCCACTCCACCGGCGCCGGGCAGATCACGGGCCGACCGGCCTCGTCCTCGACGTAGCGGAAGCATCGTCCGGGCTGGGTGCTGAAGATCTCGTCGTAGCGGCTCACTGCCCAATCATCGCGCGCCGGGCGCGCGCGGTCCACGCGAGCGCCCGATCGGGCAGAATCTCCTGTGCCACGCGGCGCAGGATCTGCCTAGGGGACGAGGATGCGCCCGCACTGCTCGCAGTGCGCGACCGAGCCCGGCGGCGCCTTGTGCAGCCGGTCCACCTCTGTCGCCGGGAGCGCGAGATGGCATCCGGCGCACACCCCGCGGACGAGCCGGGCGACGCCGACGCCACCGAGACGCTGCCGCAGCGCCTCGTACTCGCCGAGCAGCGGCGCGGCGATCGCCGCGGCGAGGGCGGACCGCCGGTCCGTGGCTGCCAGGATCTCCGCGTCGATCCCGGCGGCGGCCGCGGCGACCGCGGCGCGCCCGGCCTCGGCCTCGAGGAGGAGCGGAGCCCGGTCGGCCTCGATCTGCGCGAGGCGCGCGTCGAGCGGCTCGGCCGCCTCGAGCACCTCGAGCTCGAGCTCTTCGAGCTCGCCTCGGCGGCGCCCGAGCGCCTCGATCTCCGCGGCCATCGCTTCCTGGTCGCGGTAGGAGCCGGCGGAGGCGCTGCGTGCGCGCTCGTCGATGGCGGCCACGCGCGCGACGAGAGCGGCCGTCTCGCGCTCGAGCTCGAGCTCGCGCGCAACCAGCTGCTGGCGCTCGGCGGACACCGCGAGCCGCTCCTCGTCGAGCGACGCGAGCTGGGCGAGCACCGGTTCGAGAGCGGCCTGCTCGGGGAGGTGCCGGCGGCGGTAGGCGAGCTGGTCCACGTGGACGTCCGCATCCTGCAGCTCGAGCAGGTGCCGCAACGGCGCCTCGGCCTCGTTCGTACCACCGGCGTCCGGCGAAGCGTCCATCGCCGGGACGCTACCGGCTCGCGGGCCGCGGTGCGCCGCCTCGCGCCGCGAGGAGCTCGCCGAGCAGCTCCGGGGACGCCGCGGCGACGGGGCTCCGCCACGCCGTCGCGTCGCGCACGACGAGGTCCCGGCCGAGGGCGTCGGCGGCGACCGCTCCGGACTCCGCGCAGACGAGCAACCCGCCGAGGTAGTCCCACGGACCGCCGTGCGGCGCGTCGACGCAGTCGACGAAGCCGTCGAGCGAACCGTCCGCGACCGCGCAGAGATCGAGGGCCACGGCACCGAGCGCCCGGTACTGGCGCCAGCCGAGATGGCGGCGCGGGTAGCCCGACACGCCGACGATCGCCACCCCGAGCGCCGTCGTCCCCGAGCACGTGATCTCCTCGCCGTCGCGCCGTGCCCCACGACCTCGGGCGGCGTCGTAGCGCGTCCCGGTCGCCTGGTTCCAGACGACGGCGGCGCGCGGGCCGTGCGCGTCGAGGACGCAGATGCTCGTCGCGAACCACGGGATCCGGCGCGAGGCGTTGGTCGAGCCGTCGACCGGGTCGAGGACCGCAAGCAGCTCACGGTGGCCCTCGTGGAGCCCCGTCTCCTCGCTCAGCACGCCGAGCCCGGCATCGAGCAGGTACTCGACCGCGACGCCATCCGCGGCGAGATCGCTCCGGTACTGGCCGTCCCGGGTCCCCGCGAGGCTCCAGTCCGCGAGACCGCCGAGCACTGCCGCGACTGCGCCGCATGCCCCCTCGAGCACGCCCAGCAGGCTCTCGTCGTCCACGCCACCCGAGGCTACCGGTAGCGACGCTCGCCGGGCCTACACTTGACGAGACATGGCTGTCATCGACGTCGCCGGCTACGTCGCCGAGCTGAAAGACCACGCGGTCGACCACGGCTTCCACGTCCACGACGAGCGTCACTTCGTCGAGACCTACTCGCTCCGCCAGTTCTGGGAGGTCGACCTGCACCCCGAGGAGGGTTGCGGCGGTCCGATCGACCTGCACCTCGCACTCGAGGTCGACCCGCGGACGCTGCTCGACTTCGAGGACGCGGTCGTCGCCCTCCCCGACGACGTCGAGCCGCCCGACAAGTGGTCGTTCCCCCTCACCTTCACCTGGGGCGTCCCGCCCCTGCCCAACGGGCCGGACCTGCTCCGGCTCGCGATCGACCTCGCAGGGGTCGGAGGCGTCGACCTGCCGCTCGAGATCTCCGCCACCGACTCGTTCGGCTCCGTCACCGACCCCCCGGTCCGGCGCCTCACGATCGTCGCCCGGGAGAACGTGTCGCTCGCACGGGTGCTCGCGGGCGAGGAGCTGCTCTGCGACACCTTCGACCGCGCGCTCGCCGTCAGCAGGTTCCTCCTCGACGCGGCACCCGCCTGGCTTGGCGAGTGACCGCCCGCAGGCGGCGCCGGGGAACCCCGCCCGGGCGCGCGCCCGGCGCGCCGGCGGCGTCGCGGTGGCGCTGGTCGCCCTCGGCGTGACACTCTCGAGCTGCGGTGGCTCGCAGGCCGCCGCTCTCGGCCACACCGCGTGCGTCGACGTCGCGACGTCGCTACGCGAGTTCGCGGCGTCACGGCGCGACGCCACGCCGGCGAGCGCGCGCCGCGAGCGCGCGCAGGCCCTCGACGAGCTGCGACGGGCGCTCCCGCCGGCGGCGCTCGCCGGGAGCGGAGGGGGCGCCTGGGAGGCGCTGACGGCGACGCTCTCGGAGAGCTCGCGAGTCCCCGAGGTCGACCTCGTCGACGCGCTCACGGCGCAGTGCGCCGCCACGCTCGGTCCTGGAGGCTGAGACCCCGGCGGCGCTCCCCCGGGGCCCGATACCGGGACCGTTGGATGGGCCCGATACCGGGACCACTGGATGGGCCCGATACCGGGACAGCTAGATGAGGTGGTGCGCGCCCTCGTCCCAGAGCTTGATGCCGCCGAGGATGCCGGCGACGTTGTCGACGATGACGAACGACTCGTCGACGTGGCCCGACGCGTGGCGGGCGTTGCCCCCGCCGATGTAGCAGGTGTCGAAGTTCAACAGCACGGCGAAGTTCTCTAGAGCCTCGACGAGGCGCTTGCGCCACTTCGCCACGCCGACACGCTGCAAGGTCGCATCCCCGAGCTGCTCGTTGTAGGTCTGCGACTTGCGGAACGGCGACTGCGCGAGCTCGAGGTGCGGGGCGACCTGGCCGTCGAGGAACACCCCGGTGCCCACACCGGTCCCGAGGGTGACGACGAGCTCCAAGCCCGTGCCCGCGATCACGGCTAGGCCCTGGAGGTCGGCGTCGTTCGCGACCTTGCACGGCCTGCCGAGCTTGTGCGCGAGCGCGTCGGCCGCGGCGAAGCCCGTCCAGGCGTCGCGCAGCGACGGCACGACCGCCGAGCCGGGACCGGACTCGGTCACGAAGTGCGGGGCGGTGAGGATGCGGCCGCGCCGCACGACTCCGGGGAAGCCGACCGAGACACGGTCGTAGCTCGGCAGCGGAGCGACGAGCTCGGCGAGCACGTCGACGAACCTGTCGGGTGCGAGGGGGTAGGTCGTCGGCACGCGCACGCGGTCCGCCATCATCCGGCCGCGCGCGTCGAGCACGTCAGCTTTCAACCCCGTGCCGCCGACGTCGATCGCGAGCGTCAACGGGCCGGGCGGCGCCGCGCCCGCGCCTGCTGCTCCCGCTGCGTCCTCGGCTCCGCCCTGTCCCAGGTCCGTCATCGCAGCACCTCCGTGCCCGTCGCCGTCCCCACGACCGTACCGCCGACCGGCTCGTAGCCACGGAGCAGCTCGAGCAAGGTACGGACGCCGAAGCCCGTCCCGCCCTTGCGGCGATAGCCCTTGTCCTCTGCCGAGCGCGCCGGTCCGGCGATGTCGAGGTGCACCCACGGTGTCGAGCCGACGAACTCCTCGAGCAGCAGGCCCGCCGTGAGCGCGCCCGCCTCGCCCGGCGCGCCGATGTTCTTCATGTCCGCGATCTCCGAGTCGATCTGGCCGCGGTAGCCGGCGGGCAGAGGGAGGTGCCAGGTCGGCTCCCCCGCGCGCGACGACGCGTCACGGACCGCGGCGACGAGGCGGTCGTCGTTGCCCATGAGCCCGGCGATCGAGGTGCCGAGCGCGACGACGCACGCTCCCGTCAAGGTGGCGAGGTCGACGACGGCGTCGGGGGACTCCTCGACTGCGAGGCTCAGCGCGTCGGCGAGGACGAGCCTGCCTTCGGCGTCGGTGTTGAGGACCTCGATCGTCTTGCCGTTGCGCGCACGCAGCACGTCCCCGGGCTTGGTCGCGCGCCCTCCGGGCATGTTCTCCGTCAGGGGCATGAAGCCGACGACGCGGACGCCGACGCCGAGGCGCCGGCAGGCGACGAGCGTCGCGAGCACCGCGGCGGCGCCGCTCATGTCGGTCTTCATCGTCATCATCCCCGTGCCGGTCTTGAGCGACAGGCCCCCGGAGTCGAAGGTGATCCCCTTGCCGACGAGGGCCACGAGCGGCACCTCGCCGGCCGGAGCGCCGGCGCCCGACCCGGCGGTCACGGTCTCGCCGCCGGGCACGTACTCGAGCCGGAGCAGCCGGGGCGGCTCCGCCGAGCCGCGCGCGACGGCGAGCAACCCGCCGAGGTGCTCGGCGGCGATGGCGTCCTCGTCGAGCTCGCGAAGCTCCAGACCTTCGCGTCCGGCCAGCTCCCGGGCGATCTCGGCGAAGCGACGTGGCGGGAGGTCGCCGGCAGGGGTGTTGACGAGGTCCCGCGCGAGCCAGACCGCCTCGGCCACGACTCGCGCTCGAGCGACGCCGCGCTCGGCGGCCTCTGTGTCGTCGACGACGAGGACGACGCGGCCCGGTCCCGCGTCCTTCGGTGCCGACCGGTAGGCGTCGTAGTGGTAGCAGGCGAGCAGGACGCCCTCGACGAGCGCGCCGGCCGCGCCGGCCGCGCCGAGGTCGAGCCCGCCGAGGTCGAGCCCGCCGAGGTCGATCGCGACGCTCCGGGCGTGGGACGCCTCGCGCGCCGCGGCGGCGCCTGCGCGCCGGAGGGTCTCGGCGTCGAGCTCCGAAGCAGGCCCGGCTCCGACGAGCAGGACCGGCCGGTGCTGGGCGGCCGCCGGGATGAGAGCGACCGCCGTCGCGAGCTCGCCGGTGAAGCCGAGACGCCGGAGCGCCTCCCCGTCGACGTCGAGACCGCCCTCGCCGGCCACCGTCCCGGCGGGCGACGTCACGAGCCGGACGACCATCTCGACGTCGTCGGGCACGGCCTCGCCGACCTCGACGACCACACTGTTCTCGCCTGGCGTCATGCTCGTCCTCCGTCGTGCTCGTGCTCGTCGGCGCCACTGGGGCGCGGGGCCGTGGTGATGGGTCTCGGGGCTGCGCGCGCGGGCGCGACGTCTCGGACCCGCAGGTGCGCACCCTCCGTCGAACGCGCGAGCGCCCAGCAGAGGTCCGAGAGGCGGTTGAGGTACGCGCCGACGAGCGAGGGCTCCGGGCAGACGCCGACCACACGACGCTCCGCGCGGCGCACGACCGTGCGCGCGAGGTCGAGCGCGGCGGAGCAACGCGTCCCGCCAGGGACAGCGAAGCCGCGGTCGAGGTCGAGCGTCGCCATCACCTCGTCGATCCGCGCCTCGAGCAGCTCGACCATCGACGGCGTCACGGCCGTGACCCCGGGCACGAGGCTGTCACGCCGCCCTGGAGCCGTCGACGCCTCGGCCATGACGATCCACAGGTCCCTCTCGAGCGCGACGAGCAGGCCGTCGAGATCGCCCTCTCGAGGCACCTCGGCGCGCGCCACGCCGAGGGCCGCCTGCGCCTCGTCGAGCGTCCCGGTGAGCTCGACGGAGGGGTCGTCTTTCGGCACCCGGCCACCGGAGCGTAGGTCCGTCGTCCCGGCGTCGCCGCGGCGGGTGTAGATCCTCACCGGCTCGCCGCCACGAGCGGCACGTACATCTCCGCGGACGTCAGCGACCCGTGACGCGACACGAGGTGCATCTCCCCGGTGTCGGCCGAGTCGAAGAACGCGACGGCCTGCCGGGAGACGAGCGCGACGTCGCCGAGC
>DAHWHN010000009.1 GCA_027335685.1 Acidimicrobiaceae bacterium
AGCAGGGATCTCCGCCTCCACGGCTGCGGGGACGAGACCGCGGTCCCCGGTCAGCTGCGGGCGCAGGACGGTGTAGCCGCCGCGGCGGTACGCCGCGAGACCTCGGGGCGAGAGCGTGTAGGCGACGAACGCGGCGGCCGCCGCGAGGTCACGCCGGCCGATCGTCGTGACGTCGAGCACGAGGGGCTCCCCGTGGACCGTCGTACCGTCCGCAAGGCGCAGCCTCGCCCGTGCGTAGGCGCGCGCGTCCGCCGGGTCGCCGAGGTCGATCTCCGGCGGGAGCCGGACGTAGCGGAGGTGGAGCTGGACTGCTTGGGACAAGAACGCGCTCGCCGCGTCGAGCTGGCCTGCTTCGAGGCGCGGCTCGAGCGCGGTCTCGTCGAAGATCTCCGAGGACGAGGAGGAGCCGAGCGGGCCGGGCCCGAGGATCGCGTGGACGGTGGAGGCCGGCAGGTGGAGCGCGCGCTGCGCGAGCTCGACCATCTCGACGAAGGCGGCGCCCTGGGGGTCGATGTTCGGGTCGGTCCGTCCGAGCGTGAAGCCCGGCTCCGCCATGACGTGGAACAAGTCGGCCAGTGGGCGCCTTCTCGCGGCGATCGCCTCGAGCGCGGGCGCGTAGGGGCTCGAGGGGTTGTAGGCGACGACGAGAGGGCTCGCGGCGAACTGGACGTACCAGCGCGTGAAGCGAGGCTCGAGGGTCGCGATCGGGGCGCCTCCCACGCTCTCGAAGACGTTCGGCGCGATCTCGCCGGAGGCGATCTCGGCGGCCAGCGCCTTCGATCCGGCGCCACGCCCTTCGTAGGCGATGCCGGTCGCGCGGACGAACGCGGGCCCGACGACCTTCTCCTCGAGGTACTCGAGCGAGCCGGCATAGGCGACGTCGGCGGTCCCTGGCGCTGCCTGCGGCACCGACGAGGCTGCGCGCGACGCCCGGGCTGGAGACGGAGCGCCCGCGCCGAGCCCGCCCGCGCCGAGCGCAGCAGTACCGAGCGCAACAACGCCGAGCGCAGCAGCGGTCAGGGCACCGGGGGACCGGTGTCTCGGGTGCGCACCCTGGGCCGCTCCGTGGTGCGGCTCACCGGCGGACCGGTGGCGCCACGTCGAGGTCACCCAGCCACCCTAGCTTGCACCAGGCAACCCTGGCTAGCTAGAGTCCCGCGCGACCACCGCGACCCGCGTCCGCACGGCCCGACAGACCGGGATCAGGCCGGCGTGTGGTGGACCGTGCCGTCGAGGTCCCGGTGCCAGTGACCGGACCGCCCGCCGCTCTTGTCGAGAACGGTCAGCCCGTCGATCGACAACGAGCGGTCGACAGCGGCGCAGGCCGCGTAGATCGTGAGTCCTGCCGCCGCCGCGGCGGTGAGCGCCTCCATCTCGACGCCGGTCCTGTCCCGCGCCTCGACCGACACGATGACCTCGGCCTCGTCCACGCCGACGCCGATCTCCACGGTCACCTCGCCGAGAAGGAGCGGGTGGCAGAGCGGGAGGAGGTCGGCGGTCCTCTTCGCAGCGAGCAGGGCGGCTCCCCGGGCGAGCGCGAGCACGTCGCCGCCGGGCAGGTCCCCCCGCTCGAGCTGCCGGGCGGTGGCGCCGGACATCGAGACGACGAGCCGGGCGACGGCGCGGCGGTCCGAGCGCGCCTTGCCGGTGACGTCGACCATGTGTGCGTTGCCCCGGTCGTCGAGGTGCGGGAAGTCGGTGCCCTCCCGGTGCGTTCCCACGAGGAGCGAGCATAGGGACCGAGCCGTGAGCCGTGGGCAGTGGGCAGTGGGCAGTGGGCGGTGAAGTGAGCAGCGAGTCGGCCCGCCCGTTCGGTTCGAGCCACCCGGTCCCCGCAGCGCACCGGGTCCGTCCCGGGGTTACGCTCCGGTCGATGGAGCCCGACGAGATCCGTCCGACCGCAGCCGAGTGGCTCGCGGCCTTTGCCCACGCCCTCGGCGTCGGCGCACCGAGCCCGGAGGACGCCGACGCGGTCCTCGGTCTCGCGGGCCTCGCCGCGCACGCCTCGGAGCGCGCGGCAGCCCCGGTCGCGTGCTGGATCGCCGCGCGGGCCGGGGTCACCGCCTCCGAGGCGGCACGCGTCGCGGAGACACTTCACGTCGAGGGGGCCGGCCGGCGCCCCGGCGGTCCGGGACCGGCTCGCGTCGAGCCGGCAGCCGGGTCGTGACCGACCGTGCCGTGATGCCGCCCACGGGCAGGCCCGCTGAGGGGCTGCCGGCCGGTCTCCGGTCGCCTGGGGTGAGGGCCGTGGCGGGCGCCCGGGTGCCGACGGCCCCGTGGACGGTCTTCGAGCCTCGAGGCGCCGGCCTCGCCGGCCGGTCCGACGTGCTCGCCGTCGAGGAGCCGCTCGAGGTGCGCCTGTCGTCCCGGGACGGCCTGTCGCCTCCACGGGCGCCGGCGACGCTCTCGGTGACGATGCGGACCCCGGGTCACGACGTCGAGCTCGTCGCCGGGATGCTCCTCGCCGAAGGCCTGATCGGTTCCCGGGAGGAGATCAACCGGATCGTCTACTGCCTGGACGCGTCGCCCGACGACGCGCAGCGGTTCAACGTCGTCACGGCCGAGCTGACCGGCGCGCCGCGGCGCACGGTCCTCGAGCGGCGCGTCGTGACCTCGAGCTCGTGCGGAGTGTGCGGCGCCGCCTCGATCGACGCCGCGCGCCTCGGGGAGCATCCCCGGATCGGGAGCGGACCGGTCGTCGACGTCGAGATGCTCGCCCGCTTCCCGGCGCTGCTCGCTGCGGGGCAACGGGGCTTTGCTGCGACGGGCGGGCTCCACGGCGCCGCGCTCGTCGACGCGTCCGGCGCCGTGCTCGTGCTGCGCGAGGACGTGGGGCGGCACAACGCGGTCGACAAGGTGGTCGGGTGGGCGCTGCTCGCCGGCCGCGTCCCGCTCTCCGGCGCCGTGCTCGTCGTGAGCGGCCGCGTCTCGTTCGAGATCGTGCAGAAGGCGCTCCAGGCCGGGATCCCCTTCGTCGCTGCCGTCTCGGCGGCGACGAGCCTTGCCGCCCGTCTCGCGGAGGAGGTCGGCATGACCCTCGTCGGTTTCCTGCGCGGCGCCCGGATGACGGTCTATGCCGGGCGCGAGCGGATCACGACGGCTGGCGCGGCCGACAGGGTGGCGGAGCCGTGACGCGCGCGCCTGGGGGCCCGGTCCCCGAGACCGACCTGTCCGTGTCGGCCCCCAAGGGTGTCGCCGGCGGCATCCCTGCGGTCGTGTCGAGCGCGCGCCACACCCTCGGCGAGATGGGTGTCGTCCGGACGCTGCGGACCCTGTCCCGGCTCAACCAGGTCGGCGGCTTCGACTGCCCGGGGTGCGCGTGGCCGGAGCCCGGCGAGCGCTCTCCTGTCGAGTTCTGCGAGAACGGGGCCAAGGCAGTCGCCGAGGAGGCGACGACCCGGCGCGTGAGCCGGGCCTTCTTCGCGCGCCACAGCGTCGCCGACCTCGCGACCCTCGAGGAGTTCGAGCTCGGCAAGCAGGGTCGGATCACCGAGCCGATGTGGCTGGCTCCGGGCGCAAGCCGCTACGAGCCGGTCTCCTGGGACCACGCCCTCGACGTCGTCGCAGGCCACTTGCAGGCTCTGCCGAGCCCCGGCATGGCGGCCTTCTACACCTCGGGCCGGACGAGCAACGAGGCAGCCTTTTGCTACCAGCTCTTCGTGCGCAACTTCGGGACCAACAACCTCCCGGACTGCTCGAACATGTGCCACGAGTCGAGCGGAGCCGCTCTCGTCGAGACCATCGGCGTCGGCAAGGGAAGCGTCACCCTCGACGACCTGCACCGCGCCGGGCTCGTCTTCGTCGTCGGCCAGAACCCCGGGACGAACCACCCGCGGATGCTCACGGCCCTCGAGAAGGCGAAGGCGAACGGTGCCCGCATCGTGGCCGTCAACCCGCTGCGCGAAGCCGGCTTGCTCCGCTTCAAGCACCCGCAGCGACCGACGGACCTCCTCGGGCGGGGCGCAAGCCTCGCCGACCTCTACCTCCAGATCCGCGTCAACGGCGACATGGCCCTCTTCCAGGCACTCGGGCGCCTGCTGGTCGAGGCGGACGACGCCGGGGCGGGCCTCGTCGACCGGGACTTCGTCGACCTGCACTGCGACGGGTTCGAGGAGTACGCACGCCACGTGCGCGGGCTCGACTGGTCGGTCGTCGAGAGTGCCACCGGCCTCGAGCGCACCGAGATCGAGGCGGCCTTCGACCTCGTCGCCTCCACGGACCGCATCGTCGTGTGCTGGGCGATGGGACTCACGCAGCACAAGAGCTCCGTCCCGACGATCCGCGAGGTCGTGAACCTGCTCCTTGCCCGGGGGAGCATCGGCCGTCCGGGGGCCGGCGTCTGTCCCGTCCGGGGGCACAGCAACGTCCAGGGCGACCGGACGATGGGGATCTACGAGAAGCCGGACGCAGCGTTCCTCGACGCGCTGGGCGCAGAGTTCGGCTTCGACCCGCCCCGGGCGGCGGGCTACGACGTGGTCGACACGATCAGGGCGATGCGGGACGGCAAGGTACGCGTCCTCGTCGCGATGGGCGGCAACTTCGCCTCCGCGACCCCCGACACCAGCGTGACCGAGGCGGCGCTTCGCAGCCTCGACCTCGCCGTCCACGTCTCGACCAAGCTCAACCGCTCGCACGCTGTCGTCGGCCGGGAGGCACTGATCCTGCCGTGCCTCGGCCGGACGGAACGGGACGTGCGTGCTGGCCGCCCCCAGGCGGTGACGGTCGAGGACTCCATGAGCATGGTCCACCTGTCGGAGGGGACGCTCCCCCCGGCATCGCCGGCGCTGCTCAGCGAGGTGGCGATCGTCTGCGCGCTCGCGCGCCGCACGCTCGGGGACCGAACGGCAGTCGACTGGGAGCAGCTGGCCGACGACTACGACCTGATCCGAGAGCGGATCGCGCGTGTCGTGCCCGGCTTCGAGGACTTCAACATGCGCGTCCGCAGGCCCGGGGGCTTCGTCCTGCCGCACCCGCCGAGGGACCGCCGGGAGTTCCCGACGCCGTCGGGGCGGGCGCAGTTCACGGTCAACACGCTCGAGGTGCTCGCGGTGCCCGACGGCCACCTGCTCATGCAGACGGTCCGTTCCCACGACCAGTACAACACGACGATCTACGGCCTCGAGGACCGCTACCGGGGCATCCACGGCGGCCGCCGGGTCGTGCTCGTCCACCCCGACGACGTCGCGGCGCTCGGCCTCGCCGAGGGCCAGATCGTCGACATCGTCGGCATCCACGGCGGCGTGACGCGGCGTGCAGCAGCTTTCCGGGTCGTCGGCTACCCGACCGCACGCGGCTGTTGCGCCACGTACTTCCCCGAGGCGAACGTCCTCGTCCCCCTCGACAGCACGGCCGAGTTCAGCAACACGCCGACGTCGAAGTCCGTCGTCGTCCGTCTCGTCCCCGCGTCCGCAGCGCCGGGCTGAGGCACACGGTCGAGGGTCGCCCGACTGGGGGTCGCCCGACTGGGGGTCGCCCGACCGGGTGGCGTGGCCGCCGGGAGCGGGGCTCAGGCCGTCGCCGGCGCGCCTGCGTCCCCGGCGAGCGCGAACGCCGACCACATCGCCGCGTAGCGCCCGCCGCGCTCGACGAGCTCGGTGTGCGTGCCGACCTCGACGATCCGGCCCGCGTCGAGGACGACGATCCGGTCGGCCACCATCGCCGTCTGGAGCCGGTGGGCGATCACGACCGTCGTCCGGCCCCGTGCGACTCGCTGCATCGCAGCGGTCACCCGAGCCTCCGTTGCGAGGTCGAGGTTCGACGTCGCCTCGTCGAGCAGGAGCACGGCCGGGTCGACGAGCTCGGCGCGGGCGAGCGCGAGGAGCTGGCGCTGGCCCGAGGAGAGCGACCGGCCACGTTCGGCGAGCACGTGGTGGTAGCCACCGGGCAGCGCTGCGACGACGTCGTGGGCACCGACGGCGCGCGCCGCCGCCTCGACGTCCGCGTCCGAGGCGTCGGGCCGTCCGTAGGCGATGTTGTCGCGGACCGTCCCCGCGAAGAGGAAGCCCTCCTGCGGCACGAAGCCGAGCTGGCTGCGAAAGCTCTGGAGGTCGAGGTCGCGCAGGTCGTGACCGTCCACGAGCACCCGGCCGTCGACCGGGTCGTAGAAGCGCGCGAGCAGCTTGAGGAGCGTCGACTTGCCGGCACCGGTCTGGCCGACGAGGGCGACCGTCTCGCCGGGGGCGATCTCGAGGTCGATGCCGCGCAGGGCTTCTGGCGGGCGCCTGCCGGCATCGGGGCCGCCGCCGACGTGGCGCACGTCCGCCGGCCCGACGCGCGCGCGCCCCGCCGAGCGGGTGGGCTCGGGGTACGCGAAGCTCACCGACTCGAGCCGGAACCCGCCGCGCAGGCGCCCGGGACGGAGCGCGTCAGGCCGCTCCGGGGTGCGCGTCTCGAGGGCCATGAGCTCCGCGATCCGTCCGACGGAGATGCGGGTCTGCTGCCAGGCGTCGAAGACCTGGGAGAGCTGCTGGATCGGCGAGAAGAACATGTCCACGTAGAGGATGAACGCGATGAGCGCCCCGGTCGTGAGCTCGCCGTGCACGACGAGGGTCGCCCCGACGCCGAGGACGATCGCGTCGGCGATGCCGGAGAGGAGCTGGACGAAGGGGAAGTACACGGCGACGAGGCGCTGGGCCGCGACCCGTGCGGCGAGGTACTGGCTGCCGAGCTCGTGGAAGCGCGCGATCGTGCGTGCCTCGTGCACGAACGCTTGGGACTCGCGCACGCCGGACACGCTCTCTTGGAAGTCCGCGTTCACGACGGCGATGCGGTCGCGCGCAAGGTCGTAGCAGGCGAGTGACCGCCGACGGAACACCACCGTGGCGAACGCGAGCGGGACGACGACGGCCAGGGTCACCGCGCCGAGCTCGAGGTCGATCGCGAGGAGCGCGACGCCGACGCCGAGGAAGGTGCAGAGGTTCACGAGAGCGGACAGCACACCGTTCTCGATGAGAGTCTCGAACTGGTCGACGTCGGTCGTCATCCGCGTCATGATCCGCCCGGTCATCTCGCGTTCGTAGTAGTCGAGCGAGAGCCGCTGGAGCTGGGCCCAGATGCCGATCCGCAGCCCGAGCATGACGCGTTGCGCCGTGCGGCCGGTCACGAAGGTCCCCGCCATCTCGTCGAGCAGGTCGGCGAGGGTCACGGCGAGGTAGATCCCGGACGCGACGAACAGCGCCGCCTCGGACCCCTTCGATATCCCCGAGTTGATCCCCTCCTTGACGAGCAGCGGCCCGGCGAGGGAGAAGAGCGCGTCGAGCACGACGAGGACCAGGCCGAGGCCGAGGGGCCGGCGGTACCGGCGCAGGAGCAGGGGGAGCGAGAAGTGCGGCTCGCGGCGCGACTCGCGAGCGACATCGGGTTCGGCCCGGTCGCGGGCGGGTCGCAGCGCGGCGACCCGGGCGAGCAGCTCCGGCGTCGGGGCGAGGTGGGCGCGCCAGCCGCCCCCGCCCCCGCCTCCGCCGAGGCCGGGACCGATGCTCGCCGCGCCGAACGCGAGGGAGGCTCCACCGGGACGGGTGGCCGAGCGGCCGCCAGACCCGGTCGGTGCGCCGGACCGCGCGGCGGCCGTCGTCGAGGTCCGACCCGTCGCGCCGGGCACTGCCGGGGCGCTGGCGAGCGCGTCGACGAGGCCGGCGGCGCGCTCGGGAGCGGTCTCGTCGAGCCCCGTCAGCACCGTCCGGTACTGCGGGCAGCGATCGAGGAGCTCCTCGTGGGTCCCGACGTCGACGACGCGTCCGTGCTCGAGCACGGCGATCCGGTCGGCCAGGCGCAGCGTCGAGCGGCGGTGCGCGACGACGACGGTGGTCCGGCCCCGCATCGCCGTGCGCAGGCCGGCGAGGATCGCCTCTTCGACTCGGGCGTCGACGGCGCTCGTCGCGTCGTCGAGGACGAGGATGCGGGGGTCGCTCAGCAGGGCACGCGCGAGGGCGATCCGCTGGCGCTGCCCGCCCGAGAGCGAGAGGCCGCGCTCGCCGACCGTCGTGTCGTAGCCGCGCGGGAGCTCGGTGACGAACTCGTGTGCCTGGGCGACGCGGGCGGCGGCCTCGATGGCCTCGTCCGAGGCGTCGGGGTCGCCGTAGGCGATGTTCGCCCGCACCGAGTCGGAGAAGAGGAAGCTGTCCTCGAACACGAAGCCGATCTGGCGGCGTAGCGACGCGAGGGTGACGTCGCGCACGTCGTGGCCGTCGATCGTCACCGAGCCCGCCGTCGGGTCGCGAAAGCGCGGGAGCAACGCGACGGCGCTCGACTTCCCACTTCCGCTCGGTCCGACGAGCGCGACGACCTCTCCCGGGGCGATCTCGAGGTCGAAGTCCCGGAGGACGGGCGGGCCGTCTCCGTAGGCGAGCTCCACCCCGTGGAAGCCGACGGCGCCCGCGACGCGATCGAGCGCGACGGCACCGGGGACGTCGGCGATCGCCGGGGCCACGTCGAGGAGCTGGAAGATCCGCTCGACGCCTGCGCGAGCCTGCTGCGCGATCGTGAGCAGACCTGCGAGCATCCGTGCCGGCGCGAGGAGCTGGGTGACGTAGGTCGAGAAGGCGAGGAACGTCCCGAGGGTGATCTCGTGGCGGAGAGCGAGGTAGCCGCCGAAGGCGAGGATGCAAACCTGGCCGAGAGCGGGGATCGCCTCGAGCAGGGGCTGGTAGCGCGCCTGGAGCCGGACGGCGCGCATCTCGCTCGAGTAGAGCGAGCCGGCTGCGCCGGCGAGCCGCTCGAGCTCGCGCCGCTCCTGTCCGAATGCCTTGACGAGCCGGACCCCGCTCACGTCCTCGTCGACGATCTGGGCGACCTCCCCTTCCTTTTGCTGCCCGTCCCAGGTCGCCGGGAAGATCTGCCATCGCATGCGGTACGAGACGGCGAAGAGCGCCGGTGCGACGGCGAGGCTCACGAGGGCGAGCAACGGGGAGAGGTAGAGCATGGCCGCTATCGAGAGCAGCATGAGAAGGACGTTGCCGCTCATCATCGGGAGGAAGCCGAGCAGTCCCTGGACGAGCGTCGAGTCGGAGTTGGCGCGGCCGACGAGCTGACCGGTCGACATCTCGTCGAGCGTCGCGAGGTCGAGCTGCTGGAGGTGGTCGTGCATCGCGTTGCGCAGGTCGTACTGGACGTCCAGCGCGACGCGGCCACCCCGGTAGCGCCGGAGGTAGGCGCCGCAGAAGGCGACCACGCTGAGACCGAGCAGCAGGGCGAGCCAGGGTCCGAGCCTGGAGCTGCGCGTCAGGATCACCCCGTCGACGATCTGGCGCGCGACGAGGGGGATGGCGACTTGCGCGGCGCTGGCGGCGATCGCCCCGCCGAACGCGAGGGCGAGGTTGGCGCGGTAGGCGAGCGCGTAGCCGGCGAGCCTGCGGACCCACCCGGGGCCGCTCGCGCCCTGCTCCGACGGCCCGACGCTCATCGTCTCGTGCCGGCCTTTCGCTCGGCGACGATCGAGTCGAGCGCAGGCTGGATCGCGACGAGCGCGTCGAGGAGCGCGACCGGGCTCGCGGTGCGCTCGGCCACGGCACGCAGGCGCGCGGACATCGCCGCCTCGACCTCGGCCAGCAGCGTCCTGCCGTCGTCGGTCAAGCCGAGGCACGTCGCCCGCTGGTCGTCCGCGACCTCGGAGCGCACGATCAGCCCGCGCGCCGCGAGCGCCTCGACGGCCGAGCTGACGCTCGGCTTGCCGAGCGCGAGGCGGGACGCGATGCGCGTCGCGCGCTCGTCGCCGGACGCGACGGCCGAGAGCACCCGGTAGTGCGCGAGGCTGAGCTCCGGAGACGCCGTCTCGAGGACGCGGGACAGCCGGCTCAGCGCCCGGACGGCCTCGGTTGCCCGGTCGGCTCGGGGCTCACGGTCCGAGGAGCAGGCCACGCCGGCACTCTAGCAAAGTTAGTTCGAGTATCGAACTGTTTCCTCGCGCGCTCGGGCGTCCACCGGCTCGAGGCGGCTCACATGCGAGCCGGCGCGGCGATCCCGAGCAGGTCGAGACCCGTCGCGAGCACGTCGGCGGTGACGCGGGCGAGCAGGAGCCGGCTGTGGCGACGCTCGGGATCCGGGGCGCGCAGGATCGGACAGGTCTCGTAGAAGCTCGTGAAGGTCGTCGCGAGGTCGAAGAGGTACGCGCACAGGCGGTTCGGTGCGTAGCTCGCCGCGACCGCGTCGACTGCGTCGCCGAAGCCGAGCAGTGCGAGGGCGAGGGCCCGCTCGGCGGGCTCGGCGAGCGACGGCGCGACCGGTGCGGGCGAGGCGCCGTCCCCCGCCTGGCGGAGCACCGAGCGGATCCGGGCATGCGCGTACTGCAGGTAGGGCGCCGTGTTGCCGTCGAACGCGAGCATCCGGTCCCAGTCGAAGACGTAGTCGCGCGTCCGGTCTCCCGAGAGGTCGGCGTACTTGACCGCCCCGATGCCGAGCGCGTGCGCGACCCGGGCGCGCTCGTCCGGCGCGAGGGCTGCGCCCCGCTCGCCGGCCGCTGCGGCAGCTCGTTCGACCGCCTCGTCGAGCAGCTCGACGAGCTTGACGGTTGCCCCGCTGCGGCTCTTCAGCATCTTGTGGTCCGTCCCGAGGACGCTGCCGAAGGCGACGTGGACCGCTTCGACGCTCTCCGGCAGCCAGCCGGCGAGGCGCGCGACCGCGAAGCACATCTCGAGGTGCTGGGCCTGCGGGCTCCCCACGACGTAGAGGATGCGGCTCGCCCCGATCCTGCCGACGCGGTCCCGGATCGCCGCGAGGTCGGTCGTCGCGTAGCCGAAGCCGCCGTCGGACTTCTGGATGATGAGCGGGAGCGGCTCGCCGTCGCGGTTGGCGAACCCCGGCGGGAAGACGCAGCGAGCGCCGTCGCTCGTGACGAGCAGGCCAGCGCGCTCGAGGTCGCGCACGACGTCTGCGAGCATCGGGTTGTACGTGCTCTCGCCGACGATGTCGGCGCCGTTCAGCAAGACGCCGAGCTTCGCGTAGACCTCCGCGAAGTAGCCGACGCTCTCGGCGACGAGGATGCGCCAGAGCCGGAGCGTCTCGCCGTCTCCCGACTGCAGCGCGACGACGCGCCGGCGGCTCCGCTCCCGGAAGCCCTCGTCGTTGTCGAACGACGATCGGGCCGCCTTGTAGAAGCCGTCGAGGTCGCCGACCGAGAGCTCCTCGACCGCCTCCGTCTCCCCGACGTCGAGCAGGTGCTCGATCAGCATCCCGAAGTTCGTCCCCCAGTCGCCGACGTGGTTCTCCCGGACCACGTCGTGACCGAGGTGGACGAGCACCCGGCAGAGCGCGTCGCCGATGACCGTGGAGCGCAGGTGGCCGACGTGCATCTCCTTCGCGACGTTCGGCGCGGAGTAGTCGACGACGATACGCGCCGGTTCCGCGGCGGTCCTGCTCCCGAGGCGCTCGTCGGCCGCGAGCAGCCCGACCTGGGCGGCGATGTAGGAGTCGGCGAGCACGAGGTTGATGAAGCCGGCGCCGCTGACCTCGACCGACGCGCACACGGCGTCGAGGTCGGCGACAGCGGCGATCTCGGCGGCGACGTCTCGGGGTGGGCGTCCGAGGCGCTTCGCGAGCGCGAGCGCGCCGTTGGCCTGGAAGTCGGCATGCTCCGACGGCCGCAGGACGGGGTCGGCTCCGGGCTCGACCGTGTCGAAGGCCGCGCGGAGCCGCGCGGTCAGGAGAGCTTGGATGTCGGCCACGCCCCATTGTGGCACCGGGGGTGCCGGCCGCTCTGCGCCCCGTCCCGCACCGCCGGTCCTGTCGGCGCGCAGCGTGCTCGGGCGCGAGCTGCGTGATCGGGCAGGTCCGGGCGTCGCGTCCCCGCGCTCGCTAGCATGCCGACGTGGACAGCTCGGGGCACGACGGGGCGGCGGTTCTCGGACGATGAACGGCAGTGGTCCGACCCCTCAGCCGGTCTGCAGCCCGCTCACGCGCGCGGCGATCTTCCTCGTCTTCACCGTGGAACCGGGAGGGGAGAGCCGGGTGCGCTCGCTGCTCGAGGAGCTGTCGGGGCTCGTGCGCTCGGTCGGCGTGCGCGCGCCGGCGGCACGGCTCGCGAGCGTCGTGGGGATCGGCTCGCAGGCCTGGGACCGCCTCTTCGCAGGACCGCGGCCCGCCGAGCTGCACCGCTTCGCCGGTGTCGCGGGCGGGCGGCACGAAGCGCCGTCGACACCAGGCGACGTGCTCGTGCACATCCGCGCCGAGGCGATGGACGTCTGCTTCGAGCTCGCGGCGATGCTGACGAGCCGCCTGTCGGGCGCGGCGAGCGTCGTCGACGAGGTCCACGGCTTCCAGTACTTCGACGAGCGTGACCTGCTCGGCTTCGTCGACGGGACGGAGAACCCGAGCGGTGCCGAGGCCCGAGCGGTCGCGACCGTCGGCGGCGAGGACCCGGCGTTCGCCGGGGGGAGCTACGTGCTCGTCCAGAAGTACCTCCACGACCTCGCCTCGTGGAACGGTCTCGCCGTCGAGGAGCAGGAGAAGGTCGTCGGGCGGACGAAGCTGTCGAACATCGAGCTCGGCGAGGACGTCAAGCCGAGCAACTCGCACGTCGCGCTCAACGTCCTCGAGGACGAGGAGGGTCGTCCCCTCCAGATCCTCCGGGCGAACATGCCCTTCGGCAACGTCGGGCGCTCCGAGCACGGCACGTACTACATCGCCTACTGCCGCACGCCGGCCATCGTCGAGAAGATGCTCGAGAACATGTTCGTCGGGGACCCGCCCGGCAACTACGACCGGATCCTCGACTACTCGACGGCGGTGACGGGCTCGCTCTACTTCGCCCCGTCCGTCGAGCTCCTCGACGACCTGCCTCCTGCGCCAACCGGGGTTCTCGGCGCAAAGCCGGCCCGGCCGTGACCGCGGACGGCGAGCAGGCCGGCACGGCCGGCCGCGGGGCGGCGCTTGCGGGACGCAAGGTCGTCGTGACCGGCGGGTGCCAGGGGATCGGCTTCGAGATCGCGTGCGCCGTCGTCCGTCAGGGAGCCGACGTCGCGATCGTCGACCTCGGCGAGGGGCGCCTCGAGCAGGCGGCGTCCGCGATCCGGGCCGAGGTTCCCGCTGCGGCGGTCGGCGTCGCGACGTGCGACGTGCGTGACCACGCGCAGGTCCGCGCTGCGTCGGAGCGGCTCGCTGCAGAGTGGGGGGACGCGGACGCCCTGGTGAACAACGCGGGGATCGTGCGCCACGCTCCTGCGGTCGAGGTCACGCCCGCGGACTGGTCGGACGTCGTCGACGTCAACCTCTCCGGGTCGTTCTACTGCGCCCAGGTGTTCGGGGCGGGCATGCTCGCGCGAGGACGGGGCTCCATCGTCAACATCGCGTCGATGTCGGGTCTGATCGTCAACCGCCCGCAGGGACAGGTCGCCTACAACGTCTCGAAGGCGGGGGTCATCATGTTGACCAAGTCCCTCGCGGCGGAGTGGGCGCCGCGAGGTGTGCGCGTCAACGCCGTCGCGCCCGGCTACATCCGCACGGCCATGACGGCGGAGCTGCTCGGCACCGACGCGGCCCAGCGCGACTGGATCGGCGCGACACCGCTCGGCCGGCCGGGCGAGCCCGCCGAGGTCGCGGCGGCGGTCGTCTACCTGCTCGGCGAGGGGGCGAGCTTCGTCACCGGGGCGACGCTCGTCGTCGACGGCGGCTACACGCTCTGGTAGCCGCGCCCGGAGTCGGCGGGCGATCCATACTGGTGACGTGAGCTCCCGGTCCGTCCCCCTCAGCTGGCTGTGCGACATGGACGGCGTCCTCGTCCACGGCGGCGTCGCCGTGCCCGGTGCCGCGCGATTCGTCGAGTCGCTCGCGTCCGCGGGCCGTGACCTCCTCGTGCTCACGAACAACTCGCTCTACACGCCACGCGACCTCGCCGCGCGCCTCGCCGCGGCGGGTCTCGAGATCCCCGTCGAGTCGCTCTGGACCTCGGCGCTCGCGACGGCGCGCTTTCTCCACACGCAGCGCCCGGGGGGCACGGCCTTCGTCATCGGCGAAGCCGGCCTCACGACGGCGCTCCACGATGCCGGGTACGTCCTCACCGACAAGGACCCGGACTACGTCGTGCTCGGCGAGACGCACAGCTACAGCTTCTCCGCGATCACCAAGGCCATCCGGCTCGTGTCGGCCGGAGCGCGCTTCATCGCGACGAACCCGGACCCGATCGGGCCCTCCGCCGAGGGCATCTTGCCGGCGACGGGAGCCGTCGCGGCGCTCATCACCCACGCGACCGGGGTCGAGCCCTACTTCGTCGGAAAGCCCAACCCGCTCATGATGCGCGAGGGCCTCAACGTCCTCGGGGCGCACTCGGAGTCCGCGGTGATGGTGGGCGACCGGATGGACACCGACGTCGTGTCGGGCATCGAGGCCGGTCTCGAGACGGTCCTCGTCCTGTCCGGGGTGACGGCCGCGGGGGACGTCGAGCGCTTCCCGTACCGGCCGACGCGCGTCGTCGGCTCGGTCGCCGACCTCGTGGCGGAGCTCGACGAGCTGGCGGCCCGTTGACGGCCCGTCCTGGTCGCGTTCCCAGCTCCGGCACAGCTTGCGTGGCTAGGAAGAGGATCTTGACCGAAGCCCGACGCGCACGGCTCCGGCGGGGCGCCTGCTCGCCTGCTGCACCCGAGGGAGAGTCGTGACGAGAAGTCCGAAGTCGCCTGCCGTCAGGAACCATCCGTCCGGGCGGCGGCGGGCGGCGCGCAGGTCGGCTCGACTCGCACGTCCCGGTCGCCGGCTGGCGGTCGCTCTCGCGGCGCTCGCCCCCGGGGCAGCCGGGATCGCCGTCACGGCTCCTGCGGCGGCTGCGAGCGCGCACGCGGGGCCGGCGGGCGTGCGGACCCGTGCGCGCGGGACCAGCCCGCTCGTTCGCGTCGGCGCTCCGGCACGCGTGCCGGCCGGCGCACGTCCGACCGGCGCCCTCGCGCCGGGACGCGTCCTGCAGCTCGGCGTCGCTCTCGCGCCCCGTGACCCCGCCGCGCTGGCTGCCTACGCCGCCGCGGTCTCGACGCCCGGCTCGGCGGAGTTCCACAGGTACCTGACCGCGGCGGAGTTCGCCAGGCGCTTCGGCCCGACCAAGGAGGCGGTCGGGACGGTCGAGCACGCGATGCGGGCCGCCGGCCTCGCGGTGACGAGCGTGTCGGCGAACCGACTCCTCGTCCAGGTGACAGGGACAGCGGGCCGGGTCGAGCACGCGTTCCACACGCGCCTACGCGCCTACGCGCTTCCCGGGGGTCGGCTCGGCTGGTCGACGGCCGGCGCGCCGCTGCTGCCGTCGGGCGACGCGTCGGCGGTCCAGACGGTGCTCGGCCTCGACGAGCTGGCAGTGCCCCGGTCCGAGCTCCGGCGGGCACCCCAGCTCGACAACGTCGTGCCGACCGTGCCGCCGGTCGCAGCCCCTGCGGCGCCCGGGGCGCCTCGGGCGTGCGGAGCGGCGTCGCTCGACGCGTTGGGCGGCGGCGGGTGGAGCGACCAGCAGATGGCCCACGCCTACGGTCTCGACGGCCTCTACGCGCGGGGCGACCTCGCCGCCGGGCAGACGATCGCGTTGTTCGAGCTCGAGCCGTTCTCGAGCTCGGACCTCGCCACCTTCGACCGCTGCTACTTCGGAGCGAGCCACACGGCGCAGGTGAGCACCGTCAAGGTCGACGGCTTCGACCTCGTCGGGCCGGGCAGCGGCGAGTCGATCCTCGACGTCGAGGACCTCTCCGCGTTCGCGCCGCGCGCGCACATCCTCGTCTACGAGGCGCCCAACACGACCTTCGGCGGCATCGACGAGTACAACACGATCGTGAGCCAGGACCGGGCGAACATCGTCTCGACGAGCTGGGGGGAGTGCGAGCAGGCGCTGCAGACCGGGGCGCCCGGCGCCCAGCAGCTCGAGAACGACATTTTCGAGGAGGCGGCGATCCAGGGACAGACGGTCGTGTCGGCGGCCGGCGACACCGGGTCGGACGACTGCGCCGGGACGCAGTTCTCGAACACCAAGGCGGTCGCGCCCTACCTCTCGGTCGACGACCCTGCGAGCCAGCCCTACGTGCTCGCGGCAGGGGGGACCTCGCTTCTCTCGGACTCGAACCCGCCGGACGAGGTCGTGTGGAACCACGGCGCGCAGTGGGGCGGTGGCGGAGGCGGCGTCTCGAGCACGTGGCCGATCCCGGCCTGGCAAGCGGGCTCCGGCGTGCCGGGGGTCGGGACCTCGGGGGGCAGGGAGGTCCCCGACGTCAGCGCGTCGGCCGACGAATGGCGCGGCGTGACCGTCTACTCGAGCGCCTTCTCGTCCGGCGGGGGATCGAGCGGCCTGCTCGGCGCTCCTCCGAGCGGGTGGACCATGATCGGGGGAACCTCGTCCGCTGCGCCGCAGTGGGCCGCGGTGCTCGCCGAGATCGCCGACTCGGGCGGGTCGTGCTCGGCGCTGCCGGTGACCCGTGGCGGGCGGGACCTCGGCTTCGTCCCGCCCGAGCTCTACGCCGTCGCGTCGAGCCCGACGGCCTACGCGCAGTCCTTCACCGACATCACGTCCGGCAACAACGACGTGTTCGGCCTCGGCCTCGGGTACTCGGCCGGTCCGGGCTACGACCTCGCGTCCGGCCTGGGCTCTCCGACGGTGGTCGACGCGTCG
>DAHWHN010000013.1 GCA_027335685.1 Acidimicrobiaceae bacterium
TGCTGGGCGTGCTCGCCGTCGCGGCGGCGCTGCTCGTCGTCCACCGGATGCGCTCGAGCGCGTCGCAGCGCGCGCACAGCTCGCAGCACGCAGGAGCAGCGGTGCCGCGGGCGGGTCGAGAGCGCGGCGCGCCCGTCGGGGGCGGGCCGGCCGTCGCGGTTGCCACGTGCACCTTCGTCGACCACTCGCGCTCGACCGAGAACTACCTGACGGGCGTGTCGACGCCCGGCCGCCGGCTCGTCACGAGCATCTACTACCCGAGCGGGTCCTCCCGGCACGGTCCCTATCCGACGGTGTTCTTCGGGAGCGGCTACGGCGTCGCGCCGACGGACTACGGGCCCCTGCTGTCCAGCTGGGCGCGTGCCGGTCTCGTCGTCGTCGCGCCGATGTTCCCCGACGCGAGCCCGGCGGCAGTCGCCTCTGTCGGGGGGATCGGGCACGACAACGACGAGGCGGACATCCCCAACCAGCCCGGCGACGTCGCCTTCGTCACCCGCACGGTGCTCGCGGCCTCGGCGGGGACTCCCGAGGGCTGCCCGGTGCTCCGGGGCCTGGTCGACCCGAGCGAGCTCGGTCTCGCGGGTCAGTCCGACGGCGCGACGACCGTCGCGATGCTCGCGTTCGACCAGGGCACGTTGCCGGGCACGACGACGACGTACCGCTCGCTCTCGGCCGGGATCGACTACCGGGCCGTGGCGGTGCTCTCGGGCGAGGCCTACGGCGACGACCCCTACGCGGCGACGTCCTCGAGCCCGCCCGTGCTCGTCGTCCAGAGCGCGACGGACCATTGCAACCCCCCCGAGGAGGCGGTCGACCTCTACGACGCGCTCGACGAGCCGGACCGGTGGTTCCTCGCGATCCGCGACGCCGACCACCTGACCCCCTACGAGGGGCAGGACAAGCCGGCGTTCGCCGTCGTCTCGACGGTCACGGCGACCTTCCTCCTCGACGAGCTGCGCGGCGTGGACCCGGCGGCCGCGCTCGCTCGCGCTGGCAACGCCGACCCGTCCGTCGCGACGCTCGTCCAGGGGCCCGACACGCCGTCGTACGTCAACGTCCTGCTCCCCCAGAGCGCGGCCGCGTGCTACCAGACCTGAGCGCCTCGCTTCCCGGCGCCTCGCTTCCCGGCGCGTCGCTTCCCGGCGCCGAGGGGCCCGGCTCTCCCGGGGCGTACCTCGACCATGCCGCGACGACGCCACTGCGTCCCGAGGCTCTGGCCGCGATGCTGCCCTTCTTCGGCGAGCGGTTCGGCAACCCGTCCGGAGCCCACCGCCACGCCCGCGCGGCGCGCCGCGCCCTCGACGAGGCGCGCGGCGAGCTTTCCGGTGTCCTCGGCTGCGCGCCGGGCGAGGTGGTCTTCACCTCCGGCGGGACCGAGGCGGACAACCTCGCCGTGCTCGGGACGGTCGCGGGCCGGCCGGGCACGGTCCTTGTCAGCGCGGTCGAGCACCGCGCGGTCCTCGCCCCCGCGCGTTCCGTCGGCGCCTACCTCGTCCCGGTCGGCACGAGCGGCGTCGTCGACCTCGGCGCGCTCGCCGCGCTCGCCGGCGCCGCGCGCGAGCTCGGTGCGCCGGTGACGCTCGTCTCGGTCATGCTCGTCAACAGCGAGACGGGCGTCGTCCAGCCCGTCGAGGCGCTGCGCGACGCGACCGCGCCCGACGCAGCGGAGGCGCTCCTGCACTGCGACGCCGTCCAGGGGCTCACGTGGCTCGACGTCGCCGCGCGGACGGCCGACTGCGACCTCGTGTCGATCTCGGGCCACAAGTTCGGCGGCCCGACGGGCATCGGCGCCCTCGTCGTGCGTCCGCGCGCCGCCGCTGTGCTGCGGCCGGTCCTGCGCGGGGGACCCCAGGAGTCCGAGCTGCGCGCGGGGACCCAGAACGTCGCCGGTGCGGTCGCGATGGCGGTCGCGGCACGCCTCGCCGTCGCGGAGCGAGCCGAGACCGTCCGGCGGATCGCCGCCCTACGGGACCGGCTCGCCGACGGGCTCGTGGCATCGGCCGGAGCGCTCGAGCTCGCGCCGCGCGCGAGCCGGGTCGCCGGCAGCTGCCACCTCCGCTTCCCCGGGGTGTCGGGCGAGGAGCTCGTCATCGACGCCGATGCGCACGGCGTCGCCGCGTCGACGGGGTCGGCCTGCGCGAGCGGCGCGCGCGAGCCGAGCCACGTGCTCGCCGCGATGGGCATGAGCGGCGCCGAGGCGCGCGAGGTCGTGCGGTTCTCGCTCGGCGCGACGACGACGGCGAGCGAGGTCGACCACGCGCTCGCCGTCGTCTCCGAGGCGGTCGCCCGCCTGCGGCGCGCGCGCCCCGACGGCGGCTGAGCCAACCGGCGCCCCGACGGCGGCTGAGCCAACCGCCAGGGGCTGGCAGACTTGGACCGTGCGCGTGCTCGTGGCCATGTCGGGCGGTGTCGACTCCTCGGTCGCCGCAGCGCTGCTCCGGTAGGCCGGCCACGAGGTGGTCGGGGCGACGATGAAGCTCTGGTCCGGGCCGACGGACTCGGGCTGCTGCTCGCTCGCCGACGTCCGCGACGCGCGCACCGTCGCCGACCACCTGGGCATCGACCACCACGTCTTCGGCTTCACCGAGGAGTTCGACGCGTCCGTGGTCGCGCCCTACGTGGCCGACCACGCTGGGGGCCGGACGCCCAACCCGTGCGTCGAGTGCAACCGGCACGTCAAGTTCCGGGCGCTGCTCGACCGTGCCGATCGCCTCGGCTTCGACGCCATCGCGACCGGGCACCATGCACGGGTCGAGCGCCGCGGGAGCCGCTGGGCGCTCCGCCGCGGCGCGGACGCTGCCAAGGACCAGTCCTACGTGCTGTCCGTCCTCACCTCCTCGGAGCTGAGCCGGGTGCTGCTGCCGGTCGGCGAGCTCACCAAATCGGAGGTGCGCGCTGCGGCGAGCGCCCGCGGTCTCGCCACGGCAGCCAAGCCGGACAGCCAGGAGGTCTGCTTCGTGGGGGCCGGACCGGACGGCAGCCGTTCGGGCGACGCAGGGCGGGCCGCGTTCCTCGGCTCGCGCATCACTTTGCACGCCGGCACGGTCGTCGACGTGGAGAGCGGGCAAGAGCTCGGAAGCGTCGACGCGGTCGAGCTCGTCACGGTCGGCCAGCGGCGCGGGTTGCCCGGCGGGGGCGCGGCACGCCGCTACGTCGTCGGCGTCGACGTGGCGGCGCGCCGTGTCCTCGTCGGCCGTCGTGAGCACCTCGGGGTCGACGAGCTCGTGCTCGCGTCGAGAACCTGGGTCGACGAGCCCCTCGACGTCGGGGAGCGGTGCGCAGTCCAGGCGAGCGCCCACGGCCGGGCGCTCGCCGCCGAGCTCACCGAGTCGGGGGTGCGCTACCTCGAGCCGGCGCGGCGCGTCGCGCCGGGCCAGCTCGTCGCGTGCTACGTCGGCGAGGACGTGGTCGGCTCGGGGGTGGTCTGTTGAGCGGTACGACGGCGATGGCGGTGCCCGCGGACGCGCGCGCCCGGCACGACGTGCTCGCGCAGCGCGTGCGCGACGCGCGTTACCGCTACTACGTGCTGTCCGACCCTCCCGTCCCCGACGCAGAGTTCGACGCGTGGTACCGCGAGCTCGTCGAGCTCGAGGAGCGGTTCCCGGCCCTCTCGTCGGCCGCGTCGCCGACCCAGCAGGTCGGCGCGCCGATCGACGAGGCGTTCCCGCCGTTCCGGCACCTCGAGCCCATGCTCTCGCTCGACAACGCCTTCAGCGAGGCCGAGGTGCGCGAGTGGGCGGAGCGGGTCCGCCGCGCCCTGCCCGAGACGGCGACCGTGCGCTTCGCCTGCGAGCTGAAGATCGACGGAGCGGCGGTGAACTGCGTCTACCGAGCCGGGACCCTCGAGGTCGGGGCGACGCGAGGCACCGGTGAGGTGGGCGAGACGATCACCCAGCAGCTCCTCGCGATCGCCGGCGTCCCGTACCGGTTGCAGGACGAGGACCCTCCAGAGCTCGTCGAGGTGCGGGGCGAGGTCTACTACCCCCTCGACGCGTTCGAGCAGATGAACGCCGAGCGGATCGAACGGGGCGAGGCGACGTTCGCGAACCCGCGCAACGCGGCGTCGGGGACGCTGCGCCAGAAGGACCCGAGCCGCGTCGCGACGCGGCCGCTCGCGCTCTTCGTCCACAGCCTCGGCCGCGTCGACGGGCGGTCGTTCGGCTCGCACGAGTCCTTCCTCGGCTGGGCGCGCGCCGCCGGGCTGCCCGTG
>DAHWHN010000017.1 GCA_027335685.1 Acidimicrobiaceae bacterium
GACCGACAGCCCCGCGAGCGTGCTCTGCGGAGCCGTCCCGGACTGGACGATCTCGAGGACGGGACCGATCGCGATGACCGGCATGCAGTACGACGCGAGGACGATGCGCAGCAGGGCCTTCTCTGCGAGCGGGACCTGGACGACGAGCAGCGCCAGGCCGATGGCGGCGGCGTTGCCCCACAGAAAGCCCACGCCCGCCTCGTCGCAGGTCGTCCACAGGTTCGGCCACAGGGCAAAGCTCGGGTCGTGGAACAGCGTCACGACCACCTCTTGTGGCGGGGGGAGCAGGTGGCCGTGCGCGAAGACGGTGTCGGCGAGGAGCTCCCAGACCCCGACCAGGAGAGCCGTCCCGACCGCCCCGCCGTGGCGGCGCGGCCCGACGGCCGACGTGCGGGTCAGGGGGTGCCCTCCTCCGACGCGCCGCGGTGGGAGAAGAGCACGTCGCCCAAGATGTCGCAGAGCTCGTGGAAGCGCGCCGTGCGTGCCATCTCAGGCGTACGGGGTCGGGGAAGGTCGACGTCGACAACGGTGAGCACGCGACCCGGACGCGGCGACATGACGGCGACGGAGTCGGCGAGGAAGACGGCCTCGGCGATCGAGTGCGTGACGAGCAGCGTCGTCGTGGCTCGCTCGGTCCATATGCGGAGGAGCTCGAGATTGAGCCGCTGGCGCGTCATCTCGTCGAGGGCGCCGAAAGGCTCGTCGAGCAGGAGTATCTCGGGCTCGACGACGAGAGAGCGCGCGATGGCGACGCGCTGGCGCATCCCTCCGGACAGCTGTGCCGGCCGGGCCGCCTCGAAGCCCGACAGCCCGACGAGCCGGACGAGATCGGCGATGGCGCCCTCGTTGATCTCGGCGCCGGTGATCTCGAGGGGAAGCCGGATGTTGGCCACGACCGACCGCCACGGCAACAGCGCGGCGTCCTGGAAGGCGATGCCGAGCCGGTGCCCTCTGCGCAGGGCGCTCGGCGGCTCGCCGTGGACGGCAACGCTGCCCGACGTCGGCTGCTCCAGGTCCGCGAGGATCCGCAGCACCGTCGACTTCCCGCAGCCGGACGGCCCGAGGAGCGCGACGAACGAGCCCCGCGACGACTCGAGGTCGACGCCGTCTAGGGCGCAGATCGTCTCACGCCGGATGCGGAAGTCCTTGCGCAATCCGGCGATCGACAGGCCATCGGCGGTCGGGGTTGTCCTCGCGCCGGTGTCGGGGGAACGGTCGGCTGCCCGGCTGTCGCGTCGACCGAGGAGCCGGGCGCCCGCGAGCCGGTCTCGTTGCTCGAGAACGGTCACGGCCCAACCGTAACGGGGAATGCCCGCGATCCGGAAGGGCTTCGTGTGAACGCCTCTTTCGAGAAGATGAACGCTGCGTTACCACTGCACCGCGCTGCTGGAGTTCACGCGCACGAAACGGGCGAGCCGCGATGATCGGCCGGTGGAAAGGACAGCTCCGACACGACACGACACCCAGGCGGGAGGCTGGCCGGGCGCGGCGCGCACGACGGGCGAGGACGGCGGCCCGCCGGGCACGCGCCGGCGGCGTGGCCGTCTGCGGGCGCTCGGCAACGTCGACCCTGCGCTGCGGCGCTGCTGGCTCCCCATCGCCCGGTCGGCTGCGGTCGGATCGAGACCGTCGCAGGCATGGCTGCTCGGGGAGCCGTACGTCGTGGTCCGTCTCGCGGGCGAGGTCGTCGTGCTCGAGGACCGGTGCCCCCACCGGCTCGCTCCACTGTCGGCGGGCGCGGTCGTCGGCGCGACGCTCGAGTGCGCCTACCACGGTTGGCGGTTCGAGGGCAGCGGGCGATGCGTCGAGGTCCCGTCCGCCGGTCGAGAGCGCGCGGCTCCCCCGAAGGCGCGCTGCGGTGCTCCCCACGGCGTCGTGGAGCGGCACGGCCTGGTGTTCGTCGCCCTGGAGCCTCCACTCGTCGAGCTGCCCGGGGTCGAGGCCTTCGACGACCCGGCAAAGGTTCGTGTCGAGCTCGATCCGTTCTCCGGCCGGTACGGCGCGGCGCAGCTCGTCGACAACCAGCTCGACGCTGCGCACTTTGCCTACCTGCATCGCGAGACCTTCGGGTCCGCGCAGGGTCGAGCCGTTCCGGACGGCGAGATCGTCAGGTCCCCGTGGGGGTTCGCGATGACGATGGAGATGCCGATACGCGCACGCAACGACCCGTTGGCTGTGTCGGGGGACCACCCTCTCGAGCAGCACCGCACGATGCGGTACCGCTACGTGGCGCCGTTCTTCGTCGAGCTCGAGCTGGGCTATCCCGTGATGGGCGGCTCGAGCGTCATCGTGTTCTTCGTCCAGCCCGAGACCGCCGAGCGGTCGACGATGTACGTGACCCTGCTCTTCGAGCAGCCGCAGGGCTTCACGGACGCGGAGCTTGCCGAGCGCGTCGCGTTCGAGTACCGCGTGGTCCGGGAGGACCTCGCCCTGCAGGAGCGGTTCGGCGACCTCGCGATGCCGCTCGATGTCACGGTCGAGTGCCACGTTCGCTCCGACCGGGCGAGCCTCGAGCTGCGACGGTGCCTCGCGCAGCTCGTCCTCGCACCGTGAGCGTCGCGCCGCACCTTGCCGGCTACTGGCACCCGGTCGGGTGGGCGGCAGCTGTCGGCGACCGGCCGGTGCCGGTGCTGCTCCTCGGCGAGCGGCTCGTGGTGTGGCGGGACGTCAACGGCGGGGTCGTCGCGGCAGTCGACCGATGCCCGCACCGCGGGACGGCACTGTCCTTGGGCCGGGTGGACGAGCGCGGCTGCCTGGTCTGTCCGTACCACGGCTGGGGTTTCGACGCAGCCGGCTCCTGCGTCGCGGTTCCCCAGCTCGCGGCCGGAACCCCGGTGCCGTCGCGCGCCCGCCTCACGATGGTCGGCTGCGAGGAGCGGTGGGGTCTCGTGTGGGTCTGCCTCGCGGATCCCGTCGCAGAGATCCCGTCGTTTCCCGAGTTCACCGACAGCCGGTACCGCCATGTGCGTTGCGAACCGTACCGGTGGTCGACGAGCGCCGAGCGGATGGTCGAGAACTTCACGGACTTCGGCCATCTCGGGTACCTCCACGACGGGCTGCTCGGCACGAGGGACGATCTCGTCGTCCCCGTCCACCGCGTCGAGCAGGTCGGCGGCGAGCTCCACTACGTGCTCTCGATGCAGGTTCCGAACACCAACGAGCGGTTCGCCGTGACAGACGTGCAGGGTCGCCGCGGCCTGCAGACGAACCGGTACGTCCTCACGCTGCCCTACACGATCCACCTCCAGTGCACCTACGAGGACACCGGGGCGCACCGGACCCTGTTCTTCGTCGCCCAGCCGCACGGCGACGGCACGTGCACCGGGTTCTGCTACCAGTCCCGCGACTTCGACCTCGACGGCGACGACGAGCCGTACGCGCGGTTCCAGGATCTCCTGGCCGAGCAGGACCGCGTCGTCGTCGAGAGCCAGCGTCCGGCAGACGTGCCGCCCGAGCCCGTAGACGAGCTGCACCTGCCGTTCGACCGCGTCGCCGTCGCCTACCGGCGAGCGATGGGGGGACTGGACGGGCGGACCCCGACGGCTCCCCCGGTCGGCGGCCGGACGAGACCCTGAGAGAGGAGCAGCCGTGCGAGTGACCGAGATCGAGGCTTTGCGCGACCTCTGGTACGCCGTCGCGCGCGCGGACCAGCCCGGAGCGGCCGCAGTGCAGAGCGTGCGGCTGCTCGGCGAGGACTACACGCTCTGGCGACCCGGTGCGGGGCGGCCTGTCCTCGCCGACGCGTACTGTCCGCACCGCGGGGCAAGTCTCGCTGCGGGGACCGTCGACGGGGACCGGCTCGTCTGCTGCTACCACGGCTGGGAGTTCGACGGATCCGGTAGGTGCGTGACGATCCCCCAGCTCGACCAGGGTCGTCCCGTGCCGCCGAGAGCCTGCATCCGGACCTGGCCGGTCGTCGAGCGCTACGGGCTGATCTGGACGTGCGTCGGGAGCCCGTCGACGGACGGCCCGCCGGCCTTTGCCGAGGCAGACGAGCACCGATGGAGGGTGCGGGTCGACTTCTTCGAGCAGTGGGACGCGTCGGCATTGCGGATTATCGACAACAACATCGACCAGTCGCACCCGGCGTTCGTCCACCGCGGCACGTTCGGCGATCCCTCGCGTCCTCGGGTCCCACCCTACGAGCTCGAGCGGAGCGCGACGGGGCTGCGCGCCCGGGTTCCCCAGGACGTCGAAGGGGTCGGGCCGCAGATGGGTGACGCCGACGAGGGGCGGCGCTACGAGCGCATGCAAGAGGTGGAGCTGCTCGACGTCATGCACTCGAGGATCCGGCTGAGCTACGCCGGCCAGGCGCCGGACTACGCCTTCTACGGCTCGGCCACGCCGATCGACGACTCGTCGTCGATCTACGTGCGCGTCTCGGCCCTCTCGGGCGAGGAGGACGTCCAGCCCTACGCGATGTTCTGGGCGTACTCGCGGCGGGTGACGCTCGAGGACAAGATCGTGCTGGAAGGGACAAACCCGGACTTCCCCGTCGAGGTCACGCGAGAGGTGCACCTGCGTTGCGACAAGACGACTCTCGAGTACCGCAGGTTGCTTGCCCGACTCCTGCCGGGCGTGGCACGCGCTGCGGCCGACGCGGCGGAGGCGATGGACGACCTCCCGGGGCGTCAGGTCCGCCCTGCGGCCGGGTCGGCGGCTTGAGCGACCACAGCCCGCTCCTCGTCGTCGAGGTCGACCTCCGGGCCGTTCTCGACGAGCGCCGCGAACCCGTCGTCGGGCGTCATCGTGGTGATCGCGAAGAGCTTCGCGTCCCCGGCGCTCTCGATGCGATGGCAGGAGCGCGCCGGCAGCACGAGGAGCTGGCCGGCTTGCACCTCGGTCCGCACGTCGTCGCAGTAGGCGACTCCGCGTCCTTTGAGGAAGAGGAACGTCTCGACGGAGCGAGGGTGGCTGTTCGGCGGCTGCGAGGCGCCCGGCTGCCACACCTCGAGGAACACCGAGCAGTCGTGGATCTCGTCGGGACCTCGCAGCAGGGCGAGCTTGACGCGGTCTCCCGGCGTGATCACGTGCGCCCGAGCGTCCGCGACGTCGACGAGCTGCGGTGCGTGGTCGGCTGGCATGGATCAGGTCTCCTCCGGTCCGCTCTGCGGTCGACGTGGTTCGACCGCGCCCGTCCTGCCACGAGCGTCGCGTGTGTCCAAGGCCTCGAGCAGGGCTCTACCCGACGAGACGAAGCCGTAGCACTGGGCGACGTTGTAGACGGTCGCATCCTTGCACCATCGTGGCGACGTCGTCGCCGAGCAGTCCTCGAGAAGGACGACGTCGTAACCGATGCACGCGGCATCCGTGAGCGTCGCGAGCACGCACTGGTCGACGTTGACGCCGGCGAAGAGCAGCGTCGTGGTGTCGAGGTTGCGCAGGACCGCGTCGAGCGGCGTGTCGAAGAACCCGCTCATCCTGTACTTGTCGACACAGATGTCGTGCTCGTCGACGCCGAGCTCGTCCACGACCTCGGCGGACCAGCTCCCCGCTTCGAGGACCCGGGCGCCCGAGCCGGGGAGCCGGTCCCCGATCCCGATGGACTCGCCGTCGGGGTCGTAGACGTGCAGGACCCCCGGCGGGAGGTTCGCCCTGTCCGCCCGGTTGCCCCAGTTGAGCCAGACGATCGGTACGCCTTCTCGTCGAAGAGCCGGGATCGTCGCCCGCAGCGGGGCGATCGGCTGGCGTGCCGGGCCGACGTCGACCCCGATGTGGTCGAGCCAACCCCCCCGCGAGCAGAAGTCGTTTTGCATGTCGACGACGATGCAGGCGCAGCGCGACAGGTCGACCGTGAGGTCTTGCGGTCTCGCCGTCATCGTCACCGGCGCGGGCTCCCGGCGCGCTCGTGTCAGGTCGACGGTGGTCGGACCAGCTGTCCAGTAGTTGCGATCGTTGGCACCTATCCGTCCCATGGGAGGAATCTACACACAATGAGGGAGATCGTCCGTCCGATCGACCGGCGGCCGTTGTGAGCGGACCGGTGGTTCTCGCGTCGACGCCGGAGTCCGTCCGCTTCGGTCGACTTCCCGGGGCAGGAGCGGCACCTGTCCTGGTCGTCGATCCCGGGACTGTCGTGCGAGTCGAGACGGTCTCACACGAAGGGCTCCTCCCGGACCAAGGGAGCGATCCCCTCGCGTTCTTCACGGCACTCGGGGTCGACGGGCGAGATGTCCTCGAGGACGCGCGGGCCATCGCTGCGGCCGGTTTGCCGCGCGATCCCGCGCGAGACGGTCCGCACGTCGTGACGGGACCGGTGGCCGTGCGCGGCGCACGGCCGGGCTCGCTTCTGCGGGTCGAGATCCTGGCACTGGAGCGCCGGGCCGACTACGGCATCGTGAGCAACCGCCACGGTCGCGGCGTGCTCGCCGGCCGTTTCCCGGTCGCGGACGGGTCCGGCGACGAACCGCAGGTCGTGTCGCACCTCGCCCGGGTCTCGAGCGACGGCCGGCGAGGGGAGATCGGCGACGGGCACGGCCGCGCGGTGACGTTCCGGCTCGCGCCGTTCCTCGGCCTGGTCGGAGTGGCACCGGCGTGCGAGGAGGAGCTGCCGTCGACGCCGCCCGGCCCCTACGGCGGGAACCTCGACGTCCGTCACCTCGGCGTCGGGAGCACCGTGGTGCTCCCCGTGCGAGCGGACGGGGGTCTCGTCTACTTCGGCGATCCGCACTACGCGCAAGGCAACGGGGAGGTAGCGCTCACGGCCTTCGAGGCGCCGCTTGCCGCCACCGTCCGCCTCGACGTCGACACCTCGGCCCGCGCCCGAGCGCTCGCGTCGGCGCTCGGGAGCCCCTTTGGCGAGACGCCCGCGCACATCGTGGCGATCGGGCTCGGTCCGACGCTCGACGAGGCGATGGCGGAGGCCGTCCGACAGGCGCTCGTGCTCGTCGTGGACGCGACGGCGCTCGACGAGGCTGCGGCTCTGGCCTACCTGTCGGTCGCCTCGGACTTCGAGGTGTCGCAGGCGGTCAACGGGACGCGGGGCGTCCACTGCCTCGTCTCGCGTGTCGACCTCGGATCGGCGCGTGACGATCCGAGCTGGCCGAGCCCGTTTTCGGGGAGCGGCAGCCCGGCCCGAGGAGCCAGCGGGCGCGATGGGCGCTAGGGCGGGCGGCTCGGACCGGCTCGGAGCCTTCGTCGACGGCCCGAGACTGATCCAGCGCGGTGCGCAGGAGGGCGCGCTCCGTGGTGTCCGCTTTGCCGTGAAGGACCTGATCGACGTCGCCACCATGCGTACGGGTGCGGGGAACCCCACGTTCTTGGCGGCGGCCCACCCGGCGGCCGCGAACGCGCCCTGCGTCGAGGCCCTGCTCGGCGAGGGAGCGGAGCTCTGGGGCAAGACGGTCACCGACGAGCTCGCGTTCTCGCTGTCGGGGACGAACATCCACGACGGCATGCCGCGCAACGTGGCGGCACCCGGGCGGGTCCCCGGCGGGTCCTCGAGCGGCTCGGCGTCGGCCGTGGCGGCTGGTGTCGTCGACGTCGCGCTCGGGACCGATACCGGCGGCTCGCTACGCGTCCCGGCCTCATACTGCGGGATCTACGGCCTGCGCCCGAGCCACGGGCGGGTGAGCGTCGCCGGCGTCGTCCCGCTCGCACCGCGCTTCGACGTCGTCGGCATCCTCGCCTCTCGTCCGGGGTGGCTTGCGGCTGCGACGCGGGCGCTCCTCGTACGCGCTCCAGCCGTCGCCGGCGCGGGGGCCGGAGGTGGCGCCGGGGCGGGCGGCCCCGGCACCGGCAGCCGCCCGAGCGTCCGCCGGCTCGTCGTGCTCCGTGACCTCTGGGACCTCGCCGACCCGGAGGTGCAGGCAGTCCTGCGGCGGCGCGCGAGGAGGTTCGCCGCAGACCTCGGTGGGCTCGAGATCGTCGAGCTCGAGCTCGCCGGCGAGCTGCTCCTCGGGCGCTGGGGCGACGGTTTCCGCTCGCTCCAGCTCGCCGAGGCGTGGGCGAGCCACGGGTCCTTCGTCGAGAGCGCCCGACCGGTCTTCGGTCCCGGCGTCGCGTCCCGCTTCGCCGCGGCGGCCCGGGTCGACCCCGATGCGGTGCGCCGGGCGGAGGATGTGGCCGCCGAGGCCTACCGCCGCCTCGCGGACCTCGCCGGCGACGATGCCGTCTGCTGCCAGCCGGTCGCGTCGTGTCCGGCACCGCGGCCCGACGTCGACGCCGAGCGGAACGCGGACGTGCGCGCGCGCAACCTCGCTCTCGGCGCGCCGGCTGGTCTCGCGGGGGCACCGGTTCTCGTCCTGCCCGGCGCGCGCGCCGAGGGCTTGCCGGTCGGTCTCGGGATCGTCGGCATGCCGGGCGACGACGAGAGGCTTCTCGAGCTCCTGGTCCGCAGCTGCGGTGCGTGACACGACGAGGCGCGCTCGGATGGCGCGCGAGCCGGGTACCCTCGCAGTGTGCAGTCATCGAAGGAGTCCCCGACGATCTGGAGGTGCTCGCTCTGCGGTGCCCTTGTGCATCCGGCGGACGAGAACGCACCGGTTGCCTGGTGCAGCCGGTGCGGCAGGGCGAGCGAGGCGCGCAGAGACGGTCCCTAGGGCGGGATCTGCGGGCAGGTATGCCCCGTCGCCAAGCCCAGCCGTAGGATCGAGTCTGTGCAGCGCGCCCCGAGGATCGTCGCCCTTTCGCCCGACCGCTACTCGTCGGACCTCGCCCGGCTCGAGAGCCGCCCGTTCGACGTGCTGGTCGTCGGAGGCGGGATCGTCGGTGCCGGCGCGGCGCTCGACGCCGCCTCGCGGGGGCTGCGCGTGGCCGTGGTCGAGGCGCAGGACTGGGCCTCGGGGACGTCGAGCCGATCGTCGAAGCTCATCCACGGTGGCCTGCGCTACCTGCAGATGTACGACTTCGCTCTCGTCCGGGAGGCCCTGCGCGAACGCGCCGTGCTGCTTCGGCTGGCTCCCCACCTCGTCCACCCGGTCCCGATCCTCTACCCGCTGCGCCACCGGGTCGTCGAGCGCGCCTACGTCGGGGCCGGCGTCCTTCTCTACGACCTCCTGGCGCGCACCGGTGGCACGAGCGCAGGCTTGCCGTTCCACCGCCAGCTCTCGCGGGCCCGGACCTTCGCCGTGGCACCCGCGCTCGACCGCAGGCGCTACGTCGGCGCGGTGCAGTACTTCGACGGCCAGGTCGACGACGCTCGACACACGCTCATGGTGCTGCGCACCGCGGCGAGCCACGGTGCTGTCGTCACGAACCGGATGCGCGCCACCGAGCTGGTCAAAGAGAACGGCAAGGTCGTCGGCGCACGCGTCGAGCAGACCGAGACCGGGCGGGTCACGCAGGTGCGCGCGTCGGTGGTCGTCTCCGCGACGGGCGTCTGGACGGAGCAGTTCGAGTCCCTGGCGGGTCGGGGCGACGCGCTGAAGGTCCAGCCGTCGAAGGGCGTCCATCTCGTCGTGCCGCGCCGCTGCATCGACTCCTCGACGGCGCTCATCCTCCCGACGGAAAAGAGCGTGCTGTTCGTCCTGCCGTGGGGGGAGCACTGGATCATCGGGACGACGGACACCCCGTGGAGCCATGCCCTGGCCGATCCCGCCGCGACCGCCGCCGACGTCGACTACCTGCTCGCGACCGTCGACTCGGCGCTCGCACGACCCATCTCGCGCGAGGACGTGGAGTCGGTCTACGTCGGCCTGCGCCCGCTCATCGCGGGCGCGGGCGAGGAGACGACGAAGCTCTCGCGCGAGCATGCCGTCAACCGCGCGCTGCCCGGCCTCGTCCTCGTCTCGGGTGGGAAGTACACGACCTATCGGGTCATGGCGCGAGACGTCGTCGACGCAGCGGTCGACCACGCAGCCATCGCCGCCCCGGCGAGCAGGACCGAGAGCGTGCCGATCGTCGGGAGCGAGGGCTACGCGCAGCTCGCGGCGCGTCCCGAGGCGCTCGAGGCGAGCACGGGGCTCGACCCCGCACAGGTCGAGCGGTTGCTCGGCCGCTACGGCAGCCTCGTGTCGGAGGTCCTGGCGCCGGCGAGCAGCGACCCGACCCTGCTCGACGAGCTGGAAGGATCCGGTGGGTACCTACGCGCCGAGGCCGTCTACGCGGTGACCCACGAAGGGGCGCGCCACGTCGAGGACGTCGTGGCCCGGCGCATGCGGGCCGCGATCGAGACGGCGGACCGGGGGGTCGGCGCGGCGGCCGAGGTCGCGCCGCTCATGGCGCCGCTGCTCGGCTGGGACGACGCGCAGACCGGGCGCGAGGTCCGCGCGTACCGGGACGAGGTCGACGCCGAGCTCGACGCGGAGCGCCAGCCCGACGACGACCGTGCCGCCGAACGGCGCACGGATATCGAGGCGCTCCTCCCGCGACCGTGACGCCGGCACGCGGTGTCGGCGGCGCACCGCCCGGCGACGGCATCCGAGGCGCACCTGGTTGGGCTCAGACGTAGGTCTCGACGAAGGCGTTCGTGAACTTCGCGCCGGGGTCGTAGCGCTGCCGCAACCGGCGCGCGTCGTCGAGCCGCTCGAACCCGGCGCGGACGACCTCGGGCGCGGTCGTGAAGACCTTGCCCCAGTGCGGGAGCGCGCCGACGGGCGCGAGCGCGGCCTCAATGTCGCGGACAACTGGCATGACGGCCTCGACGTCGCTCGTCCAGGTGAAGTGGACCGCAAAGGTGTCGCGCCGGTAGCTCGGGCTCAGCCACAGCTCGTCGCGCGCGACCGTCCGCAGCTCGCAGATCTGCAGCACCGGCGCGATCCTCGGCGCGAGGGCCGCGACAGCCTCGACGGCGGCGAGAGCGTGTGGCCGGGCAACGAGGTACTCGGTCTGCAGCTCGTCGCCGGCGCTCGGCACGAGATCGGGCCGGAAGTGGGGAAGCCTCTGGTACCACGGTCCCGGCTTGCCCATCTGCTCGGTGCAGTTTCCGGCCGGCATGCCCGGCACGGGGTGTCGTGGGCCGTCGGCCAGGTGCGCGTCCATCCACCGTCGTGGCGTGGGCCGCTCCGGCGCGTCCGTCCGCCGCTTCAGCCATACCTGGTTGAACGACGGGCTCGTCCAGTCGGTGAACAGACTGACGCTGTAGGCCGAGCCGACGATCTCGTCGAGGTCGGTAGCGAGGCGACCGAGGGGCATGTCCTCGTAGACGTCCTGGCGCACGGTGAACGACGGCTCGAGGTCGAGGGTCAACCGGGTCGCCACGCCGAGCATCCCGAGCGAGAGCACCGCTCCGTCGAAGCCCGCGTCACCGCGGGCCAGCGAGGCGACCGAGCCGTCCGCAGCGACCCATTCGACGCCCGCGACGGCGGCCGCGAGGTTGGCGTTCGTGACCCCCGAGCCGTGCGTCCCCGTCGCGCACGCCCCGGCGACGGAGATGTGCGGCAGCGAACCGAGGTTGTGCAACGCGTAGCCCGAGTCGTCGAGCGCTCGGCACACCTGTGCGTAGCGCATGCCGGCCGACACGGTGGCCTGCGCGCGCTCGTGGTCGATCGCGACCGCCTCGGGCAGGCGGGCGACCGAGACGAGGTCGGCGGGCGTGTCCGCGATGCGGTTGAAGGAGTGGCCGGTCCCGAGGGCGCGGACGCGCTCCGCGCCGCCGACGATCTCCTGGAGCTCGCCGAGCGAAGTCGGCGAGTGGACGCGTGCCGCGCCGAACGTGACGTTGCCCGCCCAGTTCCTCGTGCCCGACGGTGTTGCGTGCGTCACGGGTCTCCCTGCCTGCTCGTCGCCTGGTGTGCCGTCCGTCGTGTCGCCGGTCATCGCTCGGCCGACGTCTGAAGCGTGGGCTGGTCGCCGACCCACGCCGCGAACAGCCGAGAGTAGTGCCCGCCCCGCTCGACGAGCTCGCCGTGGGGGCCGACCTCGACCAGCTGACCGCCGTCGACGACCGCGACGCGGTCGGCGCGCTGGGCGGTCGTGAGCCGGTGCGCGACGGTCACGGTCGTGCGGCCCGCTGTCAGGGCGTCGAGCGCCCGCTCGAGCGCGAGCTCGGTGCCCGGGTCCACGCTCGAGGTCGCCTCGTCCATGACGAGCACCGCCGGCTCGGCGACCGCCGCGCGCGCGAGGGAGACGAGCTGGCGCTCGCCAGCCGACAGGTGCGCGCCTCGCTCGCCGACGTCGGTGTCGAGACCGTCGGGCAGCTGGGCGAAGCGGTCTGCGAGGCCGAGGCGGGCGACTGCCGCGCGTGCCGCGTCCGGTCCGGCAGCCGGGGAGCCGATGAGGATGTTGTCGAGGACGCTCCCGCGGAACAAGAAGCCCTCTTGGGGGACGACGACGATCCGCTTGCGCAGCTCCGCGAGGCTCGCGTCGCGCAGGTCGACGCCCGCGAAGGTGACGGACCCCTCGTCGGGGTCGTAGAGGCGGCCGAGCAGCTTCGCGCAGGTCGACTTGCCCGCACCGGTCGGTCCGACGAGCACGAGATGCTCCCCCTGGTCGATCCGCAGCCGCACGCCCCGTAGCTCCGGCTCGCGGGTCGCCTCGCCGTCGGGGCGCGCGTAGGAGAAGGTGACGTCGTGCATCTCGAGCGACCCTGCGAGCGGGAGTGGGAGGGGCAGGTCGGGGTCGACCATCGCCGGCGCCGTGTCGAGCAGGGCGACGACCGTGCCGAGCGCGGCGCCCGAGGACTGGAGGAGGTCGAAGAGCTGGCTCAGGCTCTGGATCGAGCTGAACAGGTTGGCGATGTAGAGGACGAACGCGGCGACCGCACCGATCGAGGTGAGGTGGTCGTGGACGAACAGGCCACCGACGACCAGGACGACGACTGTCGCGAGGACGCCCGTCCCCTCCACCTTGGGGAAGAAGTGGGCGGCCAGGCTCACCGTCTTCATCTCCGCCGCGAACTGCCGCTCGTTGCGCTCCTCGAACTCCTCGCTGACGCGTGCCTCCTGGCGGAACGCCTGGATCACGCGCACGCCGGCGAGACTCTCGTCGAGCGACGCGAGCGCTTCGCCGATGCGCGTCCGGACGTCGGTGTAGGCCCGTGTCGAGGTCGTCCGGTAGTGGCCCGCTGCCACCATCACCGGCACGAGGCAGGCGGCGGTCGCGGCGAACAGGACCGGGGAGGTCACGACGAGCACGACGACGGAGAAGGCGAACAGCCCGATGCTCGTCGCGAAGGTCCCGAGGCCGCTCTGCACGAGGGTCTCGAGGACGTCGATGTCGGCGGTCATGCGCGAGAGCAGCTGCCCGGAGCTCTCCGAGTCGAAAAAGGCGAGCGGCTGCGCGAGCAGGTGGTCGAAGACGCGCTTGCGGAGGTCGTTCAAGACGAGCTCGCCGGTCGAGGAGAGCAGGCGGGTCTGCGCTCCGGTCAGGAGGTACGAGGCGGCGGCGACGAAAAGGTAGCAGGCGCCCGCGATGTCGACGACGCGCATCGAGCGGTGGTGGACGAGCCCGTCGTTGATCGCGAACTCGACGAGGCTCGGTCCGGCGAGCGTCGCGCCGAGCGCTCCGGCGAGGACGACGAGCGACAGGACCGCCCGCCGCCGGTACGGGCGGACCATGGCGACCGAGAAGCGAACCAGGCCGTGGCGGGACGCCGCCCGGCGCGCGCGCGTCACCCGCACCGCCGCACCCCCGCGTCGCCGGCGCCACCTTCGGTTCCCGCCGCGCCGTCTTCGGTGCCTGCCGTGTCGCCGCCGAGCACCTCGCGGTAGCGGGCCGAGCTCGCCATCAGCTCGTCGTGGGTGCCGACCGCCGCAACCCGCCCGCCGTCGAGCAGCACGACACGGTCCGCCATCGCGACCGTCGCCGCCCGGTGGGAGATGATGATCATCGTCCGGTCGTCGGAGACCTCTTCGAGCCCGGAGATGATCTCGCGCTCCTTCGCGGCGTCGACGGCCGACGTGGCGTCGTCGAGGACGATGACCCGGGGGGTCGCGAGGATGCCGCGGGCCAGCGCGACCCGCTGACGCTGTCCGCCGGACAGGGCGAGCCCCCGCTCCCCGACGGGTGCGTCGTAGCCGTGCTCGAGCCGGGACACGAACCCGTCCGCCTGCGCGAGGCGGGCCGCGTCGTGCAGGGCCCGGTCCGGCGCCGAGGGCTGTCCGACCCGCAGGTTGGTCGCGACCGTGTCGTCGAACAGGAAGCTGTCCTCGAAGACGACGCCGACAGCCTCCCGCAGCTCGCGCGCGGCGAGGTCGCGGATGTCGACTCCCTCGAGCCGGACCGTCCCGCGCTGCGGGTCGTAGAGCCGGGCGATGAGGGACGCGACCGTCGTCTTGCCGCTGCCCGTCGGGCCGACGAGGGCGACGACCTCGCCGCCGGTGATCTCGAGGTCGAGGCCGCGCAGCGCGGGCTCGCTCGTGCCCGGGTAGGAGAAGTCGACGCTGTCGAAGTGGATGCTGCCGCGCCCGGGGGGTAGCTCCCGAGGTTGCTCGGGGTCGGTGATCGCGGGCCGGTAGCTCGTGACGGCATCGAGTCGCTGGGCCGAGACGAGCGCCCGCTGCACCTGGACGATGAACCACCCGATCGACTGGAGGGGTCCCGTGACGACGGCGAGGTAGGCGTTGAACGCGAGCAGGGTCCCCACCGTCAGCTCGTGGTGGATGATGAGGTAGCCGCCGAGCCAGTTCACCGCGGCGAGCTCGAGCATGGGGACGACGTTGAGCATCGGGTTGTAGTGGCCGCGCGTGTCGACGATGGCGAGCGACTGGGTGCGGACCTCGTCGGCCTGGTCACCGAGGCGCTGCTCGAGGACGGGCTCGGCACCGAAGCCCTTCACGGCACGGATCCCGCTCACCGTCTCCTCGACGACCCCGGCGAGGTTGCCGCGCGCGCGCTGGAGCTTGCCGAGCGCGGGGCGCACGGTCGTCGCGTACTTCTTCGAGGTGAGGCCCACGATCGGCAGGCCGCAGAGCGCGACGAGGCCGAGCAGCGGGTCGATGACGATGAGGACGACCGCGACCGCGACGATCGTCACCGTATTGGCGATCCAGGCCGGCCCGGCGCTGACGAGTGTCTGGACCTGGAACAGGTCGCTCGTCGCCCGGGACAGCAGCTGGCCCCGATTGACCTGGTCGTGGTAGCCGACGTCGAAGCCGAGCAGGCGCGTGAAGAGCAGGCTCCGCAGCTCGCGTTCGACCGATCGAGACGCGAGGCCGTTGCAGTACCTGCGCAACCCCGCGGCGAGCGCGCCGAGCGCGCCGACGGCGGCGATGACCGCGCCGAGGACGAGCAGCTCGCCCTGGTGGTGCCCGAGAAGCCCGACGTTGACCGCCCGGCCGATGAGATCGGGCACCGTGACGACGCAGGCCGTCCACACGAGGGCCGACGCGAGCGAGGCGCCTTCGACCCACCAGTGGCCGCGCATCGACCGGACGAGGAACTGCCAACCCGCCCTGTCGCCGCCTGGACCGCCGCTCGTGTCGGTGCGCTCGGCAGCGGCGTGGACGGCGTCGGGTGCGACGCCGTCGCCGGGCGAGCCGTCCGCGCCTGTGCGACCCGCGTCGGGACCTGTGTCCGGGGTGTCCTCGTGTCGGGCCTGTGGTCCAGGATTGCTCAACGAAGCCGGGGCGGCACCGTGTCCGGCGCCGTCGTTCCCCGCGCACCCCCTTGCCCTTCTCGCCAGTTTCCGACCAGGCACCTGCCGTGCAAGACCAGAGGGGTCGGGCGAGGTGCACCCCTACCTTAACGGGCTTTGTGGGCCCGCGCCGTGACCGAGGTGCAAGGTCTACTCGAGTTCAGCCATTATCAAGGATCCTGAGCCTGAGTGGCGGGTCCTCTGCGCGCGCACGCCGCAGCCGGAGCGCTCGTGCGGTCCGGGTGACCCGGCGACGATCGCTCAGTGGCCGAGGAGACCGAGGAGGCCGAACGGGTCCGCGGGATGGACCGGGGCGTCGAGGCCGGCAAGCTCGCCGGCTGTGGCCCACCGCCAGGCGAGCAGGGTGGACCTCTCCTCGGCGGTCGGCATCTGCGGGTCGACCGCGTCGCTCGCGGCCCGGGCGGCGAAGTAGGCCTCGTCTCGCAGGCGGCGCTCGCCCTTCCAGGTGTCGTCGCGGCCGACGGCGAGCCAGCGGTCGCCGACGCGTGCGACGATGCCCGCCTCCTCGAGCAGCTCGCGCTCTGCCGCCTCGGCGAGCGTCTCGCCGGCCTCGACCCCTCCGCCGGGCGGTTCCCACGCGCAGCGGCCGCTACCGGGGTCGCGCCACTTCATGAGCAGCAGGCGACCACTCGGCTCGACGACGAGCACCCGTACGTGGGTCGGGTCCGGCTCCGATGGTCCGTCGGTCACTGGACGATGTTCTGCGTGAACCACGTGTCGATCGCCCCTTCCCGCGCACCCCAGGTGTAGGGGTTGATGGTGATGGTCTTGACCGAGGCGAGCGGCGGGAGGACCGGACGCGCCCGGATGCCCTGGAGAACCGGATAGTACAGCGAGTCGCCGGTCGGGTCGCCCGTCTCCATGATCTTCTGCCCGGCAGGGCTCAGCATGTACTCGACGAAGGTCTCGGCTTCGGCTCGGGCAGCGGCGGGGGCCTTCGCGTCGATACCGATCGCGCTCGGCAGCAGCGTGGACGGAGACAGGTACTCGACGCCGAGATCGTGGTCGGAGAACGTCGCGCCGACCGCTGCCGTGCTCTGGACGAGGGCGACGTCGATCTCGCCGGACGCGAGGGCCGCGAGCGTCGGGCCGTTCTTCGGCTCGACGAGCAGGCCGTTGGCCTTCAGGTCCTTGAAATACGTCTCGCCGGCAGGGATTCCTCCGAGCTCCTGCATCATCCCGGCGACGAAGGGGTACGTGGGCCCGGAGATCGACGGGTCGTTCATCCCGACCTTGCCCCTCCACTGCGGGTCCAGCAGTTGGGCCCAGCTCGTCGGCGGGTGGGGGACGCGCTGGCGGTTGTAGACGAGGGCGGCGGCGATGGTGACCCCGGTCGGGACGTAGCTGCCGTCCGAGGGGATGGCCTCTCGTCCGAGCGCGTTCCAGTCGACCTTCGGCTCGAAGCCACGGACGAGCATGTGCTGGCTGTCGAGGAGCGCGAAGTTCGTCGGACCGTCGGTCCACCAGAAGTCCCACTTCGGGTTGCTCCGCGAGGCCTCGATCTGGTCGAGGGCGGCTCCGGTCGGGTTGTGCTCGATCTCGACGGGGATGTGGAAGCGCTTCGTGAAGTCCGTCGCAGCGAGCTGGTCGTAGCCGATCGAGCTGTAGAAGACGAGCGGTACTACGTGGCGACCGCTGTCGGTGCGCGCGGCTGCGGCAGCGGTCGTGCCGCCGGCGAGAGCCGAGAGCCCGGCGAGCGCGGGTGCGCAGCACAGTGCGGCGCGCCACCGTCTCGCGCTGCGCCGCGCGCGCCTGTCGCCGCTGCGCGTCTCGTCCCGGTCGTCGGCTGTCGTCGTCGTGTCCATGGACCGAAGCTCGCGCGAGAAGGTGACGCCTTCTGCTCCGGAGGACGACGAGCGGGCTACGGCGAGGTGAACTCTTCGCGACGGCGGACCGCACGCCGTCGTGCGCGTCGCGCCGAGACGCCGAGCCAGAAGGCGAGCGCGGCCGCGGCCGCGGCCGCGGCCGCGAGGCCGAGCGTGAACGCCTGCGGCCGGTAGCGCAGCAGGACCGTGTAGCGCCCCGGGGGCACGACCGCTTCGAGCATGACGTCGTGCCAGGGACGCAGGGCGAGAGGGGAGCCGTCGATCGTGGCATGCCAACCGGGCACGTCGGTCAGGCGCAGCTGCAAGATCGACCGCGTCGTCGCGCGCACCACGACCCGCAGAGACGCCGGGCCGGGCTCGCTCGTCGCCTCGACGGCGGGTTGTGGTCGTGGGGCGCCGGGCGGCCGGACGAGCGGGACGAGCGTTGCGCGTCCTGAGTCGGGGACGGCGAACAGCCCCTCGCCGGCGAGGCGGGCGACGAGGCGGGTCCCCGGTGGTCCCGGGGCACCCGGAGGCTCGAGAACGTAGGAGACGCCGAAGCGCCGGGCCAACGCCACGGACCCGATCGCCGCGCAGAACAGTCCGGGCGGGCTGACCGGCTTGGTCGTCTCGCCGGTCGCCGTGCCGTACGACGCGGAGTAGGCGCTCGGGACGATCGGGTCGAGGACGGCGGTCTCGTCGACGCCGAACACGACGTTCGCATCGGGTGCGATCCCGAGGTCGGGCAGCGCGCTGCGCGCGCACGACCCGATCCCGACGATCGCGTCGCCGGCCCGGCGTTGCAGCGTGGCGATCGGCGCAGTCCGCTCGAACCCGGTCGAGCTCGACGACCAGATCCCGGAGCCCGCGCCGAGGAGGAACCCCGTCTCGACCACGAGGAGCGTGGCGGCACCGAGCGCGCCGGTGCGCGCCCGGTGGCGGGCGCCGGATCGCCTGGCGCCTCGCCGCCGTCCGACGGCGACGCAGCCGAGAGCGAGGAGGCATGCGGCCGGCCACGCGAAGCTCGCCGCGCGCCCGTCGAGCGCGACTCGCCCGAGGTGGTCGACGTTCAGCGCGAGCCGCAATCCGAGCACGGCGAGCAGGAGGGCCGTCGCCGTGACGGTGAGCTCGAACGGCCGGTCGCGGCGACGGTCGGGCCGGGAGAGAAGCGCCTCGCATCCGAAGCCGGCGAGCACCGCGAGGCCGAAGTCGAGCAGCGTCGTCGCGAGCAGGATCCGGAACACGCGCAGGTACGGCAGGTGGGAGAGCACGACGACGACCGGATGGGCGAACAACAGGACGAGGAGCAGCGCCGTGAGCACGCCGAACGCGGCGACCTCGGCCCGGGCGCGCCAGCGCCAGAGCCCGACGAGCGCGAGGACGACGCCGATGACGCCGACGTAGATCATCGAGACGTAGAGGTTGTCCGGGCCGATGAGCCCGCCGAGCGCCGTCGGCGAGCCGTTGTAGTCGCCGAAGACCAGGTGCGTGAGGTCGTACAGAGGCAGGCCGGAGACGGGTGGTGCCGTCGCCCGCGCGCTGCGCAGGGCGAGCTGCATGCCGGGGAGGTAGACCGGCGCCGCGAGGGCGACAGCGGCGCCGATCGCGATGCCGTGATCGCCGAGCGTGACCAGTTTCGCCCGACGAGTTCTGCCCGGGCGGACGAGCGTGGAGACGGTTGCGAGGACGACGAGGCTCGAGAGAGCGAGGAGCGCGATCTGGGGCTCTCCGGCGTAGAGAAGCAGGCATAGCGCGACCGCGAGGAGTGTGACGTCGCGAGCCCGGTGCTCGCCGCGCTGGACGAGCGCCGACGCCGCGACGACCCAGCCCATGAAGCCGAGGCAGCCGGCCTCGTAGGAGCCCAACCAGATGGTCAGGCCGCCGCTCAGCTCGTAGATCGTCGCGCAGGTCAGCGCGGACAGGACGCGAAGGCCCATGACGCGGCACGCGACGTACGCGCCGCTGCCGGCGACGAGAAGGCGGACGACGACGGTCACGCTGTGCGCGAGGCGGACGGGGAACGCGTAGCCGACCGCGACGGCGAGGCTGAACGGCGCGGACTGGAAGTTGAACGCGAGTGGCAGGCCGAGCAGGCTGTCGGGGTTCCACAGCGGCAGGTGCCCGGCGTGGACCTGCTTCCACGCGAGCACCTGCCAGGGGATGAACTCCTCGATCTCGTCGGAGCCGACGGGGTTGTGCACCGCGGCGTGGGGCACGGCGGTGAGGCCGACCTGGCCGAGGATGTCGTAGGGCCCGAGGAGCAGCCCGTGCGCGAGCGCAGGAGCGAGGTAGGCGAGCGCCACGGCGGCCAGCCAGAGGTACGGGGCGCAGGCGCGGGCCCACCGTCGCCACCCGAAGGAGAGCTCCATTGCGGGAGCACCATTGCTGAGCCGGCCCGGGTCCGTCAACCACGGCGCCGTCCGGCAGCCGGCGCGACTCGAAACTCGTCGTCCGCGGCCGTTAGCTCGGATGTCGTAGCCCGAGCTGGCGTGAGCCCTGGAGGATCGTCGTGGAGCCTGTGTCACTGGAGCTGGATGAGCTCGCGCTGCTCGATCCGGCGGGAGGCAACGGCAACGGCAACGGCACGCGCCACTCCGGGACGGAGCCCGCCGTCGCGCAGGACGGCCCGGGTCCTGCACCGGAGCACCTCGAGCTGTTCCGGGGGAGCTTCCCGGCCATCGCGGACTACGCGTTCTTGTCCGACTGCGAGAACAACTGCCTCGTCGCCCCGAGCGGCGCCGTCGAGTGGCTCTGCCTGCCGTACCCGCACGACCCGAGCGTGTTCGGAACCCTGCTCGACCGATCTGCCGGGTCGTTCCGGCTCGGACCCGAGGACCTCGCGGTTCCCGCCAGCCGTCGCTACCTGCCGGGGACGACCGTTCTCGAGACGACGTGGCAGACCCCGACCGGGTGGCTCGTCGTGACGGACTTTCTCGCTGTCGGGCCGTGGCATCGCAACGAGGACCGCTCGCTCCTGCACCGGCGGACGCCGGGCGACTTCGACGCCCGCCACGTCCTCGTGCGCATCGCGACCTGCATCCACGGCGTCGTCGACCTCACGCTCAAGTGTGCCCCGTCGTTCGACTACGGGATCGAGGACGCGCGCTGGGAGTACGGTGGCCCCGGCTACGGCCAGGTCGTCACGACGACGCCGGGAACAGTCCAGCTCTCCCTGGCGGGCAACCTCCGGCTCGGCATCGAGGGGCGCAACGTCCTGGCCCGCCACCGGCTCGCGTGCGGCGAGTCTGCGTTCGTCTCGCTCGGCTGGTCGGGCAGGCCCCTGCCGAGCGAGATCGAGGAGGTCGAGCTGTGGCGCAGGGAGACCGAGGGGTTCTGGCGCGCCTGGCTCGACCGCGGACAGATCCCCGACGAGCCGGGCCGTGACGCGCTCGAGCGGAGCGCGCTCGCGCTGAAGGGCCTGACCTACGCGCCGACCGGAGCGCTGCTCGCCGCTCCCACGACGTCGCTGCCCGAGCAGCCTGGCGGCTCGCGGAACTGGGACTACCGCTTCGCCTGGGTGCGTGACTCGGCCTTTGCCATGTGGGGGCTCCACGCCCTCGGTTTCGACGCCGAGGCCGAGGACTTTCTCGCGTTCCTCGGCGACATGCTCGAGCGCGACGCGCCGGCAGGGTCGGGACGGGTCGCAGGCGAGGACGGGCGCCTGGCGATCCTCTACGCCGTCAACGGCGTCCACCAGCTCGCGGAGAGTTCGCTCGATCACCTCTCCGGCTACGAGGGCTCGGCGCCCGTGCGTGTCGGCAACGGTGCGTACGACCAGGACCAGCACGACATCTTCGGGACGGTGGTCGACTGCGTCTACCAGCACGCGCGCAACCGCGACGCGCTGAGCGAGCGGACGTGGCGGCTCGTGGTCGTCGCGGTCGAGTCGGCTCTGCGGGTCTGGCGGGAGCCTGACCGCGGGATCTGGGAGGTGCGTGGCGAGCCGCGCCACTTCACGCTCTCGAAGGTCATGTGCTGGGTCGCCGCGGATCGTGGCGCGCTTCTCGCAGCCCTGCGCGGCGACCCGGTGCGCGCGGCGCGCTGGCGCCGCGCCGCCGACGAGATCCACGCGGACGTCTGCGAGCGCGGACTCGGAGCAAAGGGGCGCTTCACCCAGCACTACGACACCGAGGAGCTCGACGCGTCGCTCCTGCTCCTTCCTCTCGTCCGCTTCCTGCCCCCCGAGGATCCGCGCCTTCGTGCGACGGTCCTCGCCGTCGCGGAGGAGCTCACGGTCGACCAGATGGTGCTGCGCTACCGCACCGAGGCAACCGACGACGGGCTCGACCAGCCCGAGGGGAGCTTCACGACCTGCTCGTTCTGGCTCGTCTCGGCGCTCGCGGAGATCGGCGAGACGGCGCGCGCCCGGGGCCTGTGCGACCGTCTCCTCGCTGCCGCGAGCCCGCTCGGGCTGTACGCGGAGGAGCTGGACCCGCGAACGGGTCGCCACCTTGGCAACTTCCCGCAGGCGCTCACGCATCTCGCGCTGATCAACGCCGTGCTGCACGTCGTGCGAGCGGAGCAGGCCGCCGCGGCGCCCCGGACGGCCTAGCCCGTCCCGGCTGGTCTGCGGACCACCCGAGCCGCGCCCGAGCGGCGCGCCCCAGCAGCCGGGGCTGGCACTTTCGCTCGGCCCGATCACTGGCTACGGTGCTCACGATGTCTCGGGCAGCGCTCCACCTCGGCGGTCGTGGAGCGGGGCTCGCCGGGGACGTGGAGATCGGGCCACGGAGCCGCCGGTCGACCGGCGTGCGCCTGGCCGTCGGAGTCGTCGCCTTCCTCGCGCTGGTCGTGCTGCTCGACGCTTTGTCGATCCACGCCGTCCCGGGGAACTCCGACGGCGCCACGGTCGTGCTCGAGGGTCGGTCCTTCCTCGGCGGCGACGTGACGCTGCGCCACTGGTTCCTCTCGCTCGACTCGTTCTGGGGCGTCGACGTCGTGTTCTACGCGGCGGCCGCGCTGGTCGCGGGTCTCCGGCCCGAGTGGCTGAACCTCGTCCCCGCCGTGATCGCGGCGCTGGTGGTCGTCGTGGGCATGGCGATGGCCCGTGGTGGCCGCTCCACGACGGCCGGTCTAGCGGGCGCGCTGACCGTCGCCGTCCTGCTCGCGCTGCCGACCCACGCCTTGGCCGGGTTCTTGCTCCAGGGCCCTCTGCACGTCGGCACGGCGTTGTGGTGCCTGCTCGCGTTCGCCGCGCTCGTCCGGACGAGGTCGCGCGTCGCCTGGTCTGTCGCCGTCGTCCTCTTCGCGGCTGGCAACGTCGGGGACCTGCAGACGCTCGCGTTCGGCGTCGTGCCCGCCGCCCTCGCGGGCGTCGTCGCGACGGCGCGGTGCAGGACGCTCCGAGCGGGCGCGCGCCCTGTCGCCGCGGCCGGGGCGAGCGTCGTGCTCGCCCTCGCCGTCCGGGAGGGCGCGAAGCTCGTCGGGACCTTCGTCGTGAACAAGTCGAACCCGATCGCGTCGTTCCACCAGATGCTCGCCAACCTCGCCCTCGTGCTCACCTACGGCGCGAAGCTGCTCGGTCTCGGCAGCGCCGGCTTCGGTACCGGCTCGATCCCCGGCGCCCTGCTCGCCGTCCACGCGCTGGGCGTCCTCCTCGTCGTCGCAGGCGTCGCCGTCGCCTCGGTCGACCTCGTACGTGGCGTTCTTCGTGGCCTCCCGGGGCGGTCCACGCGAGGAGACGGGCCGGAGCTGTGGCGCCTAGACGACCTCCTCGTGCTCGCCTTCTTCGGCTCGGTCTCGGTCTTTGTCATCCTCACGCCGGTCGCGTCGCCGCCGTACGCCCGCTACCTGACGCCCGCAGTCGTCTTCGGTGCGATCCTCGCCGGCCGCCTCGTCGCGCGCCTGCTTGCCGGAGCAGCCGGCGACTGGCGGTCCAGGCTGGCGATGGCGATCGGCGCTGCCGCCGTGGGCTGCTTCGCGGCGGGGGCGGGCTTCAACCTCGCCGCACCGGCAGCACCCCAGCCGGCGCGCCAGCTCGGCTCATGGCTGTCGGCCCACCACCTGCGCTCGGGTCTCGGCGGCTACTGGAGCGCGTCGATCGTGACGGTCGAGACCCGGGGGGTCGTCCGGGTGCGGCCCGTGACGGCGCTGCCGACCGGTCGGGTCGTGGCGTACACGCGCAACTCCGAGAGCACCTGGTTCGACGGCCACAGCTTCGACTTCCTCGTCTTCAACCCCGCTCTCGACTTCGGCGACGTCGACCTCACGACGGCCACGGCGACCTTCGGCCGCCCGGTGTCGGTGACCGCGGTGAACGGCTACTGCGTCCTGCGGTGGGGCCATCGCATCACCGTCCCCCGTGTCGACCGCACGGTGCTGGAGTCCGGCTCCGCCGACGCTCGGCCCGCGCTCAGCCAGGTGGCGATCAACCGGGCAGAAAGCTTGCCACCGCCTTTGCAATGCCCGACGCGATCGCCTGCTGGCCGACCGGGCTCGCAGCGATAGAGCCCTCGAAGGGGTCCGTGATGAACAGCGGCTCGATGAGCGCTCCGGGCATCGTGCTCGGGGTCGAGAAGTAGCCGCGCATCGCCGGGCCAAGCAGGAGCAGGTGGTCGTACACGCCGCCCTGGTGGGAGAGCGGAGGGCCGCCGAGGCTCACGTCGGACTGGACCCCGTCGTCGGGGATCTGCCAGCCGTGGGCGTTCATCGCGGCGAGCACGTCGTGCTGCACGAGGGTCGCGAGCTCGAGGCTCTTGCGCCAGAACGGTCGAGCTCGGTCGTAGGCGGTGATGCTCCCGGCATCTTGGGGCGAGCCGCCTGCGTCGAAGTAGATGCCGACGAGAGCGTCTGCGTGCGCGATGTCCGCGCAGTAGTCCCGTGACTCGATCTCACGGAGCTCGCCGGCGACGGTGAACACACCACCGGAGACGTCGCCGGGGAGCGGTCGGGTCGCGGCGGTCTGGCGCGTGCGCGAGACGACGACGCGAAAGCCGTCCCGGCGCAGGAGCGCCATCGCGTCGAGCTCGACGGGCAGGGTCTCGTCTGCCTCGTGGATCGTCTGCCCGCTCGTCGTCGTCCCCACCGCTCCCGGGTCACGTCCGCCGTGACCTGCGTCGAGGAAGACCGTGTCGTGGCGGTCGCCCGAGGTCGGGCTGAACGCGACGCACGAGCCGCGGGTGAACAGGGACGGGTCGAGAGCGACGCCGGTCGGGCTCTCGGGTCCGAGGCTCGTGGGGTCGGGCCCCGCACCCGGCGAGCTGCCTCCGGTACGGGCAACCCCGGGCCGAGGGGGGTCGGCGTGGTCGAGCAGACGGGTGGCGAGGGCACCGGCCGCCACGACCAGCAGGACGGCGACCGTGGCGACTGCCCGACGCCGGCGCTTGCGCAGCCGCGCCCGGCGGCGTTGCTGTCGTGGCGATGGCGTCGGGCGTGCCTGCTCCGGCTGCACGTGGGCGGAACCTCTCACTTCGGCCAGTGGTCCGGCGTGCCGGTCGCCTCCCGCGGGCGGCGACACGCCCGGTGCTCGGCGCGCCCCGCAGGCTCGAGGCCCGACCTGCCGGGCTGCACAGTACCGGCGACTCGGGGCGCGGCGGTGTCGCGACGTCGACTCGGGCTCAAGCGCGGACCGCGTTGTGCCGATGACAAGGTCAGGAGCGTGGGCATGGTCCTGGCAGGCGCGGACGACGACGAGCAACGGCGAGCCGTCGCGTCGCGCGCCCGGTCCAGCGGAGCTGGCACCGAGCATCGTGGGCCGGAGCGCTCGCTCGTCGAGCTCGACCTGCTCGCAGAGATCGCGGCGGCGGCGTGTGGCACCATGGCACGCGAGGCGCTCGCCCTCGGGTGCCGGCGGCTCGCCGAGGTCTTCGGCGCCGAGCGCTGCAGCGTGGTCGCCGATCTCGGCGGCGTGCTCGACGTGATCGGGACGAGCGAACCCCCTGCGGTCGACCTGGGGCGCGCTCCCGACGGAGGCCTCCGCCTGCACAGCGTGCCCGTGCGCGCTCTCCACGCGGTCGTCGAGCAGGTGATGCGCGAGGCACGTCCGCGGCGCGTCGAGTGGCCCGCCCCGGGCTCGGCCGGACCCGTCCCCGCGGGGCGCGCGGGGTCGGCCGCCGGCCTTGCCGTGCCGATCCGCGAGCTCGGCGCCCTGGTGGTCGAGTGCCCGCCCGGGTGGGTGTCCTCGAGCGAGGACGTCCGCCTCGCCACCCTCGTGGCCGCCCTCCTCGGCGACGTCACGCGCTCGGTGTGCCGCGAGAGCGAGCGCGCCCACGACGCGGCGGCGGCGGACGCGCTGCGGCAGCTGCTCGAGATGGGAGTCCGCGCCGGCTCGCCGATGGATGCCGCGCTCGCCCTCGCGAGCACGGCCGCACGTGTGCTCGACGTGCCCGTCGCGTGCGCCTACCTCGTCGACGACTCCGGGCGGATCACCGCGGTGTCGACGCTCGGCGCCGCCCCGGGGCTAGCGGAGCGGCTGCGGTCGGGACTGGTCGGTCAGCTCGCCGCGGGGTCACCGGTGTGGCGGCGCACCGTCGAAGGGGCCGAGCCGGGCCCGGACCTGATCGACGACGTCGTCGTCGGCGGCTCGGTGCGGCCCGGCGGGGTCGCCGACCTGCTCGAGCTTCGTGCGCTGGCCGCGATGCCCCTGCTCTCGAGCGACGGCCCCCTCGGGCTCGTGCTCTGCGGGCACCCCGAGCCGCGCACGCGTTGGCGACCCGGGACGAGGGAGCTGCTCGCCCAGCTCGCGCTCGAGGGCACCGTCGTGGTGGACAACGCGCGCCTGCGCGCGGTCGAGCGCTACGACGCGACCCACGACGCGCTGACCGGGCTTTTGAACCGCAAGGCCTTCCTCGACGCCCTCGAGAGCCAGCTCGAGGAAGCCGAGAGGACCGGCTCGTCGATCGCCGTCCTGCTGCTCGACCTCGACCGGTTCAAGGAGGTGAACGACTACCTCGGCCATCTCCACGGAGACGCTCTCCTCGTCGACGTCGCCACGCGGCTCAAGTCGTCGTTGCGACAGGGCGACTCGCTCGCGCGACTCGGCGGCGACGAGTTCGCGCTCATGCTCACGACCGGGGCGACGCGCGCGGGCGCGGAGATCGTCGCGGGCAAGATCGCCACCGGCCTCGACAGCGCGTTCGAGGTCGGTGGTCACACCCTGCACGTCGACGCGAGCGTCGGCGTCGCGCTGTACCCCGACCATGCGCTCGACGCGACGAGCCTGTTGCAGCGGGCCGACACGGCGATGTACACAGCGAAGCGCTCGGGCGTCGGTCACGCCGTCTACGACCGCTCCGTCGAGGGACGGGCGGCCGAGGCGCTCGGGCTCCTCGGCGAGCTGCGCCGCGCGTTGCAGGGTGCGCGGGAGCTCCGCCTCCACTACCAGCCGAAGGTCGACCTGCGGACCGGGCGGGTCTGCGGTGTCGAAGCGCTCGTGCGCTGGGCGCACCCCCGGCACGGGTTGCTCGGCCCGGACCGGTTCGTCCCGCTGGCCGAAGAGACCGGGCTCGTGCGGGCCCTGACGTCCTTCGTCGTCCCCGAAGCCCTCGCGCAGGTCCGCTCGTGGCGCGCAGCGGGCATCGACCTGCGCGTCGCGGTGAACATCTCCGCGCGCGACGTCTCGGACAGGGAGCTGCCCGCGAAGGTCGCGCAGTGGCTCGACGGGGAGGGCCTGGAGGGCAGCTCGCTCGTCGTCGAGGTCACCGAGCGGACCGTGATGGACGATCGCTCCAACGCCGCAGGAGCGCTCGAGTCGTTGCGGGCGCTCGGCGTCGAGGTGAGCCTCGACGACTTCGGCTCCGGCTACTCGTCGCTCGCCTACCTCGAGTCGCTCCCCGTCGACGAGATCAAGATCGACCGGCAGTTCCTGTGCCTCGGCCGGTCTCGTCGCTCGGTCGTCCGGTCGATCATCGCGCTCGGTCACGACCTCGACATGCGTGTCGTCGCCGAGGGCGTCGAGACGCTCGAGCATGCCGAGTGGTTGGCCCGGATGGGCTGCGACGAGGCGCAGGGGTACCACTTCAGCAGGCCCCTCCCCGCCGTGGAGCTCGAGCGGTGGATCGCGGGCGCGTCCGACGAGGCCGGGTGGCTGGACGGAGCCGCGCGCGACTAGACCCTTGCCGTGGTGGCCGCGACGCAGACGAGCCGGAGGACCGCGCGGCGTGCGCCCGTTCGGGCGTCGGCGCTGCGGCGGCGGCTCCCGGTGAGCGAGCAGCGGTGAACGCGCACGTCGTCCGCGTCCAGGCGCCGGGCCGCCGCGTCGCGCGCCACGAGCAGCTCGCATGGGCGCTGGCCGAGCTCGCGACCGACGACGTCGAGCCGGACGACGACGTCGTCGACATGGTCGTCAACCGCCTGATCGACGACACGGCCGTCGCCGTCGCAGCGTCGGGACGGCACCCGGTCGTGTCCGCTCGGGCCCAGGCGCTCGCGCGACCGAGCCGGAGCGGAGCCGGCGCGACGGTCGTCGGCCTCCCGGCGACGACGCGTGCCGAGCCCGAATGGGCGGCCTGGGCGAACGGGGTCGCGGTGCGTGAGCTCGACTTCCACGACACCTTTCTCGCGGCGGAGTACGCGCACCCCGGCGACAACATCCCGCCGCTGCTCGCGGTCGCGCAGCATTGCCGGCGGTCCGGCGCCGACCTCGTCCGGGCGATCGTGACCGCCTACGAGGTCCAGGTGCAGCTCGCGTCGGCGATCAGCCTGCACGAGCACACGATCGACCACGTCGCCCACCTCGGCCCGTCTGTCGCGGCAGGCATCGGCACGCTGCTCGCCATGCCGACGGAGGCGGTGTTCCAGGCGATCGGGCAGTCCCTCCACCTGACGACGGCGACGCGGCAGTCACGCAAGGGCGAGATCTCGACCTGGAAGGCCTATGCCCCGGCCTTCGCGGGCAAGGTCGCGGTCGAGGCGGCAGATCGTGCGCTGCGCGGCGAGACGTCTCCCGAGCCGATCTACGAAGGCGAGGACGGGATCGTGGCCCGCCTCCTCGACGGCCCGGACGCCTCCTACACCGTCCGGCTGCCCGGCCGCGGCGAGCCGAGGCGGGCGATCCTCCAGACCTACACCAAGGCGCACTCGGCGGAGTACCAGGCCCAGGCCTTCATCGACCTCGCCGGCAGGCTCCGCAGCCGCATCGGCGACCTGCGGCGTGTGTCGAGCGTGACCGTGCACACGAGCCACCACACCCACCACGTCATCGGCACCGGCGCGAACGACCCCGAGAAGCTCGACCCCGCCTCCTCGCGCGAGACGCTCGACCACTCGCTCATGTACATCCTCGCGGTCGCCCTCGAGGACGGCCAGTGGCACCACGAGCGCTCCTACCGGCCGGAGCGGGCCGCGCGTCCCGAGACCGTCGCGCTCTGGCACAAGATCGTGACCGTGGAGGACCCCGAGTGGACGCGGCGCTACCACGCCGTGGACGCGTCGGAGAAGGCGTTCGGCGGCCGCGTCG
>DAHWHN010000051.1 GCA_027335685.1 Acidimicrobiaceae bacterium
GAGGACGTCAACCTTGATGTGCATGGGGTCGACGACGTTCTCGACGCCCTTGTAGCGGTCGTTGCAGGTGACGTTGGTGTAGCACTGGTCGGCGATGAGGACCGTCTCACCACTGTGGAGGTGGTAGAGCTTGACGGCGTCGGTCGCTATGTCTTCGCCTGCGACCTCGTTTGGCTGCCCGACATAGGCCTCGACGGGATCGGCTGTGAAGTTGTTGTCGTGCGGCAGGCTATTGTAGGCAATGACGGGAATGTGCTCCGCACGGGCTCGCCGGATGTTCGCGGAGAACGCGCTCGTGCTCACGACCGAGACGGCGACGCCCGCCGGGTGCGAGTTGACGATCGTCGTGAGCAGGTCGTTCTCGGCGGCGATCTCGCCGGAGCAGCTGAGCGGGTCCTCGATCTTCAAGGTGACGTGCAGCTGGGCCGCAGCGGCCTTGGCGCCGTTGTTGACGGCTGACCAAAACGGGTTGTCCGGGCAGCTCTGGTACAGCTCGTAGAACACGCCCGAGGATGCCGACTTTGCCACGGCCCGAGAGGACGTCGCGTGGGTCTGCGCACTTGCTGTTGCCGTCCCGAGCGTTGTCAGCATGAGTGCTGCTGTTGCTCCAAGTATGGCGATCTTTCTGCCAGGAGTACGTAGTGATCGTCTCATGCAGCTACTCCTTTCATTGTGTCCGGTGCTACAAGCGCCCACCTTCCAGGAGATCGACGTCTCTTGCCGTGGGCGGCCTTCACCGGCCAGACCGGTGAGGCCGATTCGTGCAGCGCGCGCGCCAACGTCCCTGACGCGCGGGCTGCGACGACTCTTGCCAGGCCAGCGCGCGGACGATCCTGCGACGCGCGTGGCAGTGTCGCGATGCCGACTCCTTCAGCTGGCGCAGTCGGCCAGGAGATCTCCAGGTCGCGCCGGGCAGAGGTTGATCGCCGTCGACCGGCGGTCGGGCCCGACCGGGCATCGGCGCAACACGCCAGATCACCGACTCGTGGTCGCGATATCGCGTCACTCGCCCCTCCCCATGCGGCGCGCGTCCGTCTAGCCGCACCATGATCGTGGCGCTTTGGTCCGGTGTCCCCTGACAGCCGCGCGCCAGCCGCCGGACCTGTGTGGTCCGTCAACCGTGTATCCCGGCAGCACCATAACCAATGCTCGACCGCCGATCAACGCGGCTCGAGGTGGCGGTGGCATGCCAGCACCGCACGCCTTGACGGTGGAGGCGTCGGCATCGCGTACCGGGTGCGTGGTGATGCACCGCAGGAGCGCCGACAGCTGTCGGCTCCTCGTCGTTTCGTGTGGGCAACTGTTCACGTGCTGCAGCATGAGCTGACGCCGGAGCCGATCGGTAGGTGTAGCCAACTCCAGTTGGTGACCGGAGCTGGCCGCGAACGAGCTGACGCGGTCCGTCGAGGACGTCGTGTCCCTGCTTGTTCATCGTCGAGATGTCGCTGCGGATGGCGCAGGAGGTGCGGGCACCCTCGAGGGTGCGCCACGAGCCCGAGATCTTCTGCTGGAGCTTCACGAGCCGGACGTCTCGTTCTGCCTGGTTGTCGGACCAGCCGACTGCGAAGTTGGTGGTGAAGCGGAGCACGTCGTCCGCGTAGGACTCGAGACGATGCAGCAGGTTGTGGGCGTCGTTGTCGAGGCCGTGTCGCTTGTGGTCGACGGCGAGGGGATTGACCTCGCGCCCGGCAGCAAGGAGGGTGTCAAAGGTGCGCCGAAGGCGACGGATCGTCGAGCGCGACAGGTGGTCCTTGCCGGCTGCCTTGGCCTTCTCGACGACGTCTCGGGCCTCGTAGAGGAGGTCGATCATGTCCTTCGCCCAGCTCTGGTGCGCTGCAGCACCGATCGCTTCGAGCTCTCGCACGTGATGGGCATTGGACAGTCCGTGGACGACGTCGGAGGTCCGATAGGGCTTCCAGCCGTCGTGGATCGCGACGCCGGCCATCTTCGCCATGACGGCGATCTCGTCGATGGCCGTCGTGGCGCGCCGCTTGTGGCAGTCGAGCAGGGTCAACAGGGCCGTGGAGGCGACGTGCACCCAGTGCAAGCTCCCGGCGACCCGGGCGCCGGTCTCGTCGAGGTGGACGGCCGGTGCTTTTCTCAGCAGGTCATTTGTGACCTCGAGGAACAGCCCGACGCGCCCACCGCCGTCGGTGACCATCGAGACGAGCGCCCCCGTCGAGACCTCGATGCCGAGCACGTCGGAGAACTGCTCGGCCCTGCGCTGAACAGTGACCACCGACGAGATCGACGCCATCGCCGGGGGACGAGGTCCCGGAGGCTTCGGCTCGAACGACGAGCGCGAGCAGACCCTCGGCCGGCTCCTCTCGGACAGCGAGGGCGTCGAGCCCGACGCAAGCGTCGTTATGGCGGCGACCAACAGGCTCGGTGGCCAGGCGTCGGAGGTCCACGTCCTCGGCGAGCCCTCGACCGGTGCGTCGAACGACCTCGCCAGCGCGACGGAGCTCGCGACGCGCATGGTGCGCGAGTGGGGGTTCTGGACCGAGGTCGGTCCGATCGGCTACGGACCGGAAGGTCCGAGCCGGGACAACCCCTTCGCCGGGCGGCCCGATGTCGAGCAGACCCAGCGGATCATCGACGAGGAGGTCGCCCGCCTTCTCCGCGAGGCGGAGATCCGTGCGACGAGGCTCCTCGACGAACACCGTGACCTGTTCGATCGCGTCGTCGATCTGCTGCTCGAGCGCGAGACGATCGACGGTCGGGAACTCGCCGCGATCGCCGGCGTCCCCGAGCGCCGGGTGGACCGGGAGCGGACCTGGGCTCCTCGAGTCGTCGCGTTGGCGCCGCGGCAGCCGCGCCGACGGCGCTCGGCGCGGGTCGGTCGTCGTCGCCGACCGCCGTCCGGGAGTGGAGACCACCCGACCGGCTCGCCGAGCCCTCCTGCAAAGCGTCCCTCGACCCCGGGCTGCCCGTGGCTCGACCGCCACCGCGCCGCCGCCGACCTCCCGGAGCGGATCGGCACGGTAGGGTGCGGCGTGGTCGGTCTCGGCGCGGATCCAACGTGAGGCTCGGACCGTCCGGCAGGAGACGCCTGCCCGCCGGTCGCATGCGGACCGGCGCGGACCCCGGGGTGCGGCGCTGGCTCGACGCGTCCGTCGTCGGTCTCGCGCTCCTCGCGCTCTGCGCCGGGTTCGGCCAGTTCGGCGCGGTTGCCGCCCTCGGCGACGTGGCGAAGAGCTTCGGTCACGTCACGGGAGGCTCGACGATCGCCGACCGGGCGGGGCTGTCGGGTACCGAGCTCGGCCTCGGTCTCGCGATCCTGCGGCTCGCGTCGCTCGCGGCGCTGCCGCTCTCGGGAATGGCGGACAGGCTCGGACGGCGCACCGTGCTGATCGCGAGCTGCGGCGCCGGTCTGGCCTTCACGGCACTTGCCGCGGCGAGCCCGGGCTACTGGTGGTTCATCGCCATCTTCGCCGTCGGCCGGCCCCTGCTCAGCACGACGAGCGCGATCGCCCAGGTCGGCGCCGCAGAGGAGACGTCGTCGGGCGAGCGTGCGAAGGCGATCGCCCTGATCACCGCCGGCTACGGGGTGGGAGCAGGACTGACGGCCGTCATCTACGGCCTCGCGGAGCGAGCGCTCGGCTTTCGCGGCGTGTTCGCCCTCGCCGTCGTGCCCCTCGCCTTCCTGCCGGCTCTCCGCCGGCGCGTCGTCGAGCCCGACCGCTACCGTGTCGCTGCCGCGGCGCCGGTCCACCCGCTCCCCGTGCTCGGCGCGATCGGCAAGAGCTTCCGGCGCCGGCTCGCGCTCGTGCTGCTGCTCGCCTTCTTCGTCTCGGTCGTCACGGGCCCGGCGACGAGCTTCGTCTTTCTCTACGCGGAGAACGTCCTGCACTTCGCCGCGACGACCGGAGCCGTGCTCGTGGTCGTCGCGGGCCTCGTCGGTCTCGCCGGCCTTTTGCTCGGGCGCTTCGCCGCGGACAGGATCGGCCGGCGCTCCGCCGGTATGGTCGCGATGGTCGGGATCGCCTGCGCGGCAGCGCTCACCTACAGCGGCTCGAGGGCCGCGCTCGTGGTCGGCTACGAGCTGCAGATCCTCGCCGCGTCGAGCTTCGCACCCGCGGCCGGCGCGCTCGCGAACGAGCTCTTCCCGACCTCTGTGCGCGCGTCGGTCGCGGGCTGGAACGTCGCCGCGAGCGTGATCGGCGCCACGGCCGGGCTGCTCGCGTTCGGCGCAGTCGCCGACGTCGGCAACCGCTTCGGGACCGGCGCGCTCGTCGTGTCCGTTCCGACCGTGCTCGCCTCGGCCATCTTCTTCCTGCTCCCGGAGACCAAGGGCCGTGAGCTCGAGGACCTCGCGCCTGTCGCAAGCTGAGGGCGCCTGTCGCAAGCTGACTGCGCGTTCGAGCCGACTGCTCGCTCAGGCTGCGGCGCCGAGGCTCTTTCCGTGGCGGGCCGCTTCCTCGTGCGCTGCGGCGAGGGCATGCTCTGCATCGGTGGTGAGGTGCGCCATCGCCGGGTTTACCGCGGCGAGGGTGAGGTCGGCGACGACCGAGCGGAGGTCCATGGCGAAGTTGTCGCCGAGGATCCGCTCGAGGTAGGCCGTCGAGTGGTCCCAACCGTGGCGAGGCGTGCCCTCCCGGTAGCCGCCGCCTTGCGCGACGACGAGGAGCGCCGGCTTGCCCTCCAGCACCGTCGTGCCCGGTCCGAGACGCGGGTCCGCGATGAGCAGGTCGATCCAGGTCTTCGTGTGCTGGCTGACGCCGAAGTTGTAGAGAGGCGAGGCGAGGACGAGGGCATCGGCTGCGATGATCTCGTCGGCGAGCACGGCGACGAGGGCGAGCGCGTCGCGCTGCTCGGCCGTCCGGGCTGGCTCGGCGACGCCGCGCGCCGTGACGGCGCGGGCCCAGGCGTCGGCAGGGAGCGGCGAGCCGGTTAGGTCGCGTCGGCACACGGTGCTCCCGGGGTGCTCCGTGGACCAGGCCGCCACGGCGCTGTCGGCGACGGCGCGGCTCACCGAGCCCTCGGTGCGGATGCTCGCGTCGACGCGCAGCAAGTTAGCCATGGAAGGGACCTCCCGGGTCGTGCATGGTGCGACTGACAATCTGTCGCACAGATGATCTGATTATAGATCGTCTTGCCAGGGGACTAGCAAGGTCGTGGGGCTAGACTCGCCACGTGACGCGGAGCCCCGCACAGAGCGCAGCCGTGCCGTCCGAGGCGGCGCAGCCTCGCGGCGCGGGGCGAGCAGACGGGTGGGCGGAGCCGCACCCCGACTTCGGCTGGGCCCTCGCCACCCTCCTGCGGGCCTACGTGCACGCCGCAGACACGGCACTCGACGATCTCCCGGGCGGCAGCCGTGCGTTCCGCCTGCTCGCCTCGGTTGCACGCGACGACCTGCCGAGCCAGCTCGCGGTCGCGCACAGCGCGGGACTCGACCGGACCGTCGTGACCTATCTCCTGGACGACCTCGCCGCAGCGGGCCTGGTCGAGCGCCGACCAGACCCGTCGGACCGCCGGGCACGGCGCGTCGTGCTCACCGGGGCGGGCCGACTGCGGCTCGAGGAGATCGAAGACCGGCTTCGGTCAGTCGAAGACGAGGTGCTCGCCAGCCTCGATGCCCGCGAGCGCGCACAGCTGCGCGCGCTGGTCCGGCGCGTGGCGGGCGAGCTGCGTGACCTCGAGCCGACGACGTGCAGGCATGTCGTCGAGATGGCCGACGGCGCGGGGTGCGAGGGCTCCTGAGTCGGGGCGGGAGCCCGAGGACGACCGGCGTGCTGGCAGACTGACGCGGTGACCTTCGCCGCGGGAGCCGCTCCGGGTGTGTGGGACCTCACGCCCGTGCTCGCCCGCATCCGGGCCGCCTTTGCAGGCGTCCGGCTGGCCGAGCGCTACCACTGCAATCTCGAGCACGTCGCGGGCGGGAGCGTCGTGGTGGTGACGCAGCCCTGTGACGTCGCCGTGCCCGTGCTCCCGGGGCGCGAGGTGGCACGTCGTGCGATCGAGTCCCGGCTCGAGCTGGTCCACGGCGTCGGTCCCGTGCGCGCCGCGAGCCTGCGTGCCGGTGGCGTGCGCGTCGTCGCCGACCTCGCGCAGCTGCCTGACTACGCCGAGCGGGCACGCCCGATCTGCGAGGAGTGGGAGTCCGACGACCTCGTCGGGATCTGCGACCGACTGAAGGCGCGCTTGGCAGGTCGTGGCCACCTGCTCGGCGCGCTGCTCGCCGGATGCGTCCGGCTCGAAGAGATCGCGTTCCTCGACGTCGAGACGCTCGGGCTGTCGGGCAACGCGATCTTCCTCGCCGGGATCGGGCGCTTTCGCGCCGGCTCGTTCGTGGTCGAGCAGTACCTCGCACCCGGCTACGGCGACGAGCCGGCCATGCTCGCACGGCTCGTGCGTGAGTTGATCGACGCTCGGCTCGTCGTCACCTACAACGGTCGGACGGCAGACATCCCGTGGATCCGTTCGCGTTGCTTCTACCACGGCATCGCGTCGCCGCCGGAGCTCGCGCACGTCGACCTCGTCTACGGCACCCGGCGGCACTTCGTGCACGACGCCGAGATGATCGCGGACGCGCGCCTGCCGACGGTCCAGCACGAGGTGCTCGGCCTGTCGCGACCCGGGCACGACGTGCCGAGCATGGCGGTGCCCGAGCTCTACCTCGAGTACGTCGCGACGGCGAACGAGGGCATGCTCGTCCCTGTGATCGACCACAACCGCTCGGACCTCGAGGCACTCGTCGTCCTGCTCGCCCGGCTCTGCGACGAGGCGCTCGCCGCGTGCTCGTGACGGGCGGCGCGCTCCGGGCGATCACCGACGCCCCGGGCTACCGCGGGCAGATCCGCCACGTGGAGCGCCAGGCGGGCACGGCGCCGCGCTTCGCGCGCACGGCGGCGCCGCTGCCGCCAGGTCTCGAGCGCTACCTCGAGGCGAGCGGCTTCGAGCTCTACGTGCACCAGGCACGCGCGCTCGACGCGTGGCGGGCGGGCGACGACGTCCTGCTCGCCACCCGGACGGCCTCGGGCAAGAGCCTCGCGTTCAACTGCTGCGTCGCGGACGTCCTCGCGGCAGACCGGAGGGCGACGGCGCTCTACCTCTACCCGACAAAGGCTCTCGCCCGGGACCAGCTCGCCACCCTCGCCGCCCTCGATGCCGCCGCCGCGCTCGACGCGTCCCCTGCCGCCTACGACGGCGACACACCGAGCGCTGCCCGGGCCAAGATCCGCCGATCCTCCCGGATCGTCGTGTCGAACCCCTACGGGCTCCACGAGTACCTCGCCCAGCCGGCCGCGCTCGAGCGCTTCCTCGCCAACCTCGCCGTCGTGGTCCTCGACGAGGCGCACCGCTACCGCGGCGTGCTCGGTGCGAACGTCGCGCTCGTGCTTCGCAGGCTCGTCCGCATCACACGACGCCTCGGCGCGCGACCCCGCTTCGTCCTCGCGTCCGGCACGATCGCGAACCCTGCCGAGCACGGTGCGGCTCTCGTCGGCCGGCCGGTCACCGTCGTCGACGACGACGGGGGTGCCCAGGGTCCGCGCGAGGTCGTGCTGTTCGACTCGACTCTCGACCCGGAGCGCTCTCTCGGCCTCCAGGCCGCCGAGGTCACGGCGGCGCTCGTCGGAGCGGGGCAGTCGACGATCTGCTTCGCGGGATCGCGCGTCCTTGCCGAGCTCGTCGCGACCTGGGCGGGTCGCGCCGCTCCGGGCGCGCGCATCGCCTGCTACAGGGCCGGCTATCTCGCGAGCGAGCGACGCGAGATCGAGGCCGACCTGCGGTCGGGCCGCCTCGACGCGGTCGTGTCGACCAACGCCCTCGAGCTCGGCATCGACGTCGGCGGCCTCGACGCGGTCGTGATGGCCGGCTATCCCGGGACGGTCGCCTCGACCTGGCAGCAGATCGGTCGGGCCGGGCGTGCCCACCGACCGGCCCTCGCCGTGCTCGTCACCGGCGAGGACCCGCTCGACAGCTACCTCGCCCGCCGTCCCGAGGTCCTCTTCGGCGCCCCCGTCGAGCGTGCCGTCGTCGCCCTGCAGAACGAGAGCGTGCTCGCGGGCCAGGTGCTGTGCGCGTCGGCCGAGATGGCCGTGCGCGCAGACGACGTCGAGCTGTTCGGCGGCGCGCTGCCCGGCGTGCTCGCAGCCTTGGAGTCCGAGGGTCTCGTCGCGCGCGTGCCGTCGGGCCTCGGCTTCGTCGGGACCTTCCGCCCGGCGAGCAGGATCCGCCTCGACGGCCGCGCGGACGGCGTCGTCGAGGTGCGCGTCGGCGCGGCCATCCTCGAAGTGCTCGACCGGGCTCGTGCCCTGCGCCAGGCGTATCCGGGCGCGATCCTCCTCCACCGGGGCGAGCAGTACCGGGTCGTCGGGCTCGACCTCGAGTCCGGTGTCGCGCAAGCGGAGCGCTGCGAGGTCGCCGAGCACACACGCGCCGTCGTCACCCGCAGCTACCGCACCGGCGCTCCCGAGCAGACGCGCCCCGTCGGCCCGTGGGTCGTCGGTCTCGGCCCTGCAGAGGTGCGCAGCACCGTCACGGGCTACAAGATGTTCCGTGCCGACGAGCCGGTGACGACGGTCCCGCTCGATCTGCCCGAGACCGTGCTCGAGACGCGGGCGCTGTGGCTCGTGCCCGGTGGCGCTGCGAGCCCGCCGGAGCTACCGCGCGACGCGCTCGGCGCACTGCACGGCGCCGAGCACGCGCTCATCCACGCGCTCCCGCTGCTCGCAATGTGCGACCGCGGCGATGCCGGTGGTGCCTCGACCGTCCTCGATCCCGCACGTGGCACGCCCCTCGTGCTGCTGTACGACGCGTACGACGGTGGCGCCGGCATCGCGGACGCGGCGTACGCGCACCTCGAGGATCTGGTCGGTCTCGCGCTGGACATGCTCGACGGCTGTGACTGCGAGACCGGCTGCCCGCGCTGCATCTTCGACCGCGACTGCGGTTCGGGCAACGCCGACCTCGACCGGATCGGCGCGCTCGCCGTGCTCGCGGAGCTGCGCGCCCGCTGACGGCTCGGCCGTGCGCCCGGGTCCGACGTGCGTCGCGCGAGGAGGCTTGCAAAGTCGCTTGCCAAGTTGCGCGGTGCGTTCGCCTCGCGGTCAGCCGGCGGTGGCGGCTCCGCGCTCGGCGGAGTGGCGGTGCGCGCCCACGGGGCGAGACCCCGAGTGGCCCGGACCGCCGTGAGCGGTCCCGTCACGCTGGGCACCGGCGGACTGGGCACCGGCGGTGGTGCCGCCGGGCAGGGCGCCGGCGATGACCTCGAGGATCTCGTCGCCGACGAGCTCGTGGCGCTCGAGCAGTGCGTCGCGTAGGGCTTCGACGACGTGGCGGTGCTCGTCGAGCATCGTGGTCGCGGCGGACTTCATCCGCCGCAAGACGTCGTCCACCTCCTCGCGTGCCGCATCCGACCCGAGCACCTTCGCGGCGAGGTTGCGGCCTCCGACCGCGTCGACCGTGTCGAGCGAGATCAGCGAGCTGCCCATACCGAGGGCGCCGACCATCTGGCACGCCGCGTCGGTGGCGGCTTTGAGGTCGCTCGCGACGCCCGACCCGGCGGCTCCGAAGAACAGCTCCTCGGCCGCCATGCCACCGAACGCGATCTGGATGAGCGCCTCGATCTCGGACTTGGTCCGCGTGAAGCGCTCCTCGGTATCGCTGTGCAGGAGAAGGCCGAGCGCGGTCCCGCGCTTGACGATCGACAGCACGTCGAGCTTGCGGCCCTTGCCGACGAGCCAGGCGACCGTCGCGTGGCCGGACTCGTGCGTTGCGATGGCTCGCCGTTCCTGCTCGGTGTACTCGACGGGTTGACCGAGCCCGATCTGCTCGGCCATCTTCGCCTGCTGGATGTCGTTCCACGACAAGCGGTCGCCGCCACGGCGCAGCGCCCAGACGAGCGCCTCGTCGAGCAGGTGTTCGAGCATGACGGGCGAGTGGCCGATCGTCATCGCGGCGAGCGACTCCCGCTTGGCCTCGTCGTCGAGCTCGGGCTCGTGCGCCTTCTTCGCGAGGTAGTAGTCGAGGATCTCGCGCCGCGCCGAGCGCGAGGGGAGGTCGAAGTAGATCTTGCGGTCGAAGCGGCCCGGTCGCAAAAGCGCGGGGTCGAGGTCGGTCGCACGGTTCGTCGCGCCGATGACGAGGATGTTCGCGTGCGGCGGAGGCGGCTTGCGGATCTGGCGGTGCACCGGGAGCCACGCGTTGACGGCGTCGACGAGCTTGCCGACCAGCCTGCGGGCCCATGTCGGCTGGTCGAAGGACTGCAGCTGGACGAGCAGCTCGTTGACGACCCCGGAGATGCCCTCCGAGCGGCCACCCATGCCGGCGCGAGCGGCACCGATCGCGTCGATCTCCTCGATGAAGCCGATGGCGCCGCCCTCGTTGCGCGCGTACTTGCGGAGCGCCTTGAAGTACGAGCGGAGCTTGCGGTTGGTCTGGCCGTAGTACATGGACTGGAACGCCGAGGCGGAGACGAAGAGGAAGGGCACCCCACCCTCGGCGGCCATCGCCTTCGCGAGGTGGGTCTTGCCCGTGCCGGGCGGGCCCTCGAACAGGATCGCCCGGCGGGAGGTGCCCCCCATCTCCCGGGTGAAGGTCGTGTGGGCGAGGAACAGGTTGAGGGTCTTCACGGCCTCGTCGACCATCATCGCGGCGCCGCGGACGTCGGCGAAGCCGACGTCGATCTCCCCCGGCCGGTACAGCACGTGCGGCGACCGGCCGGCCCCGAGGAGCGGGCCGAGCAGGACCATGCCGAGCAGCACGACGAGGACGAGCGCGGGGAGGTAGCGGGCGTCTCCGGCGGGGAGGTGGACGCCGGGAAGGCCCGCGCGGGTGAGGGCGGCGCGGACGCTCAGCGCGAGGAAGATCGGCAGCAGCACGAGTGCCACGACACGCAGGCGTGACCGGCGCGACCGCTCGCGCGCCCGGGCGACGTCGGTCGTCCGCCCGTCGAGGACGCGCGCCCGGCCGATGTCTTGGAGCGCGACCTTCCCAGGTTCCTCTGCCACGGCCTGCTCCCTCGTCTCGGCGACCTTCTAGTTCTACCTCCCAGCTGCGTGCCGTTCCAGGTCATGGGGCGTAGTTTCCTTGAAAATCACGCACTCTACGCGGTGAGCCCACCACGCTCGGTAGGAAGTCCGGGAAGTCCGGCGGTCGGCCTGACGGGTGACGACGGCCCTACCGGTGCGCAGGTGCGCGCGGTTGGTGCGCGTGGACCGAGCCGTCGGCGCCGGTCCGGTCGTCGGCCCCGGGCGCCACGCCGGTCGGGACTTTCGACCTTGCCGTTCGGGACCATCGCCTCTGGGTTGGCCGGGCGGTGCCGGCGCAGCATGGGCGAGGAAGCAGAAGCCCGCTGTCACCTCGGCCGGAGCGTGCTCGACGAGCCGGCCGTGCGACGCGACAGCAACGAGAGCAAAGGGAGCCGTCATGCACAGCAGGGAGAGCAGGGAGCAGATCGTGGGCAGGGATCGCCAGGAGAGCCGCCGGACGGCCGCGCGCGGCCTCAGCGCACCGCTGTCGGCCGGGGTCGCGCTGGTGGGTGCCGTGAGCCTGCTCGCCGCCGCGGGTGCAACCGCCGCTGCGCCGGCGGGCAAGTCCGCCGCCGCTGCGCCGACGGTCCACGAGAGCCTCGTCGTCGTGCCCGGCTCGATGACCGGGCACCCGGGATGGCCGGAGTTCGTCGGTAGCAAGACCATCGACTTTCCCGCCCACTCGACGGTCGTGCTCACCATCTACAGCT
>DAHWHN010000055.1 GCA_027335685.1 Acidimicrobiaceae bacterium
TTCCCACTGAAAGGAGTTTACAACCCGAAGGCCTTCATCCCCCACGCGGCGTTGCTGCGTCAGGCTTTCGCCCATTGCGCAAGATTCCCTACTGCTGCCTCCCGTAGGAGTCTGGGCCGTGTCTCAGTCCCAGTGTGGCTGGTCGTCCTCTCAGACCAGCTACCCGTCGTCGCCTTGGTGGGCCATTACCCCACCAACAAGCTGATAGGCCGCGAGTCCCTCCCGAAGCGGTAATCCTTTCCTCACAAACCCATGCGGGCTCGTGGGGGCATCCGGTATTAGCAGCGGTTTCCCGCTGTTATTCCGGTCTTCGGGGCAGGTTGCTCACGTGTTACGCACCCGTTCGCCACTAGGTCTTCCCCGGTGTTGCCACCAGTTGGACCCCGTTCGACTTGCATGTATTAGGCACGCCGCCAGCGTTCGTCCTGAGCCAGGATCAAACTCTCCATCGAGACCTGACGCACGCAGAGCCTGCGCTTCGATCGTGTGAAGAGCCGGATCGGGACCTGACGTCCCTCACCGACTGGCACCAAAAACGTTCGTTGTTGTCCGTTATCAGTGCAATTGACTTCTATGACCGTAGACGTCGCACGAGGCGAAGCCCACGGTCACCCGCACTGGCTTTTGGCTGTTCCTATTCCGTTTTCAAGGAGCGACGACGGAGCACACTTCCTTGCGGAAGGAGGTGCCCGTGCGCTCTGTGCGGACACCAACCGGAGCGCATCGCTGCGCAGCAGCCGGTGTTCGTACATCGCAACCGTTCGGCGTTGCCGCCTCCCGGTCTGTGCTTCGGTCGCTCTCGCCACCGAAGCGGGGTCTTACTGTAACACACCACAACTCGCTGTCAAGACAGCTTGTCGTCCGCAAGCGAGATATCTGCGTGCGACCGCCAGCGTGCTTGCGCTCGCCAGCCCCGGTGCGCCGGTCACGATAGCCGATTTCGCGGCGTGCGCGTCACGCCCGCGTCATCTGCTGTTCGCCGAACGGTCGGGAGAGCGACGTCGAGCCCGGCACCCCGAAGCGCCACGGCAGCTCCGCGTCGGCGCCCGCCCGCGTCCCGAGCCCGACGCGCCGCCCGACGAGCGGTGTCGCGGGCGGCGTCGTGCCGTCGTCGAGGAGCTGGATGCCCCGGTCGCCCTCGACCAGGTCGGCGCCGTCGAGCTCGAGGCCGATGGCGAGTGCTGCACACAGCCGGCCAGGGCCTGCGCAGAGCTCGTCGTCCGAGCGTGCCGTCGGACGGCGCTTGCGCATCTGCTCGAGGCCGGCCACAGGCTCGAGGGCACGGACGAGGACCGCAGCGGCGGTTCCCTCCGGCCCGCAGACGACGTTCGCGCAGGCATGGACCCCGTGCGAGAGGTAGACGTAGAGCGTCCCGGGCGGCCCGTACATCGCTGCGTTCCGGCGCGTCCTGCCACGAAAGGCGTGCGACGCAGCGTCGTCGGCGGCGCTGTAGGCCTCGACCTCGACGACGCGCCCCGCTGTCGGCCCGCTCACGAGCACGAGGTTCAAAAGCCGCGGCGCGACCGCGACCGCGCCGCCCGCGAGACGCTCCGGGTCCAGCGCGCGCACGAGCGCGCGGGCGTGCCCGGCGGAGCGGGAGCTGGCCGGGACGGAGCCCGCCGGTTCAGCGCCCGTCGAGCTGCCTCGCGAGGACCTCGAGCTGGCGGGTGAAGCGCTCGAGCTGGGTGTCGACGGCGATCCTGCCGGCACCGCCGGCGCTGCGCCTGCGCGTGGCGGCGGTGCCGGGCTCGAGGAGCTCCGCGGCCTCCGGCCCGAGCTCGGGGCTCGCCCGCACGAGATCGGCCAGCGGCCGGCCGCCCTCCAGCGCGTCGCGTACGAGCCCACCGACGATGCCGTGAGCTCTGCGGAAGGGAACCTTGCGCTCGACGAGCCATTCCGCGAGGTCGACGGCCGCGAGCGTCGGGACGTCCGCCGCCCGGCGCATCGCGCCGGTGTCGAAGCCGAGGGTCTCGACGAGGCCCGCGAGCGCCCGGCAGCCGAGGTTCACCTGGTCGAGGGCGTCGAAGAGGGGCTCCTTGTCCTCCTGCAGGTCCCTGTTGTACGACAGGGGAAGGCCCTTCAAGGTCGTGAGCAGGCCGGTGAGGTGGCCGATGATCCTCCCGGCCTTGCCACGCGCGAGCTCTGCGACGTCAGGATTCTTCTTCTGCGGGAGCATCGAGCTACCCGTGGCCCACGCGTCGTCGAGCCGGTAGAAGCCAAACTCCTCGCTCGAGAACAGCACGATCTCCTCGCCGAGGCGCGAGAGGTGCACGCCGAGGAGCGCGCAGGCAAAGAGCGACTCCGCGACGAAGTCGCGGTCGCTCACGGCGTCCATCGAGTTCTCGAAGCGCGCCGCGAACCCGAGGTCTGCGGCCGTCGCGTCGGGGTCGAGAGCAAGCGAGGTGCCCGCGAGGGCACCCGCGCCGAGGGGCGAGACGTCCATGCGCCGGAGGGCGTCGACGATGCGATCCGCGTCGCGCAGCAGCGCCCAGCCGTGCGCGAGGAGGTGGTGGGCGAGCAGCACGGGCTGCGCCCGCTGCAGGTGGGTATATCCGGGGAGGCGGGCGTCGCCGGACTCTGCCGCCCGCGCGAGCAGCGCGCCGGCGAGGTCGAGCACGGCACGACCGACCGCGGCGAGCTCGCGGCGCGTGTAGAGCCGGAGGGCGGTCGCGACCTGGTCGTTGCGGCTCCGGCCGGTGTGGAGCCGGGCGCCTGCCTCCCCCGCGATCTCCGTCACGCGCCGCTCGATCGCAGTGTGGATGTCCTCGTCGCTGTCGCGCAGGACGAACGACCCGCTCGCGAGCTCGGCGGCGACGGTGTCCAGGGCGGCGAGCAGCGCTCCGGCCTCGCCGGCGGCGAGCAGGCCCGCGCGCTCGAGGCCGCGCACGTGCGCCGCCGAGCCGCGGACGTCGTCGGCCCCGAGCCGCTTGTCGACCTCGATGCTCGCCGTGAACGCCATCATGAGCTCCGCCGGCCCTGTCGCCATGCGCCCCGACCAGAGGGTCACGACCGCCGCCCGGTTCGCACCGCTCGCACCACGCTCCACCTCACGTTCCGCTGCCTCCTTCCCGACACCCGCGCTCCATCTCCCGCCCCACGGCCCGTCCGCCATCTCGTCGGGTCCACGCGCCTACGACCTCCCGCCCGCCCACGGCCGCAACCGAGATCTCAGCGGCCGGCGAGGTCGGCGATGCGGTCGGCGAGAGCCCCTCCGCCGAGCTCCTCCGCCGCGACGACGAGGACGGTGTCGTCCCCCGCGACCGTCCCGAGGACCCCGTCCACGCCCGTCCGGTCGAGGGCAGACGCGACGACGTGCGCGGAGCCCGGAGGCGTCCGGACGACGACGAGGTTCCCCGACGCCGCCAGGTCGACGACCCACTCGCCGAGGACGCGCCGCAGGTGCTCGAGCGGGGCGACCTGGTCCTTCGGCAGCTCGGCGATCGCGTAGAGCTGGCCGTCGACTCCCGGCATCCGCACGCGCACGGCTCCGAGGTCCTCGAGGTCCCGCGAGACGGTCGCCTGCGTCGCCTCGACACCTTCGGCTGCGAGCAGCTCGACGAGCTGGGTCTGGCTGGTCACGGCGTTCTCGGCGAGCAGCCGCGCCACGAGGTGCTGCCGCCTGTTCTTCGGCACACGGCTCACGAGGACACGCCCCCCGGTCCGGGGCGCGCGCCGAGAACGTAGGCAAAGATCGCCCGTGCGGCGTGCAGGCGGTTCGCCGCCTGCTCCCACACCCTGCTCCGCGGGCCCTCGAGGGCACCTGCGGACACCTCCTCGCCGCGGTGCGCCGGCAGGCAGTGGAGCAGGATCGCGCCGGGAGCCGCCCGGTCGAGCAGGCGCTCGTCGACGGTGAAGCCTGCGAGGTCGTGCCGGCGCCGCGCCGCGTCGGCCTCGTCACCCATCGACACCCACACGTCGGTGTAGACGACGTCGGCCCCCTCCACCGCCTCTTCGGGCCGCGTCGTGCAGCTGAGCCGACCTCCGAGACCTGCCTGCTCCGCTAGATGCGCGTTGCGCGCGACGTCGGCCTCGGCGAGGCCGTAGCCGTCGGGTGCGGCGACGCGCATCGCCGCGCCGGTGAGCGCGCACGCGTCCGCGAGCGATCGACAGACGTTGTTCGCGTCGCCCACGTAGGCGATCGTCCGGCCCGCGATGGCCCCGAGCTCGCTGCGCACCGTGAGCAGGTCGGCGACCGCCTGGGTGGGGTGCTCGACGTCGGAGAGCAGGTTGACCACCGGCACCGGCACGGCACGACCCGAGAGAGCGGCCACCATGCGCTCGAGCGTCGCATGCCGGGCGACACGCGCCGCGATCAGCGCGTGGTAGCACGCAAGCGTCCTCGCGACGTCCTCCGCGGTCTCCCGCCGGTCGATCCCGACCTCGTCGTCCCGGATGGTCACCGGATGCCCGCCGAGCTGCACGACCGCGAGCTCGCAGGCGTTGCGGGTACGCGCAGACGGGCGCTCGAAGACGAGCGCCGCGCCGGCGCCCGCGAGCACGGGCGGAGCGGGTACCTCGGCGAGCTCGAGCACGGCGGCGAGCCCCTCGGCACCGAGATCGGATATCCGCAGCACAGCGGCCCTCATGTCGTCGCACCCTTCGTCGTCGCGTCCTGCGTCGCGCCCTCGGCCGTCGCGCCCTGGGCCACCACGCCTCGTGGGGTCGCACCCTCGACGCCCGCGCCCGGCCGAGCCGCCCCACGGTCGCGGGCGGCCAGGCTCCGGGCGAGCGCCGCCGAGATGAGCCCGAGGGCCTCGTCGCACTCCTGCCCGGTCACGACGAGCGGGGGTGCGAGCCGGACGACGCCGGCTGACGGGGCGTTCGCGACCAGACCGTGGACCAACAGGTCGTCGACGAGCGCGCCGGCGTCGACCCCGTCGTCGAGCACCGCCGCGAGGAGCAGCCCCCGCCCGCGCACCGACCGGACGCCGTCGATCGCGGCCAGCCCGACCTCGAGCTGCGCGCCGCGCTCGCGCGCCCGGCGTGGCGCGTCGATCTGCTCCATCGTGTCGATCGTCGCGCGCACCGCCGAGAGTGCGAGCGGCTGGCCGCCGAAGGTGCTCCCGTGGTCGCCCGGCACGAACGCGTCGGCGACGTCCGCCCTCGCCCAGCACGCGCCGATCGGCATGCCGTTGCCGAGCGCCTTGGCCATCGTGACGACGTCGGGCCTGACCCCGTCGTGGTGGAAGGCGAACCACCGTCCGGTGCGGGCGAGGCCCGTCTGGACCTCGTCGAGGACGAGCAGGATGCCGCGCTCGTCGCACAGCTGACGGACCGCTTCGAGGTAGCCCGGCGGCGGTACCACCACGCCGGACTCGCCTTCGATCGGCTCGAGCAGCACCGCCGCGACACGGGTCGGGTCCGCTGCGGCCCGGAGCGCAGCCAGGTCGCCGTACGCGACGTGGCGGAAGCCCTCGGGCAGGGGAGCGAACGGCTCGTGCTTGGAAGGCTGGCCGGTGGCGTGGAGCGTGGCGAGCGTGCGGCCGTGGAACGAGCCGTACGCGGAGACGACCTCGTGGCGACCGCGGCCGCCGAAGCGCCGCGCGAGCTTGATCGCGCACTCGTTCGCCTCGGCTCCGGAGTTCGCGAAGAAGACCTTCCCACCTGCCGGCTCCCCGTCGCCGACGAGGCGGTCGAGGTGCTCGGCGACCGGCTCCGCCAGCTCGTTGCCGAACAGGTTCGAGACGTGGACGAGCCGCGCCGCCTGCGCCGCCACCGCGGCCGCCACTGCAGGGTGGGCATGGCCGAGGGACGTGACCGCGATCCCCGAGAGGAAGTCGAGGTAGGAGCGCCCCGCGTCGTCGACGAGCCGGCATCCGTGGCCCTCGACAAAGCGCACGGTCGGCGGCTTGTACGTCGTCATGAGGTGGGGCGCCTGCACGCCCGGGAGGCCGGATCCTGCTGCCACCTCGGAGCCCCGCGACGGCGACGGGGATGACGATGGGGCGCTCACGATGCCGCCACCATCGTCCCGACGCCCTCGTCGCTGAGCAGCTCCAGCAACAGCGCGTGAGGCACCCGTCCGTCGAGCACGTGGGCCCTGCGCACGCCGCTGCGCACCGCGTGCGCGCAGGCACGCGCCTTGGGCACCATCCCGCCCGTGATCGCTCCGGAAGCCACGAGCTCGTCGAGGCGGTCGGCCGTCGTCGACGTGAGCACCGATCCCGGGTCGGCCGGCACCGCTCGCACCCCCGCGACGTCGGTGAGGAACACGAGCTTCTCCGCGCCGAGGGACTCGGCGACCGCTCCGGCGACGGTGTCGGCGTTGATGTTGTAGGCCTGGCCCGCACCGTCGGTGCCGATCGTCGCCACGACCGGCACGAGACCTTCGCTCAGCAGGTGCCGCAGCAGCGTCGGGTCGACGGCCACGATGTCGCCGACGAAGCCGAGCGCCGGGTTGCGCTCGGCCGCGGTGATCAGGCCGGCATCCTCGCCCGAGCAGCCGACGGCGAGCGCGCCCTGCACGTTGAGCACACCGACGATGTCGCGGTTCACCTTGCCCACGAGCACCATGCGCGCGATGTCGAGGGTCTCGGCGTCGGTGACGCGCAGCCCGTCCCGGAACTCCGGGGTCTTGCCGAGGCGCGCCATCATCTCGCCGATCTGGGGCCCGCCGCCGTGGACGACGACGGGGAGCATCTGCACCGCGCGCATGAGGGCGACGTCCTGCGCGAAGCGCGCGAGCGCCGAGGCATCCTCGGCTGCGCCGATCGCGCTCCCGCCGTACTTGACGACCACGATGCGGCCGGCGAAGCGCTGGACGTAGGGGATCGCCTCGACCAGCACCTGCGCGCGCCGTGCCGGGTCGAGCACCCCCTCGCGCCGTGCGGGGTCGAGCGTCACGAGGTCCGCATGTTCTCGTCGATGTAGCCCGGCCCGAGGTCGGTCGTGAGGACCGTCGCCTCCCCGGCACCGAGGCCGAGGTCGCAGAGCAGCTCGACGACGGCCCCCGAGAGGTACGCGCTCGTGGCCGGTCGGTCGTGCTCGACCTCGAGCCCGTCCGCGAACACAAGGGTCGGCCCGTAGCGGACCGACACCCGCTCGATGTCGAAGGCTGCGCCCGACGCGCCGAGCTCGCTGAGGACCCGGCCCCAATAGGGATCGGCCCCGTAGAGCGACGTCTTCACGAGGTTGCTCTCGGCGACAGCCCGAGCTGCCTGGCGAGCCTGCTCGACGCTCGACGCTCCCGTCACGACGACGCGGACGACACGCGTCGTGCCCTCCGCGTCCTCGGCGAGCTGGAACGCGAGGTTCGCGCAGGCCTCGGAGAGCGCGTCGGCCAGCTCGTCGAGCTCCACGGCGCGGCCGAGGCCGCTCGCCAACGCGCACACCGTGTCGTTGGTCGAGGTGCACCCGTCGACCGTCAGCTCGTTGAACGACGAGCCGACCGCCAGGCGCAGCGCGTCCGCGAGCCCCGCCGGCCCGATCGACGCGTCCGTCGTGAGCACGGCGAGCATCGTCGCCATGTTCGGCGCGATCATGCCGGCGCCTTTGACCATCCCGCCGACGCTGAAGCCGTCGCGCTCGACGACGACCTCCTTCGCGTGGGTGTCGGTCGTAAGGATCGCCTCGGCCGCGCGCGCGGCGTCGGCACGCGTGCTGCCGAGGCTGTCGACGAGGCCGGGGATGGCAGACTCGAGCCGGTCGAGCGGCAGGTGCGGGCCGATGAGGCCCGTCGAGCAGACGAGCACCTCGTCGACCCCGACGCCGATCGCCTCGGCCACCACCTCCGCGCTGCGTCGGGCCGCCTCGAGACCGCGCGCACCGGTCGCGGCGTTCGCGCAGCCGCTGTTGAGGACGACGGCGGCGACTCGACCCCGCGTCGCCGCGAGGTGCGTGCGGGAGATCTGGACCGGAGCCGCTGCGGCGAGGTTGGTCGTGAACGTCGCGGCGCCCGCGATCGCGCCGAACGGGTACCCGACGACGAGGGCAAGGTCGGGCGCTCCCGACGCCTTGATGCTCGCCGCGACGCCCGAGGCGGCAAAGCCACGGGGTGCGGTGACGCTCACGGCGTCACCGCGACGACCGGCAGCCCGGCGGTCTCGTCGAGGCCGAGAGCGAGGTTCGCCGCCTGGATCGCCTGGCCCGCGCCACCCTTGGTGAGGTTGTCGAGGGCCGCGAGCACGACGGTGAGGCCTGTGCGCGGGTCGTGGCGCGCCGTCAGCCTCGCGACGTTGGTGCCGTAGGTGTCTCTCGTCGCCGGCGGATCCTCCACGACCTTCACGAACGGTTCCCCCGCGTAGGCCTCGCGCAAGACGCCGAGCACGTCCTCGGTCGAGCTCGGCCCGACCGCGTGCGCGTAACAGGTCGCGAGGATCCCCCGCGTCATCGGCGCGAGGTGTGGCGTGAACAGGATCGTGGCCCCGGTTGCCTGCTCCATCTCGGGCGTGTGGCGGTGGCCGGCGAGCTTGTACGCGACGAAGCTCTCGTTGACCGACGCGTGATGGGTCGCCGCGGTCGGTGCCTTGCCCGCTCCGGACGTGCCGCTTGCCGCGTCGACCACCACCGGATGGGGCGCCACGACCCCGGCGCGCAGCAGCGGGGCGAGGGCGAGCACCGCTGCCGTGACGTAGCAGCCCGGCGCCGCGACGAGCCGCGCACCGTGGAGCGGGCCCCGGTCGAGCTCCGGCAGACCGTAGACCGCCTCGGCGAGGAGCTCGGGACAGCTGTGGACGAAGCCGTACCAGGCGGGATAGGCGTCGGGATCCTTCAGCCGGAAGTCCGCCCCGAGGTCGACGACGCAGCCCGCCACGCGGGTGGCCTCCGCCACGACCGCCTGGGAGCGACCCGAGGGCACCGCGACGAACACGACGTCACAGCCGCCCAGCGCCTGGGGGTCGATCGCGCCAAAGCGCATGTCGGGGTAGGCCGACGCCAGCCCCGGGTACGCATGGGCCACGAGGTCGCCGGCCGAGGACTCGGCCTGGGCGACGGCGACCTCGATGTCGGGATGGCCGGCGAGCAGGCGCAGCAGCTCCGCCCCGAGGTAGCCCGAACCGCCGACGACGCCCGCCTTCATGCGGATGACCATACACGATCACGCATACTCATGCACCCTCGGCCCCGTGACGGATCGCGTCGCGCGCCACGGGCGGGCCGGAGGAGCCGGCCGGATCAGCCGCGGTCGATGCCGCTGCGCAGGTCGGCGACGAGCTCGCCGGCGCCCTGCGGTCCCGCCCCGTCGAGCAGGCGGCGCACAAGCGCCGAGCCGACGACGACGCCGTCGGCGACCGCGCACACCGCCCGGGCCTGGTCGGTCGTCGAGACCCCGACGCCGACGAGCACGGGCAGGTCCGTCGCCTGCTTGCACCGTGCGGCGATCAACAGCGACGACGCCGCGAGCTCGTGCCGCTCGCCGGTCACGCCGAGGAGCCCGACCGCGTAGAGGAATCCCCGCGACCGGCGGCAGATCGCGGCGAGCCGGTCGTCCGGAGTCGTCGGCGCCGCGAGCAGCACCGTCTCGACGCCGGCGGCGTCGGCGGCGTCGACCCACGGCCCCGCCTCGTCGACCGGCAGATCGGGCAGGATCGCCGCTGCGATGCCCGAGCGTGCGATCTCCGTCGCCATCCGCCGGTGCCCCGTGCGCGCGACGACGTTGTAGTACGTCATCACCGCAATCGGCACCCCGACCTCGGCCTCGCGCAGGGCCGCGACGATGCCCTGCGGGGTCGCGCCCGACTCGAGGGCGCGCGACGACGCCTCCTGGATCGTCGGACCGTCCATGACCGGGTCGGAGAACGGCAGGCCGACCTCGATCGCGTCGGCGCCGGCCGCCGCGACGGCGCGCACCACGTCGAGCCAGTCGCCACCGAGCCCCCCGGTCACGTACGGCACGAGCAGCTTGCGCCCCTCTGCCCGGCGCTGGCGCAGGCGGGTCTCGAGTGCGCCCGGGGAGCCGCTCCTCCCCTCGCCGACCTGGACCGTCGCGGCCACGGCTGTCGGCTGGACGACGCTCACGCGAGCATCTCCTTGACCTGCTGGACGTCTTTGTCCCCCCGGCCCGACATCGTGACAAGGACCGTCGCGCCGGGCGCGATCTCGCCGGTGCCCGCCGCTCGGACGAGCCACGCGATCGCGTGGGCCGGCTCGAGGGCAGGGATGATCCCCTCCAACTCGGCGAGCAGGCGGAAGGCCGCGAGCACCTCGGCGTCGCCGACCGCGACGTAGCGGGCCCTGCCGATTGCGGCGAGGTGCGCGTGCTCCGGCCCGATCCCGGGGTAGTCGAGCCCTGCGGAGATCGAGTGCGCCTCGAGGATCTGACCGGCCTCGTCCTGGAGGAACTGCGACCGCATGCCGTGGACCACGCCGGGCAGGCCGTTGCCGAGCGCCGCGCCGCCTGCCGCCTCGACCCCGACGAGCTCCGCGCGGGTGTCGACGAAGCCGGCGAAGGTCCCCGCCGCGTTCGAGCCGCCACCGATGCATGCCACGACGAGGTCGGGGTCGTCGCCGAGCAGCACCCGGCACTGCGCGCGCGCCTCGTCGCCGACCACCCGCTGGAACTGGCGCACCATGTAGGGGTAGGGATGCGGGCCCATCACCGAGCCGATGCAGTAGTGGGTCGTCTCGACGGACGCGACCCAGTCCCGCAGCGCGTCGTTCACGGCGTCTTTCAGGGTCCGGCTCCCGGACACGACGGGCCGGACCTCGGCGCCGAGCAGCTCCATCCGGAAGACGTTGAGCGCCTGGCGCTCGACGTCGACCGCTCCCATGTAGACGACGCACTCGAGGCCGAGCAGCGCCGCCGCCGTCGCCGTCGCGACGCCGTGCTGGCCGGCCCCGGTCTCCGCGATGAGCCGGGGCTTGCCCATCCGCTCGGCGAGCAACGCCTGGCCGAGGACGTTGTTGATCTTGTGCGACCCGGTGTGGGTCAGGTCTTCGCGCTTGAGAAGGACGCGCACGCCGAGCTGCTCCGAGAGCCTGTGGCACTCCGTGACCGGCGTCGGGCGGCCGGCGTAGGAGCCGAGCAGGCCGTCGAGGCGCGCGCGGAAGGCCGCGTCGGCCCACGCCCCCTCGAACGCGTCGGCGAGCTCGATGCAGGCCGGCACGAGCGACTCCGGGACGTAGCGGCCACCGTAGTCGCCGAAGCGCCCGCCGGGTCCCGGCGCGCCCATCAGGCCCGTCGCGGCCGGTGCCGTCTCCTCGTGGGTGGTCACAGCTCCTCCTGCCAGTCGTAGGGGGCGTCGGACAGCGGCTCGTAGGTCTCGGGGCTCGCCGCTCGGGCCGCCTGGACGAACGCGCGGACCTTGCTCGGGTCCTTGTGGCCCGGTGCGGACTCGACGCCCGAGCTCACGTCGACGCCCCAGGGGCGCACGCGCCGGATCGCACCTGCGACGTTGTCGGGGGTCAGGCCGCCGGCGAGCACCAGGCGGCGCACGCCGGGCACGTGCTCGGCGAGACGCCAGTCGAAGACCTGCCCGGAGCCCGGCGACGGCGCGTCGACGACGACTGCGGACACCGGGTAGCGCGACGCGGCCGCGAGCGCCGGATCCTGGGCCGCGATGGCTTTGAAGACCGTCGGGACGCCTGCGGCCACCTCGGCGCACTGCTCCGGGCTCTCGCTCCCGTGGAGCTGCGCGGCGCGCAGGCCGGCTTCGAGGACGACGTCGACGACCCGCGCCGGCAGGGCGTCGCGGAACACCCCGACGGTGAGGATCTCGCCCGGCAGGCGCCGGACGATCTCCGCGACCTTTCCCACGGCGACCTGGCGCGGCGAGGGCGCGAAGACGAAGCCGACGGCGTCGGCGCCCATCGCGACGGCGAGCAGGGCATCCTGCTCGCTCGTGATCCCGCAGATCTTCACGAACATCAGGCGCGCCCGAGCAGGCTCTTCGTGGCCGCGCACGGGTCGGCCGCCGTGACGAGGGTCTCGCCGACCAGCGCGGCGTCGAACCCTGCGGACGCGAGCCGCTCGACGTCGCGCCGGTCGCGGATCCCGGACTCCGCGACGCGCACGACCCCGTCGGGCATCGCGCCGGCGACACGCGCCGCGCGCTCGGGATCGACCGCGAAGCTGTGCAGGTCGCGCTGGTTGACGCCGACGACGGTCGCACCGGCGCCGAGGGCCCTCGCGAGCTCGGCCTCGTCGTGGACCTCGACGAGCGCCGCCATCGCGAGCGAGGCGGCGAGGCGGCCGAGGCGCGCGAGCTCGTCGTCGTCGAGGACCGCGACGATGAGCAAGACGGCGTCGGCCCCCATGGCCCGGGCGTCAAGGACGTCGCGCTCGCACACGGTGAAGTCCTTGCGCAGCACGGGGAGCCCGACCGCGGCGCGCGCGGCCTCGAGGTCAACACGGCTGCCCGCGAAGAACGCTTCGTCGGTGAGCACGGACAGGCAGGCAGCCCCGCCCGCGGCGTAGGCGCGCGCGAGCACCGCCGGGTCGAGGTCAGCCGCGAGGTCACCTCTCGACGGCGACCGCCGCTTGACCTCCGCGATCAGCGCGACACCTGCGCCGTCGCCGCGCAGCGCCGTCGCGAACGGCCGCGGCGGCGGGGCAGCGCGTGCGGCGGCGTCGAGCGCCGCGAGCGGACGGTCGTCGACCGCCGCACGGGCGCGGTGGGAGGCAACGATCTCGTCGAGGTACGTCGCCACTTCGGCAACCCTAACCGGCGCGCCGCCGCCCGGGGGGGTCTCGCGCCCGGCGCGTGCCGGGAGCTCCCGGGCGTGCGACGCTGTGGAGATGGCGGAGAGCACGAGCAAGCCGACCGAGCAGGAGTCGACGAACGGCACGATCATCGTCGTCGAGGACGACCGCAACATCGCGGAGCTCCTCGACCTCTACCTGCGCAACGCGGGCTTTCGTGTCCTGCAGGCCGGCGACGCCCGCCGGGGCCTCGAGCTCGCGGGCCAGGAGCACCCGGTGCTCGTCGTCTTCGACATCGGCCTCCCCGGTCCCCTGGACGGGCTGCAGGCCTGCCGCGAGCTGCGCAAGACGAGCGACGTGCCGATCGTCATGGTGACCGCGCGCGACGACGAGCTCGACCGCGTGCTCGGTCTCGAGCTCGGCGCGGACGACTACGTCACGAAGCCCTTCTCGCCGCGCGAGCTCGTCGCCCGGGTGCGCGCGATCCTACGGCGCTCGGAGAGCGGACGGCGCGCAGGCGACGAGCCGCTGACCGTCGGCTCGGTCGTCGTCGACACCTTGCGCCGCGACGTCCGAGCCGACGGGGTCGAGGTGCAGCTGACGGCGCGCGAGTTCGACCTGCTCGCGTTCTTCGCGGAGAACCCGGGCATCGTCCTCTCGCGCCAGCAGCTCCTCGACGGCGTGTGGGGAAGCGGCTGGTACGGCGACGAGAGGACGGTCGACGTCCACGTCCGCCAGCTCCGGCGCAAGCTCGGCGATGCCCTGCCGCTCGCGACCGTCTGGGGCGTCGGCTACCGGTGCGGCTGAGGCTGACGGCGCGAGTTGCACGGCGCGGCGCGCGCCCGAGCTGCGCGCCGCGATGAGGGCGCGCATCGCCCTCGCCGTCGTCGCGGTCCTCGTCGGCGCGCTCACCGTCGCCGGGGCGCTCAGCCTCACGCTCGAGCGCCATGCGGCCGACCGGCGCGCCGAGGCCACGGTCCTCCGCCAGGCCCGGGCGCTCGCGGCATCGCTCGCGGCCAAACCGCTCGCGTCACTGTTCGCGAGCCCGGACGAGCACGGCTCGCAGGCGATCCTGCACCTGGTCGACAGCGTCGCGGGCACCCGGGGTGCGGTCCTCGTCGTGACCGACGGCCGGCTGCGCGTCGACCCCCTCGCACACGTCCCCGCCTCGGCCGTCGACGCGTCGGCCCTCGGGGCCGGCAAGGCGGCCAGCGGCGTGACGGGCGGCGTCGCCTTCGCCGCCGTCCCGATCCTGTCGACCTCCCCCGCTCTCGCCGGCACCGCACGCCAGACCGTCGCGTACGCCCTCGAGAGCCCGGTGAGCTCGCCGGCGAGCAGCGCCCGCTACTACCTTCTCGCGAGCGGCATCGCCCTGGTCGTCGCCGCGGTGGCGGCGTCGGAGATCGCGCGGCGCATCTCGCGCGGCATCGTCGCCGCGAGCGGTGCCGCAGCGCGGGTCGCGGCGGGCGACCTCGAGGTGCGCGTCGAGGTCCCCGCCCGCGTCTACCCCGAGATCGCCGGACTGGCGAGCTCACTCAACACGATGGCCGCGGCGCTCGCGCGCGCGCGCCACCTCGAGCGCGCGTTCCTGCTGTCGATCTCGCACGACCTGCGCACCCCGCTCACCTCGATCCTCGGCTACGCGGAGGCGATCGCGGACCACGGCACCCCGGACCCCGCACGTGCCGCGGAGATCGTCGTCGCCGAGGCGCGCCGGCTCCAACGCCTGATCGGCGACCTGCTCGACCTGGCACGCCTCGACGCGCACCAGTTCTCGCTCCACCTCGCCGAGGTCGACGCCGGGCAGTGCGCTGCCGACGCGGCGGACGCCCTGCGCTACGCGTTCGAGGCCGCGTCGGTGGAGCTCGTCGTGGAGCCGCCGCCGGACGGCCTCGTCGTCGTCGCCGACCCCGACCGCCTTGCCCAGGTCGTCGCGAACCTCGCGGAGAACGCCCTGAAGTTCGCGCGCTTGCGCGTCCTTGTCCGGTCCGAGGTCCGGTCCGAGGTCCGGTCCGAGGCACACGCGGTCCTCGTCGTCGAAGACGACGGACCGGGGATCGCTCCCGAGGACCTGCCGCACATCTTCGAGCGTCTGTTCACCTCGAGCCGCCAGCCGACGCGCGCAGCGGGGACCGGCCTCGGCCTCGCCATCGTCGCGGAGCTGGTGAGCGCCCTCCACGGCGAGGTGCACGCCGACTCGCCACTCGGTCCGGACGGCGGGACACGCATGACGGTGCACCTACCGCTCGCCGGCCCCCGGGTCCGCTGAGCGGTCCGTCCCGGCCCGTCCTGGCCCGGTCCCGCGAGGGCCCGCGAGCGGAAGGCGCAGGACGCGCGCCGGCCAGACCGGCGAGACGGTGCCGGGACGTCCCGGTCCGTCCGCGCCGTCGGACGGCGCCGCGCCGGCGCGCAGGACGACCGTGGCCGGCGGCTCGACCTCCCGGCGGACGAGCGCGAGGGCGACCGGGCCGCCGGCACGGACCGACCACGCGAGGCTCGTCAGCTCCCCGACGACGCGCCCGTCGAGCACGAGCTCGCCGGGGAGCTCGACGCGGCCGCCCGCCTCGACGAGCACCCCGCGCAGCTGGCGCGGGACGTGGCCGCCGCGCGCGTCGATGCGCGCGACGAGCTCCTGGCCGGGGTAGCACCCCTTCGTGAAGCTCACCGCCCGCTCGACGACACCGATCTCCTGGGGGATCGTCTTCTCCCCGATCTCGGACCCGGGTAGCGGCTCGCCGGACTCGATCCGCAACGCGGCGAAGGTCTCCGGATCGCCGAGCGGCACGCCGTCGGGGACGGAAGCGCCCGGGCCGACCAGGTCGAACCCGACGGCACGGCCGCGCTCGACCGGGAGGACGACCACGCCGGGGGCCACGCTCCCGGCAACCGCGCTTGAGCCCGGACCGCGCACGAGCACGCACGGCCAGCCGAGCTGCTCGCACTCCGCCTTGACCCGTAGCCGGAACCGCTGGAGCCGGGATGCCACGGCCTCGCCGCTGCCGGTCGGACCGACGACGAGCGCCTCGTGCTCACCGAGGCGCACGACGCGCACGTACGCGTCGACCCGCCCCTGGGGCGACAGCAGCAGGGACTCGGCGGACCCGCCGTCGCGCAGGCCAGACAGATCCTGTGTGCACTGGCTCTGCAGGTAGCTGAGCGCGTCACGCCCCGCCACCCGCACGACGTCGCAGGTCCTCGCGAGCGCGACGACACCGTTGTCGAAGGCGTCGTCGGTCTCGTCTGGCGAGAGCACGTCCGCACCGTCCCGCGCCGGCCCGCCGGGCGTCACGGCTGCGCGACCGATCCCTCGCGCTCGGCGGCGATGCGGCGCGCCCCGGCGACGGCGGCGAGGATCGACGCGGCCTTCGCCTGGCACTCGCGGTCTTCCGAGGCCGGGTCGCTGTCGGCCACGATCCCCGCTCCGGCCTGGACCGACGCTCGACCGTCCGGGCCGACGACGAGCGTGCGGATCGCGATCGCGGTGTCGAGGTTGCCCGAGAAGTCGACGTAGCCGACCACCCCCGCGTACGGCCCGCGCCGGGTCGGCTCGAGGCTGTCGATGATCTGCATCGCGCGGACCTTCGGCGCGCCGGACACCGTGCCGGCGGGAAGCGTCGCCCGCAGCACGTCGACCGGACCCTTGCCCGGCACGATCTGGCCCGAGACCTGGGAGGTGAGGTGCATGACGTGGCTGTAGCGCTCGAGGGTCATCAGCTCGTCGACCTGCTCGGTGCCGAAGCGGACGACCCTGCCGACGTCGTTACGCGCGAGGTCGACGAGCATGACGTGCTCGGCGACCTCCTTCGGGTGCTCGACGAGCTCGGCCCCGAGGCTCCGGTCCTCCTCGTCGGTCGCACCCCGCCGCCGCGTTCCGGCGATCGGGCGCGAGACGACCCGGTCACCGGTGAGCTGGACGAGAGGCTCCGGCGAGGCGCCGACCACGCTCACCCCGCCCTGGCGCACGAAGAACATGTACGGGCTCGGGTTGACCTGGCGCAGCACCCGGTAGACGTCGAAGGGGTCGACGTCGAGCTCGACGTCGAAGCGCTGCGAGAGCACGACCTGGAACGCGTCGCCCGCCCGGATGTGCTCCTTGGCCGCTTCGACCGCGAGGCAGTACGCCTCGGAGCTGAGCACCCGGCGCACCGCAGACGCGTCGAGCACCTCGGCGCGATCGGGCGGGGTGACGAGCGGCTCGACCACCGGCCGCTCGAGATCGCGCCGGAGGGACGCGAGGCGCTCGCGCGCCCGGTCGTAGAGCTGCGGCAGCGCCCCGGGGTCGGGACGCACGACGTTGTCGACGAGCACGACGTGGCTGCGCCAGTGGTCGAACGCGACGAGCTCGCCGATCACCGAGACGACTGCGTCCGGCAGCTGGCGGTCGTCTGCCGGCGGGGCGCAGAGCTTTTCGACCTCGCGCACGACGTCGTAGCCGAGGTAGCCGACCAGGCCACTCGACAGCGGTGGCAGCTCGTCGAGCTGCGGCGCGCGGCACCCGTCGAGCAGCGCCTCGAGGCAGTCGAGGATCCCGGAGTCGAGCGGGACGTCGAAGGGCAGCGCGCCCGCGAGCACCTCGACGGCCCGCCCGTGCGCCGCGAGCGTCGCGACAGGCGACCGGCCGAGAAAGGAGAACCGGCTCCACCGCTCGCCGTGCTCGACGGACTCGAGCAGGAAGCCGTCGCCGTCGCCGACCACGGAGCGGAAGGCGCCGACGGGCGTCACGGTGTCCGCGAGCAGCTCCGACCAGACGGGCACGACAGTGTGCGTCCCGGCGAGCTCGCAGAAGCGCTCGAACCCGAGGGCGTTCGTGGCTGCCGCGCCGCGCTCAGCCACCGAAGTTCCGGAAAAAGCACGTCCGCGCGCCCGTGTGGCACGCTCCCCTGCCGTCCTGGTCGACCTCGACGAGCACGGCGTCGCCGTCGCAGTCGTAGGCGACCCGGCGGACCCACTGGCGATCGCCGGACGTCTCGCCCTTGCACCAGTACCGCTCCCGGCTACGGCTCCAGAACCACGTCCGGCCGCTCGCGAGCGTCCGGCGCAGGGCTTCGGCGTCCATGTGGGCGACCATGAGCACCTCGCGCGTCGTCGCCTCCTGGACGACGGCCGTCACGAGCCCGTCCGGGCCGTACCGCACGGCGGCGAGCTGCTCGGCGCTCGCGCCGATCGGCGTCGCGACCCGCGTCGGCGCGCCCGCGGCCCGCTCCGGATCGTCGTCGCTCACAGGTAGAGACCGGTGCCGCCGCCCGGGTGCTCCTTGGCCACGGCGGGGATGTCCCGCTCGCGCAAGATGAAGAACTCCTCGCCCTGCACCTCGACCTCGAAGCACTCCTCGGGGTTGAACAGCACGGTGTCCTCGGCCTTGACCGTGCGCACGTGCGGGCCGACGGCGACGACGGCGGCCCAGGCCAGGCGCTTCGCGACATGCGCGGTCGCGGGGATCACGATCCCGGCCCTCGAGCGGCGCTCGCCCTCGGAGGGAGGCACGCGCACGAGCACGCGGTCGTTGAGCATCGAGACCACCTGCTTGTCGCCTTCGAGCGTCACGACGGGTGGCGCTGCGCTGGTGGCCGTCATCTCCCTACGCTACCGCCTCCTCGCGACGGCCCTGCCGCGAGGTGCCCTGCCGCGAGGTGCCCTGCCGCGCGGTGCCCTGCCGCGAGGTGCCCGCTCGTCGGGAGCCGGCGCGCCGCGTCGCCGGACGGCAGTGGGACCGGGCCGCGGCGGGCTCCGGTCGGGCGCAGGATCACGCCCCGGCCGGGCGCACGGTCACCCCGTGGCCGGCGAGGAACGACTTGGCCTCGGCGACGCTGTGGCGGCCGTAGTGGAAGATCGACGCCGCGAGCAGGGCATCGGCTCCCGCGCGCGCGCCCTCGAGGAGATGCGCGAGGCTCCCGACCCCCCCCGACGCGACGAGCGGGACGCCGACGACCGCGGCGAGGCTTTCGAGCAGGCCGAGGTCGTAGCCGTCCTCGGTGCCGTCGCGGTCCATCGACGTCACGAGCAGCTCCCCTGCACCGAGCCGTTCGGCAAGCGTCGCCCAGGTCAGCGCGTCGAGACCGGTCGGCCGGCGCCCCCCGTGGGTGTAGACGCTGAACCGCCCGCCCGGCTCGCGACGCGCGTCGATCGCCACGACGACGCACTGGCTCCCGAAGGTCGACGCGATCTCCGCGACGAGGCCCGGGCGGGCGATCGCCGCAGAGTTGACGGCCACCTTGTCCGCCCCGGCGCGCAGCAGGGCGCGGGCGTCCTCGACGCATCGGACGCCTCCGCCGACCGTGAGAGGGATGAAGACCTCCTCGGCGGTCCTGCGCACGACGTCGAGCATCGTCGAGCGGTCGTCGCTCGAGGCGGTGATGTCGAGGAAGACGACCTCGTCGGCGCCCTGCTCGTCGTAGCGGCGCGCGAGCTCGACGGGATCGCCGGCGTCACGCAACCCGACGAAGTTCACCCCCTTGACGACACGACCGCCGTCGACGTCGAGGCACGGCACGATCCGTACGGCGCGCACCGCCTCACCACGCCCCTGCGGCGACGGCCTCGGACAGCGTCATCCGGCCGTCGAGCAGAGCCCGCCCGACGATCGCGCCGGCGAGGCGGCGACCCCCGCTCTCGAGGCGGGCGAGCGCGGCGAGGTCCTCGACTCGCCCGACGCCACCGGACGCGATGATCTCGACCGGCGTCGCCGCGAGCAGCTCGCGGTAGCCCTCGACGTCGGGGCCCGCGAGCGTCCCGTCGCGCGAGATGTCCGTGACGACCGCTGCCGCGACCGGCACCCCGGCGAGGCGCTCGACGGCCTCGAGCAGCTCGATCCCCCCGCCCTGCTCCCAGCCCCGCACGGCGAGCTCCCGGCGCGGCGCTCCGCCGGGTGGACCAAGAACGCGACGGTGGTCGAGGCCGACGACGACACGCCCGGGGAAGCGGCGCGCGAGCGAGACGGCGAGCTCCGGCCGCTCGACGGCGGCGGTGCCGAGCACGACGCGGTCGATTCCGGCCTCGAGCGCGCCGAGCGCGTCCTGCTCGTCGCGGATGCCGCCGCCGTACTGGACGGGGATGGCTGCGGCCCGCACCATGTCGAGGACCACCGCCCTGTTCGCGGCGACGCCGGTGCGCGCCGCGTCGAGGTCCACGACGTGGAGCATCGCCGCGCCCGCCGCGGCGTAGGCGCGCGCGAGCTCGACCGGGTCGCCGTAGACGGTCTCGCGCGCGAACTCCCCCTGGAGCAGCCGCACGCAGCGGCCCCCGCGCAGGTCGATTGCCGGGATGCACGCGAGCGCGCCGCTCACGAGAGCCGCACCTCGCCCGTGCACGCGCCGGCGAAGGCCTCGAGCAGGCGCAACCCGGCTCGGCCGGACTTCTCCGGGTGGAACTGCGTCGCCCAGCAGCTGCCGCTCTCGACCGCGGCGACGACCCGGCCTCCGTAGTCGCACGTCGCGACGACCGAGCCCGCGGCGCGCCCGGCCGGCACCGGCGCGTAGGAGTGGACGAAGTAGAACCACGGCGGCTCGGGGAACGGCGCCAGCATCGCGGACGCGACGCCAGCGACACGCTCGGCGCGGTTCCACTGCATCTGCGGCAGCTTCACGCCCCCGGCGAGGCGGCGCACCGTCCCGTCGAGCACGCCGAGGCCCTCGGCGCCGGGATCCTCCTCGGACGCGGCGAACAGCAGCTGGAAGCCGACGCAGATGCCGAGAAACGGCACGCCGGACTCCACCGCGCGCACGGCGACCTCGTCGAGCCCGCTCGACCGCAGCGCCCGCGCGCAGGCGCCGAAGGCGCCGACGCCGGGCAGGACGACCCCGCTCGCCCCGACGGCGTCCGCCGGATCGGCGACCAGCCGGGCATCGCCCCCGACACGCTGGAGGGCCTTCTCCGCCGAGCGGAGGTTGCCGATGCCGTAGTCGAGGACCGCGATCATCGCCTAGCGCGCCCCAGCGGCGACCGCGGCAGGCGCCTCCGTCACAGCACGCCCTTTGTCGACGGGATCGTCTCGCCCTCGACGCGCACCGCTTCGCGCAGCGCGCGTGCGACCGCCTTGAACGACGCCTCGAGGACGTGGTGGGTGTTGCGGCCATAGCGCAAGGCGACGTGCAGGGTCACGCCGGCCGAGGTCACGACCGCGCGCCAGAACTCCTCGGCGAGCTGTGGCTCGAAGCCGGGGCTGCCGAGCGGGACGGCGCCGGGGGCGAACGGCACCTCGTAGCGCAGGTACGGGCGACCCGAGAGGTCGAGCGCGACGTCGACGAGGGACTCGTCGAGCGGGACGGCGACGGAGGCGAAGCGCCGGACGCCCGCCTTGTCCCCGAGCGCGTCGGCGAGCACCTCGCCGAGCACGATGCCGGTGTCCTCGACGCTGTGGTGCGCGTCGACCTCGAGGTCGCCGGTCGTCCGCACGACGAGGTCGAGCCCGCCGTGGCGGGCGAGCTGGGCGAGCATGTGGTCGAAGAACGGCAGCCCCGTCGCGACCTCGAAGCGGCCAGAGCCGTCGATGTCCACCTCGACGGCCACGTCACTCTCGCGCGTCACCCGGTGGTGGGCGGCGCGCCGCGGTCTTCTCATGACGTCTCCCACGAGCTCCCTCGCTTCGCACCGTGCTTGGTCCCGTGCTTGGTCGACCGGCCCGGGATCCGGCCCGGCCGTCGCCCCGGCCGTCGTGTCCGCCGTCGTGCCCGCCGTCGTGTCGTCGCTCACGACAGCGCCGCCGAGAGCGCGGCGAGGAACGTGTCGTCCTCCTCGGGCGTGCCGATCGTGACCCGCAGGCAGCCGTCGAGGTGGGGGAAGCCGGACACGTCGCGCACGAGGACCGACTGGCGCACGAGCGAGCGCCAGACCTCGCGCGCGTCCCGACCGGGCAGGGCGAACAGCACGAAGTTCGCGTCCGACGGGAACGGGCGCAGCCCGAGCGCACGCAGCGCGTGGACGACACGCTCACGCTCCGCGACGACCCGGGCGACGCGGTCGTGCATCTCGTCGAGGTGCTCGAGCGCGATCCGCCCGGCGAGCTGCTTCACGCTGTCGAGGTGGTAGGGCAGCGTCACGCGCAGCAACGCGTCGACGACCTCGGGGTCCGCGACCGCGTAGCCGAGGCGCAGGCCCGCGAGCGACCAGGTCTTCGAGAACGTCCGCACGACGACAAGGTGCGGGTTGTCCGCCAGCAGCTCGGCCGCCGACCACCGCGCGAACTGGCCGTAGGCCTCGTCGACGACGACGAGGCCGGGAGCGGACGCGACGATCCGCTCGACCATGTCGCGCGGCTCGGCTCGGCCCGTCGGGTTGTTGGGCGAGCAGACGAAGACGATCGCCGGCTCCGCCGCGCCGAAGCGCCCGCCGACCGTGAGGACCCGCGCGAGCTCGCCCTCCTCGACGAGGAACTCGCCGTCACGCTCGCCCTCGATGACCGCCGTGCCGGTGAGGCGCGCGATGTGGCCGTGGAGCGCGTAGGTCGGCTCGAAGACCGCGGCCGAGCGCCCGGCCCCGCCGTACGCGAGGCAGATCGCCTGGAGCACCTCGTTCGAGCCGTTCGCGCAGTAGACCTGCTCGGCGTCGACGCCGTGCAGCGCGCCGAGCGCCCGGCGGAGCGCGAGCGCCTCGCGGTCGGGGTAGCGGTTGAGCGCGAGCGTGCCGAGCGACGCGGCGACCTGCTCGGTGAAGCCGGCGAGAGGCTCGGGAGACTCGTTCGTGTTGAGCCGGATGCCGACCTCGATCTGCGGCGAGTGGTAGCCCGCCATCAGGGCGACCTCGGCTCGCGGGGCCGGGCGGCGCGCCCGTTGCGCGCTCACGCGGTGCTCCACGTCGCCTGGCCGACCCGGAGCCGGACCGACTCGGCGTGGGCCGGGAGCCCTTCGGCGTCCGCGATCGCCGCGACGGCCGGGGCGACTCGGGCGATCCCCGCGGCGTCGACCCGCACGGCGTGGACGCGCCGGACGAAGTCCTCGACGCCGAGGACGCTCGCGAACCGCGCGGTCGCGAAGGTCGGCAGCACGTGGCTCGGGCCGGCGATGTAGTCGCCGACCGACGCAGGCGCGAGCGGCCCGACGAACACCGCCCCGGCGTGGCGGACGAGACCGAGGAGGGCATCAGGCTCCTCGACCAGCAGCTCGAGATGCTCCGGCGCGATCGCGTTCGCGACGCGCATCGCCTGCTCGGGCCCGTCGACAAGGACGCAGTAGCCGCCGTCGACGAGCGTGGCGAGGGTGTCGGCACGCCGCGGCGAGGCGGCGACGAGGCGGGTCGTCGCGGCCGTGATCGCGTGCGCTGCCTCCTCGGACCAGGTGACGAGCCATGCGAGCCCATCCGGTCCGTGCTCGGCCTGGACGATCACGTCGATCGCGGCCCAGTCGGCCGGCGTCGAGCCGTCTGCGACGACGACGACCTCCGAGGGCCCCGCGAAGGCCGCGGGGACCCCGACGACGCCGCGCACCTCGCGCTGGGCGATCGAGACCCACTTGCTCCCCGGACCGACGATGACGTCGACCTTCGGGATCGACGCCGTGCCGTAGGCCATGGCGGCGATGGCCTGGGCGCCTCCGACGCCGTAGACCTCGTCGACGCCCGCGAGCGCGGCCGCTGCGAGGATCTCGTCCGCGATCGCGCCGCCGGGACCCGGCGGGACGCAGAGCGCGACGGACCCGACCCCGGCGACACGGGCCGGCATCGCCGTCATCAGCACGCTCGAGGGGTAGCGCGCCCGGCCGCCGGGCGCGTAGAGACCGGCGCGCTCGACGGGGATCTCGAGGTGGTCGACGCTGATGCCGCCCCGCTCGTAGCGCCCCGGCAGCGGCGCGCGGTGGCGGTGGAAGGCTTCGATGGCGTCGCGCGCCTCGCGCAGCGCGTCCCGAAGCTCGGCCGGGATCCGCTCGAGGGCCGCGGCGAGATCCCTGGCCGGGACGCGGATCTCGCCGAGCTCGGTGCCGTCGAAGCGGGCAGTCAGCTCCCGCAGCGCGTCGTCGCCGCGCTCGCGCACCGCCTGCAGGATGGCGCGCACCTCGTCGACGGGCCCCTCGGCACCGAGGTCCGGCCGCGGCAGCACGAGCGGCTCGTCGGCCCGCAGGCCGCGCAGGTCGAGCAGTTCCAGCACGTCGGGCTCGTCGAACATGGCGCAGAGCGTAACGGGCGGCGGCGGGAGCCCGCGTCCGCCAAGATGGCACGATGCCACCAGAGACCGCCGAGCTCTCCTCCGTCGCCACCCAGCTCGACCAGATCACGCGCCGGGTGACCGCGATGGCCGAGCAGGCGACGGCGCTGCACGAAGACGACGTCGCCGCGGAGCTGTTCGGCGTCGAGCGCGCCCTGTCCAGCGCGACGCGCCGTGTCGAGAGGCTCGCGAACCCCCGCCGCCCGGGCGCGCCCCGGCGGTAGGCCCGCGCCTCGCGGCGGGCTGCGCGGTCCCTGCGTGACGGACGACGGCGCCCCGAAAGGCGCCGTCGTCGGGCGGCACGGGTCGCGGAACAACCCGGGTCGCCATGGAACCGACTGGCGGGAACCGGCTCCGTCGCCAGGCTACCGGGGCACGCCCGGCCGCGGCTGGTCGCGCCCGTCCGACGACGGTGGACCCGCGCCTCTCCGGGAGGCCCGCAGGATCGGGTCGAGGACGGGCTGGCCGGGGGCGCGCTGGTCGGGGGCGCGCTGGTCGGATGGCGTAGCGGACGGGCAGATGTCCGCGAGGGGGCAGGCGCCGCAGCGCGGGCGCCGCGCCGCGCAGACCTGCCGGCCGAGCAGGATCAGCTCGATGCTGAACGCCCCCCAGCGCTCCGGCGGGAGCAGCGCGCAGAGGTCGGCCTCGACCTTCACCGGGTCCTGCTCCGCAGTCAGGCCGAGCCGGCGGGCGATCCGGCCGACGTGGGTGTCGACCGGCAGGCCGGGCAGTCCGAACGCGACAGACCGCACGACGTTGGCCGTCTTGCGACCGACACCCGGCAAGGTCACGAGATCCTCGAGGGCCTCGGGCACGACCGAGCCGAAGCGCTCGACGACGCCGCGCGCCATGCCGATCAGGCTCGTCGTCTTGGCTCGGTAGAAGCCGGTGGAGCGGACGATCTGCTCGATCGCGCCGGGATCGGCCGCGGCCAGGTCCTCGACGCGGGGGTAGCGGGCGAACAGCTCGGGCGTCACGAGGTTGACCCGCGCGTCGGTGCACTGGGCGGACAGGATCGTCGCCGCGAGCAGCTGGTACGGCCCGGCGTGGTCGAGCGCGCACAGCGACGCCGCGTCGCCGGGGTACAGCCGGGCGAGGCGTCGCGCGACCGTCCGCGCCCTGTCGCGGACTGCCCGAGGTCGCGCCACGCCGGCAGGCTAGCGGTGGCTCCGACGCAGCGACGCCGAGCCGTTAGCCTGCCTCGGGTGCACGACGTCGAGGTGAAGCGCCGGATGGGCGAGGAGGACATCGCCGCGGTCGCCGCCCTGGTGCGCGCCGCGCAGGCCGCCGACGGCCATGCGCCCCTCGGCGAGCACAAGTGGATCGACCTCGTCCAGGGCGGTCGATCGGGCTTCGCGGGCTTCGTCGCCCGCAAGCCGGGCTCGGCAACCCTCGCCGGCTACGCGCAGCTGAGCCGGGGCCACGGCACCTGGGCGGTCGAGTACGTCGTCCACCCGGGCGCGCGCTCGACCCGAGAGCGCGTCGCCGAGGATCTCCTGCGCAGCGCGCTCGGCGAGATCGCTGCCGAAGGTGGCGGCCACGTCCACCTGTGGATCCCCAAGCCGGACGCCGCGGACGAGGCGGTCGCGCGCGCCGTCGGCCTCCAGCGGGGCCGGGCGATCCACCAGATGCGTCGCCCACTCCCCCTCGGCCCCGACCTCGCCACCGCCCGGCGCGCCGCACTGCGCCCCTTCGTCGTCGGCCAGGACGAGCAGGAGTGGCTCGCTCTCAACAACCGGGCGTTCCGCTCCCACCCCGAGCAGGGCGCGTGGGATCGCGCGACGCTCGTCGAGCGCGAGGAGCAGGGCTGGTTCGACCCGTCGGGCTTTCTGCTCCACGAGGAGTCGGGCCGCATCGACGCCTTCTGCTGGACCAAGGTCCACGAGGAGGAGCCTGGTCTCGGCGAGATCTACGTCATCGGCGTCGACCCCGACACCCAAGGGCGCGGCCTCGGCCGGGCCGTGCTGCTCGCCGGCCTCGACTACCTGGCGGGTCGCGGCCTCAGCGCCGCGATGCTCTACGTCGACGCGTCGAACGCCGCCGCCGTCCGGCTGTACACCTCGACCGGCTTCGGCGTCGACCACCTCGACCAGGCCTACGTCGGCGACGTCCCGGCGGCACGGCCGTGAGCCGCTACGAGCTGTCGCGCACGGAGCTCGCGCCGCTGCTGACCGGTGCCCCGAGCTACCGGGTCGACCAGCTCTGGGACGGGCTCTACCGCCAGCTCGTGGAGCCGGAGCAGGTCACCGCCCTGCCCCGGGACCTGCGGGCGCGCCTCGGGAGCGAGCCGCTGCTGGCCCCTGCGCTGCACGTCGAGGCGGTCCGGCACGCGGACGACGGCGAGACCGTGAAGTGGGCGGTCGGCCTCGCAGACGGCTCCCGGGTCGAGACCGTGCTCATGCACCACCCGCGGCACTCGACCGCATGCGTCTCCTCCCAGGCCGGCTGCGCGATGGCGTGCTCGTTCTGCGCGACCGGCCAGGCCGGCTACACGCGCCAGCTCACGGTCGGTGAGATCGTCGAGCAGGTCGTCCTCGCCGCTCGTGCGGCCCGCGACGCCGGCCGCCGGCTCGACCACGTCGTGTTCATGGGCATGGGCGAGCCGCTCGCGAACTACGAACGCGTCCTTGCGAGCGTGCGCCGCATCGTCGGCGACATCGGCATCGGCGCACGGCGCGTCACGATCTCGACCGTCGGCGTCGTGCCGGGGATCCGGCGGCTCGCCGCCGAGCCGCTCCAGGTCAACCTCGCGGTGTCCCTGCACGCGGCGAACGACCGGCTCCGCAACGACCTCGTGCCGCTCGGGCGGCGCTACCCGATCGCAGCGCTGATGGACGCGTGCGCCGACTACGTCGCCGCGACGCACCGACGCGTCTCGTTCGAGTGGGCCCTCATCCGGTCGGTCAACGACCGCGACGCCGACGCGGACGAGCTCGCGCGGCTTGCCCGCGCGCTCGGCGCGCACGTCAACCTCATCCCGCTCAACCCGACCCCCGGCGCAGTCGACCTCGGCCTGGTCGGCACCGACGCCGGCGGCGTCCGAGCCTTTCGCGCGCGCCTCGAGCGCCACGGCGTCAACGTCACCGTCCGGCGGACCCGCGGACGCGCGATCGACGCGGCCTGCGGGCAGCTCGCCGCGCGCGCGACCTCGACCGCACCGAGCTGACAGACTAGGGACGTGGCAAGCACGAACATGACCGAGCGGCGGTGGTTTCCTGCACACCAGCCGCAGACGCTGCAGATCGCCGTCGCGCTCTTGTACTGGAACGCCGCGCTGAGCCTGATCAGCTTCCTCTTCGTCGGCGGCCTGAGCCGGCTCATCCTCGCCGCCCTCATCGTCGCCGAGGTGGCGGGCGGCATCGGCGTCGCGAACGAGCGCAAGTGGGGCTACAAGACTGCCGTCGCCGCGGCACTCCTGCCCTTCGTGCTGCTCGTCCTCGGCTTCGTCGGCGGCGGCCTGCTGACGCTGCTGTTCGAGATCGCGCTCGTCGCCCTGCTGCTGCACAACCACAGCCGGGCGTACTACAAGACCTGGTTCCGCTGAGTCCCGCCGAGCGCCCGGACACGGCGCCCGGCATGGATGCGCCCCGAGCCGGCATGCCGGGTTCCGACCTGCCCCGCGGGGAGGAGAAAGCCCTCGTCGTGCGATCGATGTTCGACCGGATCGCGCCGCGCTACGACCTCGTGAACCGCCTGATGACGTTCGGGCTCGACCAGGGCTGGCGGAGGCGGACCATCGGCCTGCTCGAGCTCGCGCCGCCGTCGCTCGTGCTCGACCTCGCCTGCGGAACCGGCGACTTCGCGCGCGCGCTCGCCTCGTCGGGCTTCGCCGCGGTCGGCGCCGACGTCTCGTTCGGCATGCTCGCAGCGGCGCACGCCGGCTCGCCGCCTCTCGTCGAGGCCGACGGGGCGAGGCTGCCGTTCGGCGACGCTACGCTCGACGGCATCGTGAGCGGCTTCGCCCTGCGCAACTTCGCCGACCTGCGGGGCGTGCTCACCGAGTGCGGGCGCGTGCTGCGACCCGGGGGCCGGCTCGCGCTGCTCGAGGTCGACACGCCGACGTCGCCCCTGCTCCACCTCGGCCACCGGGTCTGGTTCAACGTCGCGGTCCCGCGCCTCGGCGCCCTGCTGTCGGACAAAGACGCCTACCGCTACCTGCCACGCTCTGTCGCCTACCTCCCGTCGCGTGCCGACCTGCTCGCCGACGTGACGGCTGCCGGCTTCACCGACGCGCGCCACCACGAGCTGAGCGGTGGGATCACCCAGGTCGTCACGGCGACGCGGCGCGGCGCGGCGGCGCTGTCCGCAGGCGCGCCGCGCACCGGGCGTCGATGAGGCCGGGCACGAGCCCAGCCCCCGCTCCCGGTCCGGCCAGCGAGGCACCGGTCACGACGCCGGACGCGGGTTTGGGCACGATCCCGGACGCGGCGCTGTGCTGGGCGTCGGCCGAGATCCGGCCCGAGACCCTCGCCGCGGTCCGCCGCTACGCCCGCGCCGTCGGACGCGTGCTCGAGCGCGACGGCCTGTCGATCCTCACCTGGGGAGCCGCCTGCCACCTCGAGCTCACGTTCGGCACCTCCGACTCTGCGGCGGTGCACGAGATCGAGGCCCGGCTCGCGGCGATCCCACCGGCGCGCGCAGCGGATGGACCCGGCGCGGGCGGACCCGGTCCGCTCGCGATCGGCGCCCTGGCCTTCGACCCGGGCGCGTTCTCGCAGCTGGTCGTGCCCGAGATCGCCGTCGTCGACGACGGCACGAGCTGTCGGGCGACGGCCGTCGGCACGCGCGGCGACGTGGAGCACGCGCTGGCCGGCTTCCCCTTCGTCGCAGGTGCGCCTGCGCCGGCTCCGGACGACGGCGCCGGGCCGCCCGAGACCTTCGAGCTCGGATCGGCGCGCCCCCACGCCGAGTTCCGCGAGCGGATCGCACGCGCCGTCGCCGCGATCCGCGCGGGCGAGCTCGACAAGGTCGTCCTCGTGCGGGAGGTCTCCGTGCACGCGGACCGCCCGTTCGGTCAGCACCACCTGCTCGAGCGCCTGCGCGCGCTCCATCCCTCGTGCCTCGCCTTCGCCGCCGACGGCTTCGTCGGCGCGAGCCCGGAGCTGCTCGTCCGACGAGCCGGCCAGGAGGTCGTCTCCCAGCCGCTCGCCGGCACGGTCGCGCGCAGCGGTGACCCCGACGAGGACCGCCGTCTCGCCGACAGCCTGCTCGCGTCGGCCAAGGAGCGGTCCGAGCACCGCATCGTCGTCGACGCGATCCTCGGCGCGCTCCAGCCCGTCTGCGCGCAGCTCGCGGCGCCGGACCTCCCGCACCTGCTCGAGCTCCGCAACGTCGCGCACCTCGCGACGCGCGTCTCCGGCCGGCTCGCCGCCCCGGCGCCCGGCGCGCTCGCCCTCGCGGCGCGCCTGCACCCCACGCCCGCCGTCGGCGGCTGGCCGAGCGCGGCGGCCCTCGACTACCTCGCGAAGTACGAGGAGCTCGACCGTGACCGCTTCGCCGGTCCCGTCGGCTGGGTGCGCGCCGACGGCGACGGCGAATGGTGGATCGGCATCCGCAGCGCCCTCGTCGACGGGCCCCACGCGCGCCTCATGGCCGGCGTCGGCATCGTCGAGGGCTCCGATCCTGCCGCGGAGCTCGCCGAGACCCAGCTGAAACTCCAGGCGCTGCTCGCGGCGGCCGTGCGCCCGTGAGAGCGGTGCCGCCCGCGTGAGCTGACCGTCGCGCTACGCGGTCCGCTTGATGTCGAGCCGGCCGCTCGGCGCCTTGCCGGCGACGCGCTCGATCCCCCAGACCGTCACGAGCCGGAGCGCTTCGGAGACCGTCCTGCCCGACATCTTCGACGTGCCCTCCCGCCGGTCGACGAAGCGGATCGGCACCTCGGCGATCACCGCGCCGGCACGCTTTGCCCGGTAGGTCATCTCGATCTGGAAGCCGTAGCCGTCGGCCCGCACGGCGTCGAGGTCGATCCGTCGCAGCACCGATGCCGCGTAGGCCCGGAAGCCGGCCGTCGAGTCCTTCACCTGGAGCGAGAGCAGCAGGTCCGCATAGAGGTTGCCGCCACGCGACAGCAGCCGGCGCGACGTCGTCCAGTCCGGGATCGACCCCCCGCGGACGTAGCGCGATCCGATCGACACCTCGTAGCCCTGCTCGAGCGGCGCGACGATGCGCGGCAGGTCGGCCGGATCGTGGGAGAAGTCGGAGTCCATCTCGACGAAGCCCTCGTAGCCGCGAGCAAGTCCCCACGCGAACCCCGCCCGGTAGGCGGGCCCGAGGCCGTCCTTCGACGAGCGCGAGAGCACCTCGATCTGGCCGAGCTCGTCTGCGACCTCGAACGCGAGCTTCGCCGTCCCGTCGGGCGAGGAGTCGTCGACGACGAGCACGTCCGCTGCGGGGAGGCTCTCGCGTACCTTCTGGAGGATCCGCGCGATCGTCGCGCTCTCGTTGTAGGTGGGGAGCACGACCAGGATGCGCACGGCGCGAACTTAGCCGTCCGGGACGGTTGCCACCCGGGCGCGCCGACGGCGGTCGTCGAGAGCGGCACGAGCGACGACCTGCACCGCACCCGCGCCGGGCACGGCGAGCAGCGCACCGCACAGACCCCCGAACGTCGACCCGACGACGGCGCCGATCTCGGCGCCCACGAGCACGGCGAGGAGGACGAGGAGCGGGTTCAAGCGCACCGTCCGGCTCATGACGACCGGGTAGAGGAGGTGGTTCTCGATCTGCTGGTAGACGAGGAAGACGACGATCGTGACGACGCCGGCGAGCACGGAGTGCAAGAAGGCGACGCCGACGGCCGGCACACCCGCGAGCAGGCCGCCGATCATCGGGAGAAAGTCCACGAGGCCGACCCAGATCGCGAGGACGCCTGCGAAGGGCACGCCTGTCGCCTGGAGCGCGACGTAGACGACGAGGCCGGCGATGACCGAGGTCGCGAGGTTGCCGAGCATGAAGCCCGTGACCTGCCGGATCATGTCGTGCACGACGCGCCGGGCGAGCTCCTCCCGCTCCGGACGTAGCGAGCCGAGGATCCCGGACGCGAGGCGCGGCGCCTCGAGCAACAGAAAGAAGCTCACCACGATGATCGTCGCGGCGCTCACGACGCCGCTCACGACCGTCCGCCCGACGGACAGGGCGGGTTTGCCGAGCCTCGAGATGAGGCTCTCGAGCTCCGGCGCATGGGTCTTGACGAAGCTGAGGAGGTGGAGCCGCGTGACGAGCCGGCCGAGTAGCCCCTTGCCGCGCTGTGCCTGGTGGACCAGTCCCGGAAGCTCCCGGGCGAACGTCGTCGCGGAGCCGATGATCGGGTGGAGGAACAGGTACACGAGCGCGCCGGTGGCGACGAGCCCGACGAGGTAGACGGCGCCGACCGCGCTCCCGCGCGAGATCCTGCCCCGGGTGAGCAGCCGGACGACGGGATCGAGCAGGGCGGCGACGAAGATCGCGACGAGCAGCAGCAGCACGAGCGCCCGGAGCCGCCAGACCAAGGTGGCGACCGCGACCGTCGCGAGGGCGACGAGGGCGACGCGCAGCGCCGAGCGCAGGACGACCCGCTCGATCGCGCGAGCCGCGTCGGGCTGCTCCTCGGGTGCCCACCACGGCCTGCGGCCAGGCGCCGGATCGGGATCGCTCACCGCCACAGTCAAGCCGACCGCACGCCCGGCGTCGCACACGGACCCACCAGGGACCGGGCACCCGGGCACCCGCGGCCGTGCAAGCATGGAGCAATGCGCCGGCCCGGTACGCGCGACACGGTGCGCGCGAGCCCGGAGCCCGCCCCGGCGGACGCGCCGGCGGGCTCGGGGGACCGACCGGCACGTCGGCGGTGGCGCTCGTTCGTCCCCGCCCCGCTCCGGCACAGCGCGGTCATCTTCCTGCTCCTGCTGCTGCTCGAGTACGTCGTCGCACCCGAGCTCGTCGGCGCGAGCCGGCACCTCTACCTCCTCACGCACATCCGCATCGGCTGGGTCGTCGCCGGCTTCGTGTTCGAGGCCGCCTCGCTCGCCGCCTACGCGCTGCTCTCCCGCTCGCTGCTGCCGGGCACACGCCCGAGCTACTCGACGATCCTGCGCATCGACCTCTCGGGGCTCGCGATCTCCCACGTCCTGCCCGGAGGCAGCGCCGGCAGCGCCGGCCTCGGCTACCGGCTGCTCACGCGCAACGGCGTCAACGGCGCGGACGCGGCCTTCGCGATGGCGACCCAGGGGATCGGCTCCGCCGTCGTGCTCAACGCGCTGTTGTGGTGCTCGCTCGTCATCTCGATCCCGATCGCCGGATTCCACCCGATCTACGTCGTCGTCGCGCTCGTCGGCATGCTCGTGCTGCTCGTGGTCGGAGCCCTCGTCTACTCCCTCACCCACGGCGAGCAGGGTGCGATCCGCTTCGCGCGCGGCCTCGGGCGCCGGATCCCCCGGCTCGACCCCGACCGCGTCGAGGTGCTGGTCCGTGAGCTCGGGCGGTCGCTGCGCGACCTCGCCGCCGACCGCAACCTGCTCCGCCGGGCCCTGCGCTGGGCGGCGCTCAACTGGCTGCTCGACGCAGCGTCGCTCTGGGCCTTCGTCGCCGCGTTCGGCATCTACGTCGACCCCTTCGAGCTCTTCGCCGCCTACGGCATCGCGAACGTCCTCGCGGTGATCCCCGTGACGCCCGGTGGCCTCGGCCTGATCGACGCCGCAGCGCCCGCACTGCTCGTCAGCTTCGGCGTGACGCGCAGCCCGGCCACCCTCGCCGTGCTCGCCTGGCGGCTCGTCAACTTCTGGATCCCGATCCCGATCGGCGCGGCCGCCTACGTCAGCCTGCGCGTCCCGCGCGGCTCGAGCCTCGGCGCGCGTAGCCGCGCGCTACGCAACATGGCGACTGAGGCGACCCCGGCCGACCCGACGGTCCCCGTCCCGGTCACCCCGCCGCCGTCCGCGGGTCCCCGGCAGGCCGGCACCGCTCCCGGCGCGGTTCCGGTGGCTCAGGACAGACCGGCTCCGCCACCGCGCCCCGGGTCGTAGGGCACGCGCCCCAGTCGGACGAGGCGCAGGTCGAGGCGGCAGTCGAAGACCTTCTCGAACAGCTCCTGCTTGCGACGGACGGTCCACAGCTCGAGCTCGGCGTCGCCGTGGCCCTCGACGACGAGGTCGAGCCGACGCGGACCCGGCTCGCAGTCCCGGCCCGGCCCGGCACCCTCGGTCCCGACGCGAACCATCGGGTGGCCCTCGACCCGGGCGTGCTCGACGAGCGACGCGTGCGTCGCGTCGAGCGCGTCGGCCACCCGCAGCAACGCGACGAGGGTCGTGACCTCGGCGCGATCGGCGTCGTCGAGCGTCCCGAACGGCTCGAAGCTCGCCTTCGGCGTCCCCCGGACGTGGTAGCGGCCGAGCGCGGCGAGCTTGTGGACCTCGGCGGGCGAGAACCCGCGCAGCCCGCCGTTCTCGATCAGGTACGCGGTGTGCCGGTCGTGGTCGGTCTTGCTCACGTGCTCGCCGATGTCGTGGACGAGGCCGCCGAGCTCGAGGAGCTCCCGGCTGTCGGGCCCGAGGTCGTGGAGGTCGACGGTCGCGTCGAAGAGCTCGACTGCGAGCTTGGCGACCTGGTGCGCGTGGCGCTGGCGCCAGCTCGACCGCCGACAGAGCGCGAGAACCGACGACCGACGCATCGCCCGCGGGTCGCCCGCGAGCTCGGCGCGCTCGTGCATCCCGATCGCGTCGAGCACGATGCCCTCGCGCAGCGCCCACTCGCTGACGGTGAGCGAGTCGAGACCCGTCGCCGCCATGAGCTCTTCGAGCACGACGATGCCCGCGGGGAGCAGCTCGGCGCGCCGGCTGTCGCAGCCGGGCATGCGGGCACGCTCGGCCGAGGTCGCCGAAAAGACGCGGCGCGCAACCGACGCGATCTCCTCGGCCGTCACGGTCAGCTGGTTGAGCGTGGACGGCAGGGGGCCGCCGCGTGCCATCAGCGCGATCCGAGCGATCGAGGTGAGCGTCCCGCTCGACCCGACGAGCATCTGCGGCTTGGCGGACAGCACCTCGTCCATCACGCCGGCGAGCTCGGCGGCGACGCGCGCGCGCAGGCGAGCCCGGTCGTCGGCCGCCGGCGGGTCGGCGGGCGCGACCTCGGCAGTCAGCCGACCGACGCCGAGGCGAAGGCTCGTCGCGAAGACGAGACCGGACCGATCGCCCACGGCGAGCTCGAGGCTCCCCCCGCCGAGGTCCGCGACGAGGGCCGGCCCGGGGTCGATCAGCACGCTGGAGCGCACGGCCGTGAAGATGAGCTCGGCCTCACGCAGGCCGTCGACCACCTCGATCTCGACGCCGGTCTCGTCCCGCACACGGTCGACGAGGGCGACGCCGTCGGTGGCCTCGCGCAGCGCTGCCGTGCCGAGCGCCACGATCTCGTCCGCGTGCTGGGCCTCCGCGACCGACCGGAACCGCCGCACGACCTCGACCGCTCGCGCCGTCGCCTCCTCGCCGATCGCTCCGGTCCGGGCGACGAGGTCGCCGAGGCGGAGCATCTCGCGCTCGCGCGCGAGCGGCACGAAGCTCCCGTCGAGGCGCGCCTCGACGACGAGGAGGTGGAACGAGTTGCTGCCGAGGTCGAGCGCCGCGATCCGCACCGTGTTGCGGCCCGCTAGCCGGCGATCTCGGAGGCGCGGCGACGGCGCGACCGCTCGAGCGCGAGCTCCCCGAGCAGGCGCTGCGCGTCGATGCCGCGCCGCGTCGGCACGCGCCGCCACGCTCCGCTCGCGTCGAGGGACCACGCGTGGGTGTCGTCGGCGAGCACCAGCTCGAGCGCCTCCTCGAGGCGCGCACACAGCTCGACGTCGCGGACCGGCACGATCGCCTCGATCCTGCGGTCGAGATTGCGCTCCATGAGGTCGGCCGAGCCGATGAAGTAGCGCGCCGGGCGCGCGCCGGGCGCGCTCTCGGGCCGGTCGATCCCCGGCGCGCTCGCCGCGAGCGCGCGGACCTGCTGGGTCGGGGCGCCGAAGCGGAAGATGCGCGAGTGCTCGAGGAAGCGACCGACGATCGAGCGGACGGAGATGCGCTCGGACAGCCCCGCGACGCCGGGTCGGAGCGCGCAGACGCTCCGGACGACGAGGTCGACGCGCGCTCCGGCGGTCGAAGCGCGGTAGAGCGCGTCGACGACCTCCGGGTCCGTGAGACCGTTCACCTTGATCGTGATCCAGCCGTCGACGCCCGCCGCCTGCTCCGCGGCGATCTGCTCGAGCACCCACGGCCGGAACCGCTCCGGCGCGAGCACGAGCGAGCGCGTCCGCGCGGGTCGCGAGAAGCCGGTGAGGTGGTTGAACAGGTCCGTGAGGTCGGCTCCGAGATCGGGGTCGCAGGACAGCACCCCGACGTCTTCGTAGACACGGGCGGTGCCGGAGTTGTAGTTGCCGGTCCCGATGTGGCAGTAGCGGCGGATGCCGTCCGGCTCGCGCCGGACGACGAGGGCCGTCTTCGAGTGGGTCTTCAGCCCGACGACGCCGTAGACGACGTGGACGCCCGCCTGCTCGAGCTGGCGAGCCCAGACGATGTTGCGCTGCTCGTCGAAGCGCGCGGTGAGCTCGACGAGCGCGGCCACCTGCTTGCCCGCCTCGGCCGCGCGCGCGAGCGCAGCGACAAAGGGCGCGTCGCCGGAGGTGCGGTAGAGGGTCTGCTTGATCGCGAGCACGTCGGGATCGGCGGCCGCCTGGGAGATGAAGGCCTCCACCGAGCTCGCGAAGGAGTCGTAGGGATGCTGGACGAGCACGTCGCGCTCGCGGACGACCGCGAACAGGTCGACGGCTTCGTCGCCGACCGGCGCGAGGCGCGGCTGGGTGGTCGGCGTCCACGCCGGCTCGTGAAGATCCGGCCGGTCGAGGTCCGCGATGGCCCAGAGCTGGCCGAGGTCGAGCGGACCGGCCGTCGGGTAGACGTCGTCGGGCGCGAGCTCGAGCTCCCGCTCGAGGATCCCGAGCACCTCGCGGCCCGCCGACTCGTCCACCTCGAGGCGGACGGCCCGGCCGAAGCGCCGGCGGCGGAGCTCGACCTCGACGGCCTCGAGAAGGTCGTCCGCCTCGCCGTCGTCGAGGTCGAGGTCCGCGTTGCGCGTCACGCGGAACGTGTGCCACGCACCGATCTGCATCGCCGGGAACAGCTGGTCGAGGTGCGCGGCGATGACCTGCTCGAGCAGGACGAAGCGGACGGCGTCGCCGAGCGGCACGAAGCGCGGCAAGAGCGGCGGCACCTTGACCCGCGCGAAGCGCTGCTCGCCCGACACGGGATCGGCGACCAGGACCGCGAGATTGAGCGACAGGTTCGATATGTACGGGAACGGGTGGCCGGGGTCGACGGCGAGGGGCGTGAGCACCGGGAAGATCTCGCTGTCGAAGATGGCTCGCAGCTCGTCGCGCGCGACCCCGTCGAGATCGGCGTAGTCGACGACACAGATCCCCGCGTCGGACAGCCCCGGGACGAGCTCGTCGACGACGATGCCCGACGCCCGGGCGACGAGGTCGGTCGCGCGGGCCCGGACGGCGCGCAGCTGCTCGCTCACCGTCCTGCCGTCGGGCGAGCGGGTCCGGAGCCCGGCAGCGTGCTGGTCCTTCAGGCCGGCGACGCGGACCTGGAAGAACTCGTCCATCCCCGTCGAGAAGATCGCGAGGAACTTCGCACGCTCGAGCAGCGGGGTGGACGGGTCGTGCGCGAGGTCGAGGACGCGATCCGCGAAGTCGAGCCAGGACAGCTCCCGGTTGACGAACCTCTCCGGTCCGATCTCGGACGGTTCGACCGGTCCGCCGGCACCACCGGCGGCTTCGTGCACGCGCACGCCGGGCGTGCCTGCGAGGACGTCACCGGTCATGCCGCGTCAGGCTAGCTGTCTGCCGGCACGTGCCGGCGGAGCGCGGCCGCTAGCCTGGCGCCCGTGACGGTGGCCGCGGACGCGCGACGGCTCCCGCGGCGGTGGCACGTGGTCGGGCTCCCGAGCCGGTGGGCACGGGCCCGGCGCCGCAGCGAGCTCGGCCTGCTCGTCGTCGGAGCGGTGGCCGTGCTGTTCGCCGCGCTCCTCGTCTCGCTCGCGACGAGCGACGCCCTGCCCCGACGGTCCGTGCTGATCGTCGGGGCGATGGCCGGCATCGGGCTGTTCGTCCAGGTCGTCAACCGTCGCTACGCCCCCGACGGCGACCCGATCCTCATGCCCGTCGCCCTCGTGCTGAACGGCATCGGCTACGTGATGATCGTCGCCCTCGACCCCGCAGAGGCCGGCCAGCAGTTCGCGTGGGTCGTCATCGGCCTGGTCGCCTACGCGGTCGTCCTCGCTGCCGTCAAGCACTCGCGCGACCTCGAGCGCTACCGGTACCTGCTGCTCGCTGTCGCGCTCGCGCTGCTCGTCGCCCCCCTGCTCCCGGTGATCGGGCGCAGCCCTGCGAACCAGAACGCCTACGGCGCGAAGCTCTGGGTCTCGTTCCACTCCCTGTCGTTCCAGCCCGTCGAGGTCGGCAAGCTCCTGCTCGTCATCTTCTTCGCGTCCTACTTCGTCGAAAAGCGCGAGCTGCTCACGATCCCGACTCGGCGTGTCGGGGACCACCTGCTCCCGGACCTGCGAGCGTTCGGGCCTGTCGCGGTTGCCTGGGTCTTCTCCCTCGTCATCATCCTCGCCGAGCACGACATCGGCTTCTCGCTCCTGCTCTTCGTCGTCTTCCTCTCGCTGCTCTGGGTGACGACCGGCAGGTGGACCTACGTCGTGATCGGCCTCGTCATGTTCGGCGCGGGAGCGTTCCTCGCGTCGCACCTCCTCGGCCAGGTCAGCGAGCGGATCAGCGTATGGCTCGACCCGTGGGCCTCCCCGACCGCGGCCGGCTACCAACCGATCCAGGGCGAGCTCGCCTTCGGGCGCGGCGGGCTGTTCGGCTCGGGGATCGGCCTCGGGCTCGTCCAGATCAACAACGCCACCGAGACCGTGCTGCCCGTCGCGACGAGCGACTACATCTTCGCGGCGATCGGCGAGGAGCTCGGGCTGGCCGGCACGGTGGCGGTCCTCGTCGGCTATGTCCTGCTCGTCGGGGCAGGGCTGCGCGCCGCGCTCGGCGCCCGGTCGGAGTTCGCGAAGCTCGCCGCAGTCGGCCTGACGGTCACGCTCGGCTTCCAGGCCTTCGTCATCATGGGCGGCGTGACGCGCCTCATGCCCGACACGGGGATGACGCTGCCCTTCGTCTCCTACGGAGGTTCGTCGCTCGTCGCGAACTACATCCTGCTCGCTCTCGTCATGCGCATCTCGAACGAGGGCAACCGGGCGACGCTGGCCGAGCCCTAGGAACCCCCGAGACCCGGGACCTCGTCCTGCGCCTCGTCGTCGATGGCGACGACTGTTCCGCTCTCGTCGTCGATGGCGACGACTGTTCCGCTCTCGTCGTCGATGGCGACGACTGTTCCGCTCTCGTCGTCGGTGGCGACGACTGTTCCGCTCTCGTCGTCGGGCGGGAGCTGCTCGATCCCGACCTCGTCGAGCACCGCAGGCGAGACGACGATCGGCGCGCCGAGCGGCTGGCGCAGCGCGAGGGCGATGCCGTCCGAGGGCCGGCACGCGACGGTGCGGCTCCCCGACGGCCCCGAGACGACGAGCTCGGCGCTGAACGCGCTCTGGTGCACCTCGGTGATCCGGAGGTACTCGAGGGTGAGGCCGTGCACCGCGAGGATCGAGACGACGAGCTCGTGGGTGAGCGGCTTCGGTGTCGCGACGCCCTGCGCCGCGTAGGCGATGGCCACGCCCTCGGGCAGGCCGATCGGGATCTGGAGGAGCCGGCACGGTGGCGACACCTCCTCGAGCACGACGACGGGGTTCGTGCTCGGGAGCTCGACGAAGACGTCGACGAAACGGACCTGCTCGAACGTGCGGGGGACGTCGCGCAGCTCGCGCGGGGAGCCCGCGCCGGCCACGACGTCGTCTGGCTCCTCGGGGGTGCCAGGCTCCTCGGGGGTGCCGGGCTCCTCGGGGGTCGTGGTCATCGGGACCGGAATCGTCGCATCTCGACATTCAACACGAGTCCGACCGCCGCGAAGAACACGATGATCGCCGAGCCGCCGTAGGAGATGAACGGCAGGGGGATGCCCGTCACGGGCATCAGCCCGATGTTCATGCCGATGTTCTGGAACACCGAGAACACGACGAGCGCGAGCACACCCGTGCACAGCAGCCTGCCGAGGCCGTCCTTGGCAGACTGCACCGCTCGCAGGATGCGCAGGGACATGATCCCGAACAGCCCGATCAGCACGGCAGAGCCGATGAAGCCGAGCTGCTCGCCGACCGTCGCGAAGATGAAGTCCGTCGACTGCTCCGGCAGGTAGTTGAGCGTCGTGACGATCCCGCCGAACAGCCCAGTCCCCTTCAGGCCTCCGGCGCCGATCGCGATCTTCGCGACGTCCTCCTGGTAGTTCGCGCCGAGGGCGCCGGTGTTCGGATGAAGAAAGCTCGTGAGGCGCTGGATCTGGCTCTCGTGGATGAGGTGGACGTGCACCCCCACGAAGAAGCCGAGGACGCCGAGGACCACGAGGAGCAGCAGGTAGCGGAGTCGGACACCGGCGACGACGAGCATCGTGAAGGTCACGACGATCATGACGATCGCCGTGCCGAGGTCGGGCTGCTTGACCACGAGCAGGAACGGCACGCCGACGAGGACGAGCGCCGGGACGAGCCTCTTCGGCCCGAGGTCACCGCTGTGGTTGTTGAGGTAGACGGCGAGGACGCCGACGAGCCCGAGCGCCGCGAACTCCGAGGGTTGCAGCTGGAACGGCCCGAGGTTGATCCACCGCTGCGCGATGCCGGAGGCCGTCGCGCCAGTGCCGGCCGTCACGGACTTGCCGATCACGAAGACCGCGAGCAGCGAGAGCACGATCGCCCCGAAGATCACGTACGCCCACTGCTCGAGACGCCGGTAGTCGATGAAGGCCACGGCGGCCATGACGCCGACGCCGATGACCGAGAAGACGATCTGCCGCTTCAGGTAGTAGGTCGGCTCGAATGTGTAGACCGTCTTCGTCGCGGAGTAGACGACGATCATGCCGAGCGCAGAGAGGGCGAGGGTCGACGCGAGAAGCACGACGTCGAGGTGACGGAGGGCCGCGAGCACGCCGCTCTCCTCGCGCCTCGACCGCACGCGCGCTCCCCTGCTGAGCAGGTGGGCAGCCACGACTCCCTAGCCTACCGGCGCCGGGCCCCCGGTGGCCCTGCGCGCCGCCGCGAAGAGCACCTCGAGCGGCGCGTCCTCGCCAGTCCACAGGACGAACTGACGTGCCGCCTGGTGCACGAGCATCCCGAGGCCGTTGCGCACCGTCGCCCCCCGGGCACGGGCCTCGTCGAGAAAGCGCGTGGTCGGCGGGACGTAGCGCATGTCGACGGCGACCTGGCCCGGTCCGAGCGCGGCGCCGGCCGTCGCCCCTCCCGGGGAGGAGACGATGTCGACCGGCGTCGCGTTGACGACGAGGTCGGCGTCGGCCACGTCCTCCAGCCCACCGACCCGTCCGACCCGACCGGCGAGCAGCGCTGCGCTCTCGGCCGAAGCGGGCGTCCTGTTCACGACGACGACGGACGACGCCTGGCGCTGTGCGAGGGCGAGGACGACGGCACGGGCAGCACCCCCGGCACCGAGCACGACGCAGCGCTTGCCCGCTACGTCGACGGCGAGCGCGTGCTCCAGGTCGTCGAGCAGGCCATCGCCGTCCGTCGAGTGCGCGACGGCGATGCCGGACCGCACGACGATCGTGTTCGCCGCGCCGAGGCGCTCCACCGTCTCGGAGCGCTGGTCCGCGGCGCGTGCCGCGGCCTGCTTGTGCGGCATCGTGACCGACAGGCCCTGGACGCCGAGCGCGACCGCCCCGCGCAGCGCCGCCGCCGCGTCCTGGGACGCGACCGGGAAGGCGACGTAGACCCAGTCCAGACCGAGGGCCGCGAACGCGGCATTGTGCAGCGCCGGCGAGAGCGAGTGCCGGACGGGATCGCCGATCACGCCGGCGACGAGGGTGCGCGCGCTGATCGAGCCGCCCCCGAGACCGGCGGCTGCAACACTGTCGCCCCCCGCGGCTGCAACACGTCCGAGCGCGCCGGCGGTCGAGTCGGACCGCTCGCTCACGGTCGCTCCCGTTGCGCGTCGAGCCAACCCTGCAAGAGCACCGACGCAGCCGCGTCGTCGACCACAGGACGGCGGCGCGCCCGGCTCGACCCGTACGCCGAGGCGCGCCTCGCCCCCCGGCCTCCCCGGCGGACGGCGTCGGCGAGCGCGACCGCCTCGATCCGCC
>DAHWHN010000056.1 GCA_027335685.1 Acidimicrobiaceae bacterium
GGCACGGTTCTCTCGAGCGCGAGGATCGGACCGTCCAAGTGGTACCTCGAGCTGACCGAGCCGAGCGCCAACGCGATCCGCGACTACGTCGCCGCGCTTCGGGCGACGGGCTTCGCACTGACCAGCTCCTCGTCGACCGCGGCGGGCGATGTCGACCAGCTCCGCCGCGGGCCGGTCCAGGTGCTGGTCGAGCAGATCACCTTGCCCGGCCAAGGCGTGACGCTCGCCGTCACGGTGGAGAGCTCGTAACCTGGCGGGCAGCTCGCCGAACCGCCGACGCCCTCGCTCCCGTCGGTGCCCTCGGCCTCGACGTGCGGGAGCACGCGGTCGAGCCAGCGCGGCAGCCACCAGCACGACGGACCGAGGCGGTTCATCGCGGCGGGCACGAGAACGAGACGGACCACCGTCGCGTCGATGAGCACACTGGCTGCGAGACCGACGGCGAGCATCTTGATCACGACGTCGGTCGAGGCGACGAACGCGGCAAAGACACGTGCCATGATGAGGGCCGCACAGGTGATGGCCCGACCCGTCGCCGCGAGCCCGCTCGCCACCGCAACGCCGTGGTCGTGGTGCGCGTCCCAGGTCTCCTTGACGCGCGAGAGCAGGAAGACCTCGTCGTCCATCGACAGGCCGAAGACGATCGCGAACATGATCATGGGCACGTAGGACTCGATCGGGACGTTCTCGCCGACCCCGACGAGCGCGCGACCCCGTCCCCACTGGAAGATCGCGACGACGACACCGTAGGCGGCGCCGATGCTGAACACGTCGAGCACCGCCGCCTTGAGCGCGACGAGCAGGCTCCGGAAGGTCGTCATGACGAGCAGGAACGCCGCCGCGACGACGATCGCGACGACGAGCGGCAACCTGCTCGCAAGCGTCGCCGCGAACTGCACCTCGCTCGCCGTCGAGCCCGTGACGTAGCCGTGCGCGCCGGTCCCGGCGAGGGCGCCCGGGACGGTGGGGTGGTGCGGACGAGCCGGTCGAACAGCGTCGTCGTGCTCGCCGCCTGCGGGCCGCTCGCCGGGACGACGGTTCCGACGAGGAGCGCGTGGTCCGGGGTCTCGGCGAGCGAGCCGACGTGCGCGACGTCGGGGACCCGCGAGATCGCGTCCGCGAGCCGGCTCGCGATCGCGCCCGGCGATCGTGCCGATCCACCGAGCCCGACGACGACGGTGAGCGGCCCGTTCGCTCCCGGCCCAAAGCCGCTCGAGATGAGGTCGTAGGCTCTCTTGTCCGTGTAGCTGAGCGGGTCGGCGCCGTCACCGACATGGCCGAGGCGCATGGACACGAGCGGGATCGCGAGCACGACGAGCAGGGTGAGACCGCCGGCGAGCAGGGCGCCGGGCCGCCGGCCGACGAACGTCGCGTAGCGGTGCCAGCCGTCTTGCGCCGCGCCGATCTCCGCGACCGGTCGCCCGAGCGCGACCCGGTCGATGTGGCGACCGACGAGCGCGAGCCCCGCCGGAACGAGTGTCACCGCGCCGGCCACCGCCGTAGCGACGCCGAAGATCGCCGCACGACCGAGCTGGCCGATGAAGGTCAAGCCGGAGCCGTAGAGACCGAGAAGAGCGACGCAGACCGTCGTCGCGGCGACGACGATCGCGTGGCCGCTCGTCGCGACCGTCGCGGCCGCAGCGTCGACCGGCTCGGCGCCGTCCATGAGACGCTGGCGAAAGCGCGTCGCGAGGAAGAGCGCGTCGTCGATGCCGACCCCGAGACCGATCGTCAGCGCGAGGGTCGGCGAGGCCGTGCCGAAGGTCACGACCGACGCGACGATCCCGAGGATGCTCACGCCAAGAAGGACGCTGACCAAGGTGGCAAGCAGCGGCACCACTGCGCCGAGCACGCTCGCGACGCCGACCAGCAAGACGACCAGCGCGACCGCGAACCCGACGAGCTCGGAGCGCTTGTCGTTCGGGCTCGGCCGCGTGAGCTGGTCGACGCTGCCGCCGTACTCGACCTCGATCCCCTTGCGCCGGACGGGCGCCATCGCCGCCTGGGCCCGGGCGTAGAAGCCGGGACCGAGGGTCTTCGGGTCGACACCGACGTGCAGGCTCTCGTAGCCGATCTCGCCGTCCGCCGACAGCGCCGGTGCGCCGGGAGCGACCGGGTCCGACGCCGACAGCACCTCGGGCTGCGCCCGGAGCCTCGTCACGCTCTGCGCAAGGGCGCTCGAGGAGCCGTCGAGCGAGCCGTGTGGCGGGCGGAGGACCACGAGCCCGACGTAGCCCGACGCGGCCGGGTCGTGCGCCGCGAGGAGCTGGGCGCCCGTCGCGGCCTCGGTCCCCCCAGGCTCACGTTGTCGCTGAAGACCCCGCCGTCGACATGACGGCCGGCGAGCGCCGCAGCGAGGACCACCGCCGTCACCACCGGCAACTGCGACGGCGGCGACCGCGACGGTACGTTCCGGAATACGTCGTGTGAACTATGCCAATCGCTTGTTATGCCACTATGACTTTCTGCCATCTGAACCCGACGCCATGTGGCAGACCAGCACCTGCGCCCGCCCCCGACCCTGCTACGGTCGGTGCCGTGGCGGTCGGGTGGACGGCGACGGCACCTGTCGGCCGACGAGAGCGCAACAAGGAGCGCACTCGAGCGGCCATCGTGGCTGCCGCGCGCCAGCTGTTCGTCACCAAGGGCTTCGACCACACGACCGTCGCCGAGATCGCCGACGCGGCCGACGTCGCGGAGCGCACGTTCTTCCGGTACTTCCAGTCGAAGTACGACCTGCTCTTGCAGGATCTCGTCGTGCTGTTCGACGCATGCGAGGTGGCCATCTCCGAGCGACCGATGGACGAGGGACCGCTCGAGGCGATCCTCGCCGCCACAGAGGCGGCGCTGCGCCAGCAAGGCCTGCCCGTTCTCAGCCTGCCCGGGGCCGACGAGAGCGACGACACGCTGCGCGTCCGCTACGTCAGCGCCTATCTCGACTGGGAGCAGCGACTATCGCGGATCGTCCTTGCGCGCGTCGACCGAGATGCCGACCCGGCTGCGCTCGACCCGGCGTCGGTCGAGCTCTGGCTCCACGCCAGCGTCGTCGCCCGGTGCAGCGTGACCGCGACCCGGCTCGCACTGCGCCTCGCGAGCAGGGTCGCAGAGGGTGAGCCGGGTCACGGCTCCGACCCGGACCACGCGATCGCGCTGCTGCGCTCCGCCTTCGCCGTGCTCGCCGCAGGCTGCCCCGCACCGTGAGCGGCCCGCTCGCCACCGAGCACGGCGCCGTCTGGCTCGGGCCGTTCGCGGCGGTCTCGTCGCTGTCGCCCGATGCGCCGCTGCCACGGCTGTTGCGGATCCGCCGGAGACCGGATCAGGAGCAATCCGTCGTGATCGCCGACGCCGTGGCCGCGGAGCTCGAGGCTGCCTGTGCCCGGCTCCGGCCGGGCGCCAGCGTCGCGCTCACCGCGGGCAGCCGGGGCATCGCGTCGGCCCCACAGATCTACCGCGAGGCCGGCCGCGTCCTCGCCCGCCACGGCGCCCGGCCGTTCCTCGTCGCGGCGATGGGCTCCCACGGCGGCGGGACGGCCGGCGGGCGGCTCGATCTCCTCGCCCACCTCGGCGTCACCCCGGACAGCGTCGGGATGCCCGTCGTCTCGAGCGACGCCGCCGTCGCGCTCGCGACGGTCCCGTCCGGTCCGGTGCTCGTCGCACGCGAGGCGGCCGAGGCCGACCACATCCTGGCCGTCAACCGCGTGAAGCCCCACACGGACTTCCACGGACCCGTCGAGAGCGGCCTCGCGAAGATCCTCGCGATCGGCCTCGCCGGGCCGCTCGGCGCGCAGCGCGTGCACGACGCCGGCCCCGAGCTGCTCGGAGCGCGCATCGTCGAGCGGTCGGACGCGCTCTGCGCGACGGGCAAGGTGCTCGGCGGGCTCGCCGTGATCGAGAGCGCGCGACACGAGGTCGCGGCGCTCCGCTTCGTCGAGCCGGCCGGGATCGGCCACGGCGCGGAGTCGGACCTGCTCGCGCAGGCTCGGGAGCACCTTGCTCGGCTCCCCTTCGCCCGACTCGACGTCCTCGTCGTCGAACAGCTCGGCAAGGACGTCTCCGGCGCGGGCATGGACCCGAACGTCCTCGGCCGGATGCGGATCGAGAACGTCGACGAGCCCGCGTCGCCGGGCATCGGCGTCGTCGTCGCCCTCGGGCTCAGCGAGGCGACCGGGGGCAACGCCGTCGGCATCGGGCTGGCCGACGTCACGACCGTGCGAGTCGTCGAGGCGATCGACCTTGCGTCGACCTACCTCAACGCGCTGACCGCCGGGCGAGGGGGCATCCGCCGCGCTGCGCTGCCGATCGTTCTCGGCACAGACCGCGACGCGATCTGCGCCGCACTGGCGACCTGCGGCCAGGGCGACCCGGATCGGCGGCGGCTCGCCCTCGTCGCCGACACGCTCCACCTCGACGAACTGGTGGTCTCCGAGTCGCTGCGCGACGATGTCGAGGCCGACGAGCGCCTCGAGATCGTCGACGAGATCGGCCCGATGGCCTTCGACGAGCACGGCGCGCTCGTCACGCCGGCACGGGAGCCGACCGAGCAGAAGGGGAGCCGCACGTGACCGACATCGCCGCCCTCGTCGCCGCTTTGGACCTCGACGAGAAGGCCGCGCTCACCGCGGGTGCCGACAACTGGAGCACCTTCGCGGTTCCCCGCCTCGGCATCCCCGGCATCGTCCTGACCGACGGGCCCGTCGGCGCGCGGGGAGCGACCGCCGACCACGAAAGTCTCACGACATCTGTCGCGATCTTGAGCGGGACGGCGCTCGGCGCGACCTTCGACCCCGACCTCGTCGCCGAGATGAGCGCGATCGTCGCCCGCCAAGCCCTCGACAAGGGCGCGCGCGTCCTGCTCGCCCCGACGGTGAACCTGCACCGCCACCCGCTGTGGGGGCGCAACTTCGAGGCCTTCTCCGAAGACCCCGTTCTCAGCGCGAAGCTCGCCGTCGCGTACATCCGCGGCGTCCAGACCCAGGGCGTCGCGGCGACCGTCAAGCACTTCGTCGGCAACGAGGTCGAGCACGAGCGCTTCACCTGCTCGACCGACGTCGACGAGCGGACGCTTCGCGAGTGCTACCTGCTGCCGTTCGAGCACGCGGTCCGTCACGGCCACGTCCTGTGCCTGATGACGAGCTACAACCGCGTGAACGGCGAGCACGTGCCCGACCAGGCCCGCCTGCTCGACGAGATATTGCGCACGGAGTGGGGATTCGACGGCGTCGTGATGTCGGACTGGTGGGCGATGCTGCGGACCGCGGACGCGGCGCGCGCCGGGCTCGACCTCGAGATGCCCGGACCGGCCCGGTCCTTCGGCGCGGCGCTCGCAGCTGCGGTGCGCGCCGGCGCGGTCGCCGAGGCCGACGTCGACGCGAAGGTCCGTCGCCTGCTCACGCTCCTCGACGACCTCGGGCTCCTCGCCGGCGCGCACGCCGGCGCACGCACCTCCTCGGCCGGTGGCGAGCCCGGTGACCCGGCGACGGCCACCGGCCAGGCGGCAGACGTCCCCGCAAGCTTGTCGGTGATCCCGAGGCCGACCGAGCGCCCGCAGGACCGGCCGGAGGACCGCGCCGCTCTGCGCCGGGCCGCGGCGCAGTCCATGGTGCTGCTCCGCAACGAGGGCCTGCTGCCCCTCGACCTGGCAGGACTACGCCGCGTCGCCCTGGTCGGGCCGCGAGCCGAGCACCCGGCGATCCTCGGCGGGGGCTCCGCGAAGGTCCGTCCCCACTACCGGCTCTCGCTGCCCGAGATCCTCCGCGCGCGCCTCGGCGCAGGCGTCGAGGTGCTCGTCGAGCCGGGAGCCGGCGACACGGGCCGCCTGGCCGCAGCGTCGGCCGCGCGTACCGCGGACGTCGCGATCGTCGTGGTCGGCACCGACGAGGTGCTCGAGAGCGAAGGCTACGACCGCACCACGATGGACCTTCCCGACGACCAGGACGCGCTCGTGCGCGCCGTGGCCGGAGCCAACGCCCGGACCGTCGTCGTCGTCACCTCCGGCGCGCCGGTCACGATGGCCTGGGCGGACGAGACTGCTGCGCTCGTCCAGTGCTTCTTCGCGGGCCAGGAGAGCGCGAGCGCGATCGTCGACGTCGTCGTCGGCGACGCCGAGCCCGCCGGCCGGCTGCCGACGACCCTGCCGCTGCGGCTCGAGCACACCCCGGCGTTCGGCAACTTCCCCGGCGAGGCGAGCCACGTCCGCTACGGCGAGGGCCTCCTTATCGGCTACCGCTGGTACGAGGCGCGCCAGCTTCCCGTGCGGTACCCGTTCGGCCACGGCCTGTCCTACACGACCGTCGCGATCGGCGCGCCGACGCTGTCGAGCACGCGCCTTGGCCCGGGCGACCGGCTCCGCGTCGAGGTGCCCGTCACGAACACCGGCGCTCGCCGCGGTGCCGAGGTCGTCCAGTGCTACGTCGCCCCTCCCGGAGGCGGCACGGCCCGACCGGGCGCGCGCCTGCGGCCCGTGCAGGAGCTCCGGGCGTTCGCAAAGGTCTGGCTCGACCCCGGCGCCAGCACGACCGTCGCCTTCGAGCTCGGCGAGCGGTCCTTCGCGTACTTCGACGCGGCAGACGACGACTGGCCCGAGCTCGTGGCGCGCCGGCCCCACGAGGTGCACCCACCACCCCCGCCCGCAGCGCACCGCAGCGTCTCGGGCTGGTACGTCGACCCGGGCAGCTACGAGCTGCGGATCGGGCGCTCGAGCGCGGACATCGCGCACCGCGCCGCCGTCGAGGTGGTGGGTGGCGACGCGCCGCTCGATCCGGGGATGCTGCCGGACTGACGTCACGCCGCAACGTCACGCCGCAACGTCTCAGGGAACGTCTCGGGGCGCCGGTCCGACCGGGCGTGGCACGACCGCTCGGCGCCCGCGGGCGGCGTCAGCGTGCGGCGTCGCCGAGCCGGTACTCGCGCGTGATCTCGTCGAGCTCGGCCATCACCTCGGCCGAGATCTCGAGCTCGGCCGCTGCGAGGCTCGCGTCGAGCTGCTCGGGCCGGCTCGCGCCGATGATCGGCGCGCTGACCGCAGGCTGCGCGAGCACCCAGGCGACCGACAAGGTCACGAGCGAGACGCCCTCGCGCGCCGCGACCGCCGTGAGCGCCTGGACCGTCGCGAACTCGCGATCGTGCCAGTAGCGGTTCTGGTAGTTCGACGCCGCGCTGCCGAGGGTGAAACGCGACCCGCTCGGTGGCGGCGCGCTCGGGTCGTGCTTGCCCGAGAGCAGGCCGCCGGCGATCGGGTTGTAGGGGATGACCCCGACGCCCTCCTCGGCGCACAGCGGCAGGAGCTCCCGTTCGATCTGGCGGAAGAGCAGGTTGTAGCGAGGCTGGGCCGAGTCGAACCGGACGACGCCGAGCGCCTCGCTGCGGCCGAGCGCGCGCGCGAGCTGGTAGGCGAGGAAGTTCGAGCAACCCACGTAGCGGACCTTGCCGGAGCGGACGAGGTCGTCGAGCGCGCGCAGCGTCTCGTCGATCGGCGTCTCGGGATCCGGGCTGTGGAGCTGGTAGAGGTCGATGTAGTCCGTGCCGAGACGCCGGAGGGACGCCTCGACCGCGTCGAGGATGTGCTTACGCGAGCTCCCCTGGTCCCATGGAGCCGGCCCGGTCCGCCCGACGCACTTCGTCGCGAGGACCACCTGGTCCCGCTTGCCGCGCATCCACGTCCCGACGATCTCCTCCGTCCGCCCGATCGTCGTGAGGTCGCCGCCGAGCGGGTAGACGTCTGCGGTGTCGAGGAACGTGACACCGCCTGCGAAAGCCCTGTCGAGGATGGCGAGCGACGTCTGCTCGTCGCACTGCAGGCCGAAGGTCATCGTGCCGAGGCAGAGCTCCGAGACGACAAGGCCGGTCGATCCGAGGCGCACGTGGTCCATGCAGCCAACCTAGCGCGCCGGCACCCGGACGCTCCTGCGCACGGACCCGGCACCGAGAACGCGCCGGTCGCCGCTACGGTGCAGAGGTGCCCAGGGCGGTCGTCGTCGTCGGAGCGGGCATCGCGGGCCTTCTCGCGGCGCGCCTGCTCACCGAGGCCGGGCATGACGTCGTCGTGCTCGACAGAGGTGGCGTCGTCGGCGGCCGGCTCGCGACGCGGCGGATCCCGGCGGGGCCGCACGGCGACGCCCTCGCGGACAGCGGCGCCCAGTTCTTCACGGTACGATCGGCCGAGTTCGCCCCGATCGTGGCGTCCTGGCTCGAACGCGGCGTCGCGCGGCCGTGGTTCGCCGGCAAGTCGACGTCGGATGAGGACCTCTGCTACTGCGCGACCGGCGGCATGGCCTCGCTCGCGACGGACCTCGCGAGAGGTCTCGACGTGCGCAGCCGAGCGGTCGTGACGGCCATCATGCCGCACGCCGGCGCCACGCGCCCGGGCAGGTCGCTCGGGCAGGTCGCCGGGCACCGCAACTGGACGATCCGCGTCCGCACCCGCGGCGCCGACATGGTCCTCGAGGCTGCTGCCGTCGTCGTCACCGCGCCGGTCCCCCGGGCGCGTGCGCTGTTGCTGGCCGGGGGCACCCCGCTCACGGCAGCCGACGACGAGCAACTGCGCGCCGTCACCTACGACAGCTCCCTCGCGGTCCTGGCCGTGCTCGACGGGCCGTCGGGAATCGAGGCACCGGGCGCGCGGCGCATCGGCGGGGCGATCGTCGACTGGGTCGCCGACAACGCCGCGAAGGGGATCTCGCCCTGGCCGGCCGTCACGATCCACGCGAGCGCTCGCTTCGGCGCCGAGCACGGGAGCGGTCCAGCGCACCGTCGAGCGGGCTCGGGGTGCGACCCGGCCGACGACCGAACCGACGACCGAACCGACGCCGAGATCGTCGAGCTGATGCTCGGCGAGGTCGGCCTCGCCGGGCGCTTGCTCGGCGCAGCCTCCGGGCACCGCGCCGGCAGCCAGCGGCTCGCCTCGGCTGTCGTCGAACGATGGCGCGACGCGAAGCCGGTCGGTACCGCACCCGGTGGCGTGCTCGTCCTCGACGGCGTGCCGCCGGCCGTGGTCGCAGGGGACGGCTTCGGCGGCCCACGGGTCGAGAGCGCGGCCGTCTCGGGGCTCAGCGCGGGCCACACGGTCGCCGAGCTGCTCGGTTGAGCACCCTCGCGCCGCCTCGCCGCCCGGTCGTCGCCGCAGCGCCAGGGGGTTGTGGACTGCTCTCGGCTATCCACCTAAACGTCACCGAACGTGTGTACGCTTATGCGCGTGAAGCTCGCTGAGTGGGCCCGTTCGTACGGCGTCCACCCGAACACTGCGTATCGCTGGTTCCGGGACGACACGTTGCCCGTGGCCGCCCGGCGGCTGGCGTCGGGCACGATCGTCG
>DAHWHN010000058.1 GCA_027335685.1 Acidimicrobiaceae bacterium
GGGCGCGCGTCGCTCGTGGCCGCCGGCACGGCGCCGCCGAGCTGGCCGGCGCTCGGCACGCGGCCCCCGCCGCCACCCGGGCTGACCGGGGAGGCGGCAGCGGGCGCGCGAACGGTCGGGGCGGCTGTGCCGGAGCGGGCCCGGTCCGAGGCCACCTGGCGCGTGCGCCGGTAGGTGCCCCACGAGCGGAGCACGGGAGCGAGCTCCTCGCGTACCGCCCGCTGGGCGGCGTCGGCGTCGCCGAGGTGCGAGGGCTTCAAGACGTAGTCGGTCGCTCCGGCGCTCAGCGCGTCGAGCGTCGCCGTGGCGCCCCGGGAGGTGAGCGTCGAGTACATGACCACCGGCAGGTCGGGCCAGCGTGGCCGGAGGGCGCGCAGCGTCTCCAGGCCGTCGAGGACCGGCATCTCGATGTCGAGCACGACCACGTCGGGAACGTCGGCCGCGATCTTGTCGAGCGCGATCCGGCCGTTCGCGGCGGTCGCGACGACGGTGATGTCGGGCTCGCGCTCGAGCGCCTCGGTCACGAACCGGCGGATGACGGCGGAGTCGTCGACGAGAAGGACCCGTACCGGCGTCCCGGGCGGGCTCACGAGGCGCGCCGCGCGCCGGCGAGGCCGGAGGCGCCACCGTGCTCGAGGGCGATCCGGCTCACCGATTCCGTCTCGAGCACGAGAAGGAGCGAGTCCTCGAGCTTGTACGTGCCGCTGCAGAGGTTGCGGATCTGGCGCGGCGTCGTCGAGGGCACGGGCTCGTAGGTCTCCGGAGACGGCTCGACGACCTCCCCTGCCTCGTCGACGAGGAGGCTGACGACCTCGTCGGCCAGGCGGATGACCGCGTTCATCGACGGCGTCGCGGCGTCGAGGCGGTCGAGGCCGAGCCAGAGCCGCACGTCGATCGCCGTGACGATCTGGCCGCGCAGGTTGATCAGGCCGCGCACCTCTCGGGGTGCGAGGGGGACGTAGGTCATCGGCTGGTGGCGGATGACCTCCTGGACCCGCCAGACCTCGATCCCGATCAGGAGGTGGTCGACCTTGAAGGTGCAGTACTGGACGGCGCCTTCGCCACCGCTGCCGTCTGGGGCGTCATGCGACACGGCCTGTCTCCTTCGTCGAGAGCTTGTAGGCAGCCCGGACGTCGAGGACGTCGGTGACGTGCCCGTGGACGACCGTCGAGCCGAGGATCCCGGGCGACGCGCCGACCGAGCGCACCTCGAAGATCCCGTCGACGATGTCGAGGATCTCCGAGGCCACGAGCCCGAGGTGGCGCTCGCCGTCGGAGTAGACGACGACCGGGACGCTGCGGGCCTCCTCGCCCTCCTCGCCTGCGTCGTCGGCGTCGCCGTCCAGGCCGGGCAGGATCGACGCGAGGGCGACGAGAGGGAGCAGGTCCCCGCGGTACTGCATGACGCGCCCGGTGCCGGCCTGCTCGACCGCGTCGAGGGGGGCCTCTTCGAGGCGCGAGACCGCCTTCAGCGGCACCGCGATGCGCCGCTCGCGCCCGACGCGCAGCAGCACGAACGTGCTCCGCTCGCCGACGCGCGCCGTCTCGTCGGCGCCGTCGCCGACCAGGCCGAGCCCGGCCGTGACCTCCTCGACCTTCGCGGTCGACGCGAGGCCGATGACGTCGAGGATGAGCGCGACGCTGCCGTCCCCGAGGATCGTCGCGCCGGCGAACAGCGGAACCTGCTTGACGTGCTGGCCGAGCGGCTTGACGACGATCTCCTCGGTGCCGAAGACGTCGTCGACGACGACGCCGAGCAGAAGGCCGTCGGCCTGGAGAACGACGATGCTGACCGCCTCGGTCTCCTCGCCGCCGGCAAGCGGCGTGTAGCCGAGCGTCTCGTCGAGGCGCACGAGCGGGAGCAGCTTGCCGCGCAGGCGGTAGACGAGCGCGCCACCGATCTGCTCGATGTCGCTGTGACCATCGCTCGTGCGCAGCTGGACCATCTCGAGCAGGTTCGCCTGCGGGATCGCGTAGCGCTGCTCCCGGCAGCCGACGAGCAGTGCGGGGATGATCGCGAGCGTGAGCGGGATCTTGATCCGGAAGGTCGTCCCCATCCCGGGCGTGCTCGTGAGGTCGACCGTCCCGCCGATCCGCTCGACGTTCGTGCGGACGACGTCCATCCCGACGCCGCGGCCCGAGACGTTCGTGACGACGCTCGCCGTCGAGAAGCCCGGGCGGAAGATGAGGTCGACGATCTCGCGCTCGCTCATCGACTCGAGCTGCGCGGCGGTGACGAGGTCCCGCTCGAGGGCCTTCGCGCCGATCCGCTCCGGGTCGATGCCCGCGCCGTCGTCGGTGACCTCGAGCACGACCTGGCCACCCTCGTGGTAGGCGCGCAGCGCGAGCGTGCCGGTCTCGGGCTTGCCCGCGGCGACCCGGTCGGCGGGCAGCTCGATCGCGTGGTCGATCGCGTTGCGCACGAGGTGCGTGAGCGGGTCCTTCACGGCTTCGAGCAGGGACCGGTCGAGCTCGGTCTCGCCGCCTTCCATCTCGAGCGCGACGCTCTTCGCGAACTGGGCCGCAAGGTCGCGGATCACGCGCGGGAGCTTCGACCAGAGCTGCTCGACCGGCTGCATCCGGGTCTTCATGACCCCTTCCTGTAGCTCGCTCACGATCATCGACAACCGCTGGACCGTCTGGTGGAGTGCCTGGTTGTCGAGCAGGTCGACGTGCGCGCTGACCTGGTTGCGTGCGAGGACGAGCTCGCCGACCTGGGCCATCATCGAGTCGAGGAGGTCGACGTCGACGCGGACGCTGCTCTCGCCTGCAGAGCGGTGGCTGTCCGCGTGGGCGACCTCGCCCGGCTCGGCCGCCTCGCTCGCCGGGGTGGGCGAGGTGGGCGAGGTCCGAGCCGGCTTGGGAGCGGGGCCGTGCGCCGCCGGTGGTGCAGGCTCGGCCCGTGCCGGTGCCGGCACCCCCGGCTTCGGTGCACCCGGCTCCGTCGCAGGGGGCGCGGGCGCCTCGGCTGCAGGCACGGCGGCCGGTGGGCTGTCGACGTCTTCGGGGGCCGGGGCTGGTGCGGGGATCTCGGCGGTCTCGACAGAGGTAGCGGGCGCGTCCGGCTGCTGGAGGCGCTCGAGGGTCGCGACGAGGCCGGTCAGGTCCCGGTCACCTTCTTCCCCGGTCTGCTCGATGGCCTCGAGCAGGGCGCGGATCTCGTCGACCACCTCGAGCAGGGCGTCGGTCCGTGCTCTCGTGAGCTCGAGCCGGCCGTCCCGCAGCTCGCTCAGGAGGGACTCCGCCGCGTGCGAGAGGCTCTCGAGGCGACCGAAGCCGAGGAAGCCGGTCGTGCCCTTCACGGTATGGATCGTGCGGAAGATGCTGCCGAGCAGCTCGCGCGAGTGCGGGTCGCTCTCGAGCGCGACGAGGTCCTGGTCGAGCTGGTCGAGGTTCTCGCCCGTCTCGACGAGGAACTCCTGGACGATCTCGTTCATCGCGTCGTCGTTCATCGTCGGCCTTTCTCGGTGGGCCCGGTACCTGTGTGCCCGGTCGCGGTGTGCCCGGTCGCCCGAGCTGTGCCGGTGGTCATAGCCGCGCGAGCCCCTGGGCTCTGGCATAGGCACGCAGCTGCTTGATCGCGCCGGCGCGGATCTGGCAGACCCTGCTCTCGGTCACGCCCAGGCGTGTGCCGATCTCCGCGAGCGTCAGGCCTTCGCCGTAGCTGAGCGCCGTGACCATCCGCTCGCGCTCGTCGAGCGAGCCGATCCAGCTGCGCAGGGCCTCGCTCGTCTCGTTCGCGACGCAGACGGCGAGCGGCTCGTCGTCGGGATCGGAGGGCTCGCAGGCGGCGGTGTCCGGCCGGGCCGAGTCGAGGGAGCCGACGTAGGTCTCGTCGATGCGGCCCTTCGCACTGCGCAGGATGTCGATCGCCACGCCGAGGGCGCTCGCCTCCTCGGCCTCGGTCGGCTCGCGCCCGTGCGCCGCGCACAGCTCTGCGTAGTTCGCGCGGATCTCTCGCTCCCGCCGGCGTACGCTCCGCGGCGCCCAGTCGGTCCGCCGCACCCCGTCGTAGATCGCGCCGCGGATCCGGTGCGCGGCGAAGGTCGTGAACTGCGCGCCGAGCGCCGCGTCGAAGCGGTCGACGGCGTCGAGGAGACCTTCCGCGCCGTAGCCCTCGAGGTCGCCGAGCTCGACCTGGTGCGCGAGCGACGCGGCGACGCGGCGCGCGACGTGGCGCACGAGGGGGTAGTACGCCGTGACGAGGGCCGAGCGCGACTCTCTGTCGTGACGCTCGTGGAAGCGCGCCCAGAGCTCGGCGAGGACGCCCGAGCGCTCCTCCTCGGACGGCGCGCCGCCCGCGGTGTCGTGCGGGCGGGACGGCTCGTCAGGGCGCAGGGCGGTCGGCCCGTGCAGTTGCGTCATCGACACAGTCCTGGTTACGGCTGGGCCGCTCGCGGTCTTGATAGGCGATCTCGGCACGTGTCGTCGTCACGCGCGGGGCTGCCCGGTCCCGGCGAACAGCTCAACCGCGACGGGGAGGTGGCCGATAGAGGATCGGGTACGCCGCGCCGCGGCGACACGATCGAACGGTAGGGGACGACATGGAAGACGGTCGCCACACCGCAACGACGACGATCGACGACGCCGGGCGGCGCCCGGAGCCGCGGACGCGCCGCTCCCTCGAGCTCGGTCCGCTCGAGCTCGGGGCACCACACGAGCCGCGGCCGCGCCCCGTCGCCGGCCCGAGCGAGCGCCCGGACCGAGCGAGCGCAAGCCGGTCGGGCGTGCGCCCGGCGTCCCGGGTGGCGCGCCGCGGGCTCGGGCGGGTGCGCGACGTGAGCGTGCGCAGCCGGCTGGTCGGTCTCGTGCTCGTCCTCGCGATCGTGTGGGCGACCTGTGTCGCCATCGCCGGCGCGGGGCTGCTCGGCACGCGCGCGAAGGTCGTGAGCTCGAACGAGACCTTCCAGGTCTTTCAGGCGGAGCGCAACGCCTACGAGGGATGGCTGACCGACGACGACCAGTCGAACATGGTGTCCGCGCTCGCCTCGCTCCACGAGGCGAGCCAGCAGTCCCTTCTCGAGGCGACGATCCAGCAGGTCCACCAGGGCCACGCGCAGGCGGTCGCGTCTCTCGACGAGCTCGGCAGGCTCGCCGTCGGCGCAGGGCTCCCGGCGCGCTTCGACGCGACCGTCGCGCGCACGGTCCACGACCTGTCGGTCTACAACGGCTACACGAACGAGGTGCTCGCGGACGTCGCGGCGGGCAACACCCGGGCGGCGATCACCGTCATGTCGGTCACGAACGCGAACATCTCGAACGCGACCCAGGCCGACTTCGACGCGCTCAGCGCGATGACCTCGACGGTCGAGATGGCGGCCAAGGGCCGAGTCGTCAGCGAGGTGAACAGCTCGCTCGTCGCCCTCGGGGCTCTTGTCGTGCTCGGGATCCTCCTCGCCGTGCTCGCGACGTGGTGGCTCGTGCTCTCGATCACGCGCCCGCTCGGCTCGATCGGCGAGACGATCGCCGCGGTCGAGTCCGGCGACCTCGCGGCGCGCGCCCGGGTCACGAGCCGGGACGAGCTCGGCGCGGTCGCGGCGGGGCTCAACGAGGCGATCGCCGCCCAGCAGGCGAGCCAGGACGCCGTCGCCGCGCAGGCCGAGCTCCAGCGCGTCGCGGCAGCCGACTCGGCCGCGCTGAGCAGTGTCCTGCAGGCGGTGCAGGGTGCGCACGACGTCGAGGAGGTCCTGCGGGCGGGGCTCGACGCGGCCCGGAGCGGCTTCGGCTTCACCTACGGCTCCTACTGGGCGCTCGATCCGGCCGAGCGCGTGCTCCGTGTCGCGGCCGAGACGGGTGCGGCGCCACCCGAGCTGCGCGAGCTGACCCGCACGGCGAGCGTCGCCGAGGGCGTCGGGGTCGTCGGGCGCGCCGCGCGCGCGCGCGACCTCGTCGTCGTCGCCGACCTGGCCGAGGAGCCCGACTGCGTGCGCGCACCGGTCGCCCGACGTGCCGGCGTCGCCGGCTGCATCGCGTTCCCGCTCGTGCTCGACGGCGCCGTCGTCGGCGTGATGGACCTCGTCGGGGCCGAGCGCCTCGACGCGGCGGGCGGACGGGTCGCGGCGTTCCGCAGCGTGGCCGGGATCCTCGGCGATGCCCTCCAGCGGGTCGCGGACCGCTCCCGTGAGCGCGCGGCGGAGGAGGAGCTGCGGGCCAAGGTCGCGGAGATCCTCGACGTCGTCAACGCCGCGGCAGCCGGTGACCTCACGGTCGCGATCGCGACGTCGGGCGACGACCCGGTCGGCCAGGTCGGCCAGAGGCTCGCCGCGTTCGTCGCCGACCTGCGGGAGCGGATCCGCTCACTCGGCGACAGCAGCCAGGGTCTCGCGGGTGCCGCCGAGGAGCTCACCGCGACCGCCGCCCAGATGTCGAGCGGCGCGGAGCAGACGTCGAGCCAGGCGCGCGTCGTGTCTGCGACCGCCGAGAGCGTCGCGAGCGGGGTCCAGACCGTCGCTGCGGCCTCGGAGCAGCTCAGCGCGTCGATCCGCGAGATCGCGAAGAGCGCGTCCGAGGCGGCGCGCGTCGCGACCCTCGCGGCCGAGGTCGCCGCGTCGACGAACCAGACCGTCGCGAAGCTCGGCGACTCGTCCGCCGACATCGGCAAGGTCGTGAAGGTCATCACCGCGATCGCCCAGCAGACGAACCTGCTCGCGCTCAACGCGACAATCGAGGCCGCGCGGGCGGGCGAGGCCGGCAAGGGCTTCGCCGTCGTCGCGAACGAGGTGAAGGACCTGGCACGCGAGACGGCGATCGCGACCGAGGACATCGGCGCGAAGATCGACGCGATACAGGCCGACGCCGAGGGCGCCGTCGCGGCCATCGGGCGCATCGGCGAGATCGTCGGCCAGATCAACGACATCCAGTCGACGATCGCCTCTGCCGTGGAGGAGCAGACCGCGACGACGAACGAGATCGCCCGGTCCGTCGCGAGCGCGGCGGACGGCGCGGCGGAGATCACGGCGAGCATCGCCGGCGTCGCGAGCGTCGCGGAGTCGACCTCGTCGGGTACTGCGGACACCGAGCGAGCGGCTGGCGAGCTCGCCCGGATGGCCGCGGAGCTGCAGAGCCTCGTCCGGCGGTTTCGCTACTAGGCGACAGGTCGACCGGATGGACGATCGGGCGGACGCCAGGTCGCGCGGGCTCGGAGCCGGCGCGCCGGGCGGCGTCGCAGCCCGTGGACAGACAGAGGGTCGGGGCGCTGGGCCGTCCCCGGAGGAGAGAGGGAGGACGACGTGCGGGTGCTCGTAGTTGACGACAGCCGGGCGATGAGGATGATCGTGTCGCGCGAGCTGCGCAACATCGAGGCGGTGAGCGGCGTGCTCGAAGCCGAGAGCGCGGAGGCGGCGATCGAGCTGCTGCCGGTCGAGCCCGTGGACCTCATCTTGTGCGACTGGAACATGGGCGGCATGACCGGGCTCGAGCTGCTCCAGGCGCTGCGCGCCGCGGAGTGGACCGTGCCGTTCGGCTTCGTGACGTCGGAGTCGAGCGAGGCCGTCCAGGAGAGCGCGTTCGCGGCGGGAGCCGCCTTTCTCGTCGCGAAGCCCTTCACGGGCGCGGACCTCGCGGACAAGATCGAGGGCTTCCTCGCGGGCCGGACGGGAGGCACCGCGCAGTCGCGGGGCAGCGAGGCGGCGGACCGGGCCGAGGCGATCGCGAGCCTGCTCGGAGGGCTCGTCCGCATGCACGTCTCGGTGACGCGCGCCGCGTCCGGCCCCGCGCGCCAGGCGGCACGCTGGACGGCGACCTATGGCGACCCCGACGGCGCGGAGTCGGCGATCTGCGTCGTCGAGACGCCGATCGCGTCCGGGCTGTCCGGCGCGCTGACGCTCATGTCGCCCGAGACCGCTGCGGAGTGGGCCGAGTCGGGGACGCTTCCCGACGTCTTGTCCGAGAGCTTCCACGAGGTGGCGAACGTGCTCGGCAAGATCGTCCGCACCGACGGGGCTCGCTGCGTGCTCCACGAGATCGCGGGCTACGCGCCCGGCGAGAAGCTCCCGGACGCGGACAAGATCGCCGCGGCAGCCACGAGCGAGCACTTCGAGGTGACGCTCGACGGCTATGGCACGGGCCTGCTCTCGCTTGTCACACTATGAGGGGAGGCCGTGCCGTGACGACTCGTGACGACCAGACGGGGCTCATGAACCTCGGGGCCTTCGCGTTCGTCGTCGACCACGTCGTCCGGCGCGCGACGAGGGCGGGGGAGTGCGCGACGGTCCTGTCGATCGCGATCGGCGAGGCCGCCTCGGGGCGCAACGTCGCCCCACCGAGCACGTCGACGATCTACCGGGTCGCGAGGATGCTGCGCACCGAGCTGCGCGGCGAGGACGTCATCGCCCGCCTCGGGCTTCGCGAGTTCGGCGTCGCGCTCCCCGACACCGACCGGTCCCAGGGCGAGATCGTCGTCGCCTGGATCACCTCGCTGCTCACCGGAGCCGACGGGGGCGAGGCCCTCGACGAGCCCGTGTCGATCGGCAGGGTCACCTTCGAGCCGACGCAGGGTCCTGTCGCGGCCGACGCCCTGCTCGCTGCGGCCCGGCTGTCGCGATCGGGTCCGTCGAGCCTCACCGGGACCACGGGCGCCCCGCAGGAGGGTGCACGGCCCGACGTCGCCAAGTCCCGCGACCCGAGGTCCCGCGACGGCGAGCCCCGCGACGGCGCACGCCGCCACCTCCGCTCGCTCCGCTCGCCGGACGCCTGAGGCTCGGGCGCCGGGCGCCGGCGCCGGACCGCTCCCGGACCAGTCCGGGCTCGGACGCGAGCACGCTCCCGAGCCCCCTCGGGCACGCTCAAGATCGGCCCCGCGGTGGCCGATAGGTCATGTGGCGGCGCGCTCTCCGCTCGCCCGGACGTCAGGAAGACGGGATGATCACGCTGCACAACGTCCAAGGCCATCCGATCGCCATAAACGGCGCGCTCATCGAGCGCGTCGACGGCGGACCCGAGACGCACGTGCTCCTCGTGAGCGGCACGAGCTACATCGTGACCGAGTCGATCGAGGACGTCGTCCGGCTCCACCGGGAGGACCGCGCGGCGGTCCAGGCGCTTGCGGACAGCTACCCGCACGAGCCGCACGCGGTCGCGTCGCGCGGGCCCGCCGGGAGCGGTGCCGGGCCGCTCCGTCTCGTCGGAGCCGGTGCGGGCGCAGGACACGGAGAGCCCGGAGCCGGACGGGAGCACCTCGGCGGCGCGACTCTGCACGACGTCCCCGGCGACGGCCCTGGCGACGTCCCCGGCGCCGGGCTGGGCGACGCACCCGGTGACGGCGAAGGAGCGCGGCGGTGAAGGACAACTGGACGACGATGGCGATCGGCGGGGCGCTCGCGTGCGTCCTCGTCGCGATGGTGCTCGACGGCAGCAGCCCGACCGTGCTCATCAAGCCGGCACCGCTGCTCCTCGTCTTCGGCGGCACGTACTTCGCCGCGACGGCCGGGTACATGAAGTCCGACCTCAAGGGCGTCAAGCCGATCCTCAAGCGCGCGACCGGCGGCGACGCCTACGACATGGAGGTCGCGATCCAGGAGATGGCCCGCCTCGCGGGGATCGCGAAGAACTCGGGCATCATCGCCCTCGACAAGGAGACGCACAGCATCGAGGACCCGTTCCTGCGCCGCGGCATCGAGCTCGCGGTCGACGGCACGAACTCCGAGGAGATCCTCGACGTGCTCGAGAACGACATCGCCTCGACCGAGGCCCGCCACCGCATGGGTGCGAAGCTCTTCGCGGACATGGGCGGCTTCGCCCCGACGCTCGGCATCATCGGGACGGTCATGGGGCTGGTCCACGTGCTCGGGAACCTCTCCGACCCGCAGTCGCTCGGTCCCGCGATCGGCTCCGCGTTCACCGCGACCCTCTGGGGCGTGCTCAGCGCGAACCTGATCTGGCTGCCGATCTCGAACAAGCTGAAGCGGGCGAGCGACATCGAGGTCCAGATCAAGCACATGGAGATCGAGGGGCTGCTCGCCATCCAGAACGGCGCGAGCTCGCGCTTTGTCCGGACGCGCATGGAGTCGTTCCTCGCGCCGCAGTCGCGGGCCGGGGCTGTCGACAAGGGCGCCGCGGCGTGAGCACGACGGCGCGTCGCCGGCGCGGTGGCGGTCACGGAGGCGAGCACGAGAACAGCGAGCGCTGGCTCCTCACCTACGCGGACATGATCACGCTCCTGCTCGCGCTGTTCGTCGTGCTGTTCGCGATGAGCTCGATCAACGTGAAGAAGTTCCTCGAGTTCAAGCTCGGGTTGACCGAGACGTTCAACCCCTCCGCGGTCGTCCTGCCCGGAGGCAACGGGCTGCTCTCCGCGCCGGCGATCGCCGGGCAGGCCGGCACGGCGTCCCAGGTCGGGACCGGCGGCGGATCGGCCAAGGTCAACACCGCCCAGCTCCAGCAGGTCGCCGCCGCGATCTCCGCCGCGCTCGCGAAGCAGAAGCTCTCGGTCGACGCGGCGGTCAACCTCGGACCCGCCGCGGTGACCGTGCAGATCCTCGCGGACCGGGTGTTCTTCCGGACCGACTCGGCGTCGCTCGGCCGGACGGGTGACCGGGTCGTCGACACGATCGCCGGCGTGCTGCAGACGCAGCCGAACCTGATCGAGGTCCAGGGCTACACCGACAACGTCCCGATCACGGGGGGGCCGTTCGCGTCGAACTGGGAGCTGTCCGCCGCGCGTGCCGCGAACGTGGCGAACCGGCTGAACGCCGTCGACGGGATCCCTGCGACCCGCCTCACCGCGACGGGCTACAGCGACACCCACCCTGCCGCGCCCAACAACTCGCCGGCGAACCAGGCGAAGAACCGCAGGATCGACGTCGTGATCCTCGGCCTGAAAGTGGCGTGACGCCGATGTGGCGGCGCCCGATCGACACGACGAAGGAGGAGTGATGGCGACAGCGACGACGCCGGCGGCACAGGCCGCGGCGAGCCGGCTCGCGGGGATCCGCCCACCGACCGCCGCGGCCGCGACGCCCGCGGCGGAGGAGCCGGAGCCCGCGGGCAAAGGCAAGGGCAAGGGCAAGAAGGGCGACAAGGGCGGCGAGGAGGGCGGCAAGAAGAAGAAGCCGGTCAAGCCGATCGCGCTCGCCGTGCTCGTGCTGCTGGTCGGCTACGTCGCCAAGGGCAAGATCATGAAGCCCCACTACGGACCGCACAACCCGGTGCCGGCGGGCGTGATCTACGACTTCCCGGAGTCGGTGACCGTCAACCTGCCCGACGGGAGCCTCGCGCAGATCGCGATCAGCCTCCAGCTCACCAAGGTCGGGAGCGTGAAGACGGCGACGAAGGACAACTCCGAGCTCATGGGCAATGCCGTGCAGATCATCGGCGCCGACTCCTACCAGACCCTGCTCTCGCCGGCCGGGCGGATCGCGCTGCAACGCGCGCTGCTCCGCTCCTTCCAGCAGGTGTTCGGCCAGTCCGAGGGCGCGCAGGAGGTCTCTGCCGTCTACTTCACGAGCTACGTGCTCCAGCAGCAGTGAGGACGGCCCGAGGCGACAGCACAGCTCGGCGGGCAGGGGCACAGTGGCGGGCAGGGGCGGCGGAGCGAGAAGGTGCTCAAGCACGGGGGTGCGGTGGCCGATGAGTGAAGCTGTGGAACACGACACCGACGGGCCGCTCGAGGTCCTCGCCCGCTCGATCGCCGCGCAGACCGACGCGCTCGGCCACCTCCGCTTCAAGTTCGAGGTCCAGCAGATGATGCTGACCGGGGCAGGCGGCACCTGGGTGAACGAGACGACGAGCGAGCTCGAGCAGGCGATCGAGGCGGTCCGACACAGCGACGAGCTCTTCCGGGCGGCGCTCGCCGACGCGGCGGCGTACCTCGGCACCTCCCCGGAGTCGACGCTGCGCGAGGTGGCAGGCGCCGCGCCCGAGCCGTGGAGTTACATCTTCCGCCAAGAGCGCGAGGAGCTGAAGACCGCGGTCGAACGGGTCGGCCTGCTCTGCGGCGAGAACCGCAAGCTCCTCGCGCGTGGCTACCTCGCCACCTCCGCCGCGCTCGCGATGCTCGGCGTCGACAGCGCCACCTCCTACGACGCGACCGGCACGCCGGTGATCTCGGCGCGCAGCGCGAACATCCTCAACACGAAAGCCTGAGCGACATGGACCAGGGACTGAGCATCGCCATCTCGGGGCTGAACGCCTCGATGGCCGAGATCGACGCGGCCACCCAGAACATCGCGAACTCCCAGACGCCGGGGTACGTGACCGAGAGCGCCTCGCTCGCCGCGCTGCCCGGCGGCGGCACCCCCGACGTCGGCAGCGGGGTGCAGGTCACCTCGATCGCGCAGGCGAACGACCTGCTGCTCAGCGCGAACAATCTGCAAGCTCAGGGAACATTATCGAACATCGGCGCGCTCCAGCAGGTGCTGACCGGCATCCAGGACGTCTTTCCGCTCGGGCAGAACTCCTCCGCGTCGACGACGCAGAGCGCGAACACGAGCATCGCTGGCCAGCTGTCGAACTTCTGGTCCGCCTGGGACTCGATCGCGCAGGACCCGTCGAGCCTCGCACCCCGCACCCAGATCGTCGACATGGCCCAGGGTCTCGCGACGAGCCTCAACGAGGCCTCGACCCAGCTCGGCCAGCTCGCCACGAACACGGCGAGCGAGCTCGGCTCGAACGTCGGCCAGGCGAACAGCCTCCTCGCGCAGGTCGCGTCGCTCAACCAGTCGATCGTGACGGCGAACAGCGGCGGATCGGGCGCGAGGTCGCTCAACGACCAGCTCCAGAACGCGCTCGGACAGCTCGCGTCGCTCGCCGGCGTCAACGTCACGATGCAGGAGAACGGCACGGCGCAGGTCACGATCGGGGGCGTCACGCTCGTCCAGGGCAGCACGGCGGACACGCTCAAGGTGCAGGCGATCCCACCGACCTCGTCGTCCTCGTCCTCATCGACCCCGTCCTCGCCGCCGCTTGGCGTCTATGCGTACCCGACGCCAGCCGATGCAGCGAATTCGACGGACGGCGCCCTGGTTTCCGTGACGAGTGGGACGATCGCGGGTCAGCTGACGGGCCTGAACGTGACGATCCCGCAGTACGAGGCGAGCCTGAACACCGTCGCGAGCGACCTCGCGACGACGGTCAACAACCAGCTGGCTCAGGGCTTCAGTTATGGCGGTTCGCCCCCGTCGGCCGGAGGTCCGCTTTTCACCGCAACGGGAAGCTCGACGACCACCGTCACGGCGTCGAACATATCGGTGAGCGCCGTGATCGCAGGAAATCCACAGATGATCGCCGCGAGTGGCTCGCAGGCGCAAGACCTCGGATCGACGCTCGGCGCGGGTACGGTGAGCACGGCAGAAACCTTGACCGTCTCGCAGCCCGGCGTGGCGACCTCTGCCACCCTCACAACCACGCCGGGGGAGTCGTTGACCGCGATCGCTGCGGGGCTTAACAGTCAGTTTGCGTCCAACGGACTGTCGGTCATGGCGTCCGTGGTGAACAGCGGCACGCAGCTGTCGCTCACGAACATTGGAAATCCCGGGTCGACTGGATTCATGGTGACGTCCACGATCTCGTCAGGTACGAGCGGGGGCACGGGACTTGGCGGACCAACTCCGGGGACGGCGCAGGCCTTTACCGGATCGCCCATCGGCCCGAACGACGCGAGCAACGCGCAGGCGATGGCCGAGCTCGGCACCGTGTCGACGGGTCCGGACCTCGCCTACCAGAACCTTGTCCAGGGCATCGGGGCCGATACGCAGAACGCGAACAGCCAGCTCGCCTCGCAGACCTCGGTCGCGAGCCAGGCCCAGCAGGCGCTCCAGGCCGTCTCGGGCGTCAACGAGAACACCCAGCTCACCGACCTCATGCAGTACCAGGCCAGCTACCAGGCCTCGGCGAAGGTCGTGAGCGTCATCGACCAGACGATCCAGTCGCTGCTGGCAGCAGTGTAGAAGGAGGCGTGCCATGAGCATGATCTCGTCGGGCATGCCGGTGGTCATCACACCGAGCGTGCTCGCCGACACGATGGTCAACGGACTCACGACCGACCAGGCGAGCCTCGCGACGACCGAGCAGCAGGTCTCGACGGGCGACGCGATCAACGTCGCCTCGGACAACCCCGCCGGCGCCGCGAGCATGCTCCAGCTCCAGGGGAGCGTCGTGCGGGCGAACCAGTACGCTGCGAACGCCGCCGACGGCGTCGGGTGGTTGTCGCTCGGGAACTCGACCGTGAGCTCGGTGCTGGGCGTCGTGCAGAGCATCAAGAGCGT
>DAHWHN010000073.1 GCA_027335685.1 Acidimicrobiaceae bacterium
GCCGGCGGCCGCGGCGCGGCGAAGAGGGGTGGCTGAGGCTGCGCCGCGCGGGCCGACGGCCCGCGCCGAGCGCGCTCCGCTCTCGCTCGACGCCGAGGAGTACCTCGCGTACCTCGCCGTGGAGCGCGGCCGCGCGGCGAGCTCGATCTCCTCGTACCGCCGGGACCTCCTCGCCTACGAGGAGTTCCTCGCGCGGCGAGACCTCGCGCTTGCCCAGGCGACGCCCGAGGTCGTCGAGGAGTACCTGCGCGTCCTCGAGCAGGCCGGCAGGGCGCCGGCGACGCGGGCCCGGGCGCTCGCGGCGATCCGCGGGCTCCACGGCTTCGCCCATGCGGAGCGGGCGGCACCGGCCGACCCGACGCCACTCGTCGCGGCGCCGCGCGTCCCGGCCGGGCTGCCGAAGCCGCTCACCGAGGACGAGGTGGAGATGCTGCTCGCGGCCGTGTCCGGCGACGGTGCCCGGGCGCGGCGCGACCGGGCAGTGCTCGAGGTGCTCTACGCGACCGGGGCGCGCATCTCCGAGCTGGTCGGGCTGTCGCTCGGCGACCTCGACCTCGACGCGCACCTCGTCCGGCTGTTCGGCAAGGGCGCGAAGGAGCGGATCGTCCCGATCGGCTCGCCGGCGGTCGCGTCCGTGCAGGCGTGGCTCGGTCCCGGTGGGCGTCCCGAGCTCGTCGCCAGGCGGCGCCAGGGGCGCGACGACGCGGACGCGGTGTTCGTCTCGACGCGGGGCCGGCGCCTGGACCGCCAGGCGGCGTGGGCGGTAGTGCGCGCCGCGGCGGTCCGGTCCGGCCTGGCGGCCAAGGTCAGCCCACACGTGCTGCGCCACAGCTGCGCGACGCACCTGCTCGACCACGGAGCCGACATCCGCGTCGTCCAGGAGTTGCTCGGACACGCGTCGATCACGACGACGCAGGTGTACACGAAGGTGTCGCAGGAGCACCTCCACCGCGCCTATCGGGCCGCGCACCCGCGTGCCGGCGCCACCCGGCAGCCGCGGCCGGGACCGTCGTAGGGTCGAGCCCTGCCGGGTCGGTCCGGCCTGGTGGTCCGACCCGGCCCGGCGCTGCGCGGCGACGCGGGCAAAGTAGGCTCACGAGGTGGCCAACGACGCGCAGACTGCCATCCCAGTGGCCAAGTACAAGGCCCTCCTCGAGCAGGAGCGGTCGACGCTCGCGCGCCAGCTCGCTGAGCTGGGGTTCGGTGGTGCGAGCGACACCGGGCTCGCGTACGACGCGAACTTCGCCGACTCGAGCCAGGTGACCGCCGAGCGCAGCGAGGCCGAGGCTCTGGCCTCCGAGCTGCGCAGCTCGCTCGCGGAGGTCGAGCGTGCGCTCGAACGCGTGGAGGCCGGCACCTACGGCACGTGCCTGCGGTGCGGCAAGCCGATCGCGCCGGCTCGCCTCGAAGCCAAGCCTGCCGTCACCACCTGCATCGCATGCGCGTCGCTCCCGCGCTGACGACTCGGTGGCGCTGAGCGAGGGAGCCGGCCGGACCCGGTTCCACCACTACGGACCGTGGATGCTGGGCGGCGGCGCAGTCCTGCTCGGTATCGTCTACGAGGTCGCCCGCAAGCACATCGTGTCGAGGACCGACGTCGTCTACTTCCTCGTCCTCATCCCGACGATCATCATCCACGAGGTCTCCCACGGCGTCGTCGCGAACTGGTGCGGGGACGACACCGCGAAGCGCGCCGGGCGGCTCTCGGCGAACCCGCTGCGTCACATCGACCCGGTCGGCTCGATCCTGTTGCCGATCCTGCTCATCGTGACGACGGGCTACGCGTTCGGCTGGGCCAAGCCGGTCCCCGTCGACGTCGGTCGGCTCCGCCATCCCCGCAACCAGGCCGTGCTCGTCGGCCTCGCCGGTCCCTTCGTCAACATCGTGCTCGCGCTCGCAGCCGGGTTCGCGTTCCGGCTCGTCGCGACCCAGTCGGGCCTCGCGAGCCTGAGCTTCACCCCGCTCGACCAGTGGCCGCTCCTCGACCTCGTCCTGTTCTTCCTCGGCGAGGTCAACGTCGTCATCGCCGTGTTCAACCTCATCCCGATCCCGCCGCTCGACGGTTCGGCCGTGCTCGAGCGCCTCCTGCCGAGCTCCGCGCTCGCGTCGTACTACCGGCTCCGCTCCTTGTCGATGGTGCTCGTCCTCGTGCTCGTCTTCGCCGCGCCGGGCGTGCTCGACACGATCTTCAACCACGCGTTGCAGTACTGGGGCGACATCGTCTTGTAGAAGCGTGACCAGCCGCGCAGCGCCGCGCTGCTCCGCGCCGCGCACCAGCTGCCGGGTGCGCGCCCCGACGCCGTGCGCCCGGACGCCATCGTGGTCTCAACGGCGTCGTGCGTCGTGCGTCGTGCCGTCAGACAGCAGGGCAGCGTCGGGTCGTGCAGGCTGCTCCTGCGGCTGTCGGACAGCCCGAGCGACGACTGCAGGTGCGAGTTCGGCGTGTGGCTGCATCGCACGGTCGAGACGGCCGAGCGCGCGTCGAGCAGCTACGTGCTCGTGCGCGACCTCCACGCGCGCTTCCACGCCGAGGCCGCAAAGGTGGTCGACCATGTCGCCGGCGGACGGCGAGACGCCGCGAACGCGGCCCTCGAGGCCGGCTCGCCGTTCTCCGAGGTTTCCGGCGAGCTCACGCGGGCGATGATGGCCTGGAAGTCCTCGGTCGGGGCCTAGCGCGCCCTCGGGGTCCGGCGCGCCGTGCCCCTCAGGGGCGTCGAGCGGTGAGGCCGACGGCGGCGCGGGCCCGGTCGAGGACCGGCGTGGCGAGCCCGTGGGCCTTGTGCGAGCCCTTGTCGAGGATCGCGTGGACGGTCCCGGGGTCGGCCTCGAGCTCCGCGATGCGCCGACGGACGGGCGCGAGCAGCTCGACGAGCGCGTCGGCGACGTCGTTCTTCAGCTGGCCATAGCTCGAATAACCCGCGGCGAGCTGCGCCGGGCTCCCACCAGTCGCAGCGGCGAGGAGCTCGAGCAGGTTCGAGATCCCGGGCTTGGTGTCGGGGTCGTAGGCCACGTCGTTGCCGACGTCGGTCACCGCCTTGCGCACCTTGCGGACGATCTCCTCGGGCGGGTCGGTCATCGCGATCGTCCCGAGGGGAGTCGCCGTCGACTTCGACATCTTACGTGTCGGTTGCTGGAGGTCCATGACGCGCGCGCCGATCGCGGGGATGACCGCCTCGGGCACGACGAAGGTGTCGCCGTAGCGCGTGTTGAACCGGGCCGCGAGCGTCCGCGCGAGCTCGAGGTGCTGGCGCTGGTCGTCGCCGACGGGCACGTGCTCGGCGTCGTAGACGAGGATGTCGGCGGCCATGAGCACGGGATAGGTGAGCAGACCGGCACGCACCGACTCCTGGCCCGCCCCCTTCTCCTTGAACTGCGTCATCCGCCGCAGCTCGCCGTAGGAGGCGGTGCACTCGAGTAGCCAGGTGAGCTCGGTGTGCTCGGGCACGTGGCTCTGGACGAACAGCGTGCAGACGTCGGGGTCGAGTCCCGCGCCGAGAAGGCCGATCGCGGTGTCGAGGGTCCGTGCGCGCAGCTCGTCGGGCGCGATGTCGAGCGTGAGGGCGTGGAGGTCGACGATGCAGTAGAGCGCGTCGCCGTCGGCCTGGGTCGCGGCCCACTGGCGGACGGCGCCGAGGTAGTTGCCGACGTGGAGAGTGCCCGAGGGCTGGATACCGGAGAAGATGCGGGCCATCGACAGAGGCTAGCCCCGGTCTGCAGGGCCGTTCCCGGGCCGCCGCTGCTGCCGGGGTAGCCTTCGGCGATGGCCTACGAGGTCCACATCGACGTCTTCGACGGGCCCTTCGACCTCCTGCTCCGGCTCATCGGCGCGCAGCAGGTCGACGTCTACGAGGTGCGCCTCGCAGAGATCGTCGACGGCTTCCTCGCGGAGACGCGGCGGATCGGCGAGCTCGACCTCGAGCTCGCGACCGAGTTCCTCCTCATCGCGGCGACGCTCGTCGAGCTGAAGTGCCGCCGCCTGCTGCCCGGGCAGCACGACGCGGATCTCGAGGAGGACCTCGCGCTGTTCGAGGCGCGCGACTACCTGCTCGCCCGCCTCGTCGAGTGCCGGACCTTCTCCGGCGCCGCGGACGTCCTCGGCAAGCTCGAGCTGGCCGCCTCCCGCTCGCTCGCGCGCCGCGCCGGGCCCGACGAGCGCTTCGAGCGGCGCGCCCCGGACCTGCTCGCCGGCGTGACAGCCGACGACGTCGTCGCCGCGGCCCGCCGGGCGCTCGCCGCGCGCCCGCCCGAGGTCGTGCCGACCGCGCAGCTCGTGCGCGACGAGGTGAGCGTGCAGGCCGCCCTCGACGAGCTCGTCGTGACGCTGCCGGAGAAGGGCACGATGACCTTCCGCGACCTCACCGCCCGCTCCGCCTCGACAGCGCACGTCGTCGCGTGCTTTCTCGCCCTGCTCGAGCTGTACAAGAGGGCGATGGTCGACCTCGACCAGGTCGGGACCTTCGGCGAGCTCACCGTCGTCTGGACCGCCGCCTCGCCCACCGGTCCGGGCGAGGTCCCGGTGGACGACGACGACCAGCTCGTGGCCGCACCTGCTCGCGCGTCGGGCGCGAGGCACGTCCCCGACGGTTCCGGGTCGTGAGCGCGCTCCCCTTCGAGTGGCGTGCCGAGGCGGCCGCGCTCGAGGCGGTCCTCATCGTCGCCACCGAGCCCGTCTCGCCGGGCCTGCTCGCGGAGCTGCTCGAGATATCGGTGGAGCGGGTGGACGAGCTCTGCGGCGCGCTGAGGTCCGGCTACGAGGAGGAGGAGCGGGGCTTCGAGCTCGTCAAGGTCGCCGGCGGCTACCGGCTTCAGAGCCATCCCGCGTACCGGGCCTACGTCGAGCGGTTCGTCCTCGACGACGCCCCGGCGCGCCTGTCTGCTGCCGCGCTCGAGACGCTCGCCATCGTCGCCTACAAACAGCCGATCTCCCGGGCCCAGGTCGCGGCGATCCGCGGGGTCAACGCGGACGGGGTGATCCGGCTCCTCACGAGCCGGGGCTACGTCGAACCGGTCGGGCGCGACGACGGGCCAGGCCAGGCGATCCTGTTCGGCACGACGGCGCTGTTCCTCGAGCGCCTCGGCCTAGACAGCACGGCCGACCTGCCGCCTCTCGGGCAGTTCGTCCCCGACACGGCGACGGTCGAGGCGCTCGAGCGGGTCCTGCGCACGAGCGAGGACGCTCCGGTCGGGCGGGACGACACCGACCGGATGCGAGCCGAGGGTTGAGCGCGAGGCGATGAGCGTCGTGGCCTCGGAGGGCGAGCGGCTGCAGAAGGTCCTCGCGCGGGTCGGCTTCGGCTCGCGCCGCAGCTGCGACGAGATCATCGCGGCCGGCCGCGTGCGGGTCAACGGCACGACGGCCGTGCTCGGCCGCCGCGTCGACGTCGCGCGCGACGTCGTCGAGGTGGACGGCCGGCCCGTCGGCGTCCTCCCGGGTCTCGTCGCCTACCTCGTGAACAAGCCGGCCGGGGTCGTGACGAGCGCGAGCGACCCCGACGGCCGCCCGGTGATCGTCGACCTCGTGCCGGCCAGCCCGCGTGTCTTTTCCGTCGGGCGCCTCGACGTCGCGACCGAGGGCCTCATCGTCGTGACGAACGACGGCCAGCTCGCCCAGCTGCTCGCGCACCCGAGCCACGGCGTCGACAAGGAGTACCTCGCCGAGGTCGTCGGCGACCCCGGACCGGCTGCGCTGCGCGCGCTGCGCGACGGCGTGGAGATCGAGCCCGGCGTCGTGACGGCGCCGGCCAAGGTGAGCCGGCGTGGTCCGGGAGTCCTGCGGATCGTGATCCACGAGGGCCGCTACCGCCAGGTGCGCCGCATGTGCGACGCGGTTGGGCACCCCGTGCGGCGCCTCGTGCGCACCCGCATCGGTCCGATCAGCGACCCGCACCTCCGGCCGGGCGCCTGGCGACTGCTCGACATCGACGAGGTGCGGTCGCTGACAGCCTCGGCATCTGGCTCGGCCGTGCCCGCCGAGGCGGACGTGTCGCCCGGTCCGGGGCGGTCCGCGTGAGAGCGCGCCGTCCCGGCGACCGGTAGGCTGCCCGCCGATGGAAGCGGTCCTCCGGGCGATCCGTGGCGCGACCACGGTCGACGACGACACCGCGGAGCAGGTGGGGGAGCGGACCCGGGACCTTGTCCGGGAGCTGATGGCGGTGAACGGCCTGTCGCCCGACGACATCGTGAGCATCGTGTTCACGGTGACGACCGACATCGTCTCCGCGTTCCCCGCGACTGCGGCGCGCGCGCTCGGCCTCGACGACGTGCCGTTGCTCGGCGCGCTCGAGGCACCCGTCGTCGGCGCGCTGCCGCACTGCATCCGGGTGCTCGTCCACTGCCACACGGCGCGACCGCGCGCGGATCTCCGCCACGTCTACCTCGAGGGCGCACGCGTCCTGCGCCGCGACCTCGCCGAGCGGGACCCGGCGTGACACCGGGCCGTGCCGGTGTGGTCGGCCTCGGCCTCGTCGGCAGCTCGGTGGCCCTCGCGCTCCGGTCGGCGGGCTGGCGCGTCGTGGGATCGGACATCGACGAGCGGCGCGCCGCCCGTGCGCTCGAGATCGGTGTCGTCGACGCGCTCGGCCCGCCGTCCGACGCCACCCTCGTCGTCGTCGCGACCCCGGTGGCCGCGGTCGCCGAGGTGGCCCGACGCCTGCTCGCCGAGCGAAGGAGCGACCCTGGCCTCGTCGTCACCGACGTCGGGGGCGTGAAGGGCCAGATCGTCGACATGGTCGACGACCCGCGCTTCGTCGGCGGGCACCCGATGGCAGGCTCGGAGCAGGAGGGGCCCGACGGGGCGAGCGCGGACCTCTTCGTCGGGGCGACGTGGGTGCTCACCCCGACCGGCTCGACCGATCCTGACGCGTTCCGGACGGTGCGCTCCGTCGTCGCCTCCTTCGGGGCGGACGCCGTCGAGCTCTCCCCACGGCGCCACGACGCGCTGGTCGCGATCGTGTCCCACCTTCCCCATCTCGCCGCGGCGACCCTTATGTGCCTCGCCTCGGACGCGTCCGAGGAGCACGCGGTGCTGCTCCGGCTCGCAGCCGGCGGGTTCCGCGACATGACGCGCATCGCGGCGGGGGAGCCGGCGATCTGGCCCGACATCTTCCGGGACAACGCCGGCGCGGTCCTCGTCGCGCTCGACGACTTGCAGGAGCGCCTCGGCCGCGCGCGCCGCATGATCGCCGAGGGCGACCGTGGCGCGCTCATCGAGCTGCTCGAGCAGGCGCGCTCGTCGCGGCGGAACCTTCCCGCCCGCGTGCCGCACCCCGAGCTTCTCGTCGAGTGCCGGCTCCCCGTGCCCGACAGGCCGGGCGTGCTCGCCGAGGTGACGACCGTGCTCGGCGAGCTCGGCGCGAACATCCGCGACATCGAGATCGCCCACTCCGCCGAAGGAGACCGCGGGGTCCTCGTCCTCGTGATCGACGCCGAGGCGTCCGAGCGCGCGCGCCGGGCCCTCGTCGACCTCGGCTACCGGCCTGCGCTCGCGAGGCTCGGATGAGCCCCGGGCCGACGGCGCGCGACGTCGCGCGCATCCTCGGGTCGGGACCGCTCACCGGGCGCGTCCGCGTCCCGGGCGACAAGTCGATCTCGCACCGCGCGCTGATCTTCGCCGCGCTCGCCGAGGGCAGGTCGGAGATCGTCGGGCTGTCGCGCGGCGACGACGTCGTCCGGACGGCGGCTGCGCTGGCTGCGCTCGGTGCCGAGGTCGACGCGCGCCGCTGGGACCACGTCGTCGTCGACGGCGGCGTGAGCCGGCTGCGCGAGGCAGAGCGCCCGATCGACGTCGGCAACTCGGGCACGGGGCTGCGCCTCCTCGCCGGTGTCGCGTCCCGGCTGCCGTTCCTCACGGTCCTGCTCGGCGACGCGTCGATCCACCGGCGGCCGATGGGGCGGATCGTCGAGCCGCTGCGCGAGATGGGCGCCGTGATCGACGGTCGCGACGGCGGGCGCCTCGCGCCGCTCGTCGTGCGCGGCGGCGAGCTCCAGGGGATCGACTTCACCCCGCCGGTGCCGAGCGCGCAGGTCAAGTCGGCGGTGCTGCTCGCGGGGCTCGGGGCGAGCGGCCCGACGACGGTGCGCGAGCGGTTCGCGACGCGGCGCCACACCGAGGAGATGCTCGAGCTTGCCGGAGCGCCCGCCGAGGTCGCCGAGCAGGGCGGCGACCACGTCGTGCGCGTGCGCGGCGACACCGAGCTCGCGCCGTTCTCGATCGACGTCCCCGGCGACCCGTCGCAGGCGGCGTTCCTCGTCGTCGCCGCCCTCGTCGTGCCCGGCAGCGAGGTCGTCGTCGAGCAGGTCTACGTCGGGCCGGGCCGGGCCGGCTTCGTCGACGTGCTGCTGCGCATGGGCGCGGACATCGAGCTCGTCCGGCGGGACGCGACGACGGCCGACCTCGTCGTGCGCCACAGCGACCTACACGCGACCGAGGTGCGTGGCGCCGAGGTGCCGGACTGCATCGACGAGATCCCCGTCCTTGCCGTCGCGGCGTGCTTCGCGCGGGGCACGACCGTGTTCGCCGACGCCGCCGAGCTGCGCGTGAAGGAGAGCGACCGCATCGCGACGACGACGTCCGAGCTGCGCCGGATCGGGGGCGACGTCGAGGCGACCGAGGACGGCATGGTGGTGCGTGGCGGCGGGATCGAGCCGCGCGGCACGGTGCACTCCCACGGCGACCACCGCATCGCGATGGCCCTTGCCGTCGCGGGCCTTGCGGGCGGGCCCGGATCCGAGCTCGACGTCGACGGCTTCGCAGCGGTCGAGACGAGCTGGCCGGGCTTCCTCGACACGATCGCGGCCCTGCGGTGACCGTCGTCGCGATCGACGGGCCCGGCGGGTCGGGCAAGTCGACCGTCGCACGCGGCCTCGCGCGGCGCCTAGGTCTCGACTGGCTCGACACCGGTGCGATGTACCGGGCCGTCGCCCTCGCGGGCTTGCGCCGCGACGTCGCGCCCGACGACGCGGACCGCCTCGCGCGCATCGCCCGCTCGATGCGGCTCGAGATGGGCCACGCGGTCCTGCTCGACGGTGAGGACGTGACCGAGGCGATCCGGCTGCCCGAGGTCGACGCCGTCGTCTCGGTCGTCGCGAGCCATCCGGCCGTCCGAGCCGAGCTGGTCGCCCGGCAGCGCGCCTGGGTCGCCTCCCGGGGCGCGGCGGTCGTCGAGGGCCGCGACATCACGAGCGTCGTGCTGCCCGACGCGGACCTGAAGATCTACCTGACCGCGGACGCTGCGGAGCGGGCGCTGCGCCGGGCGGGCCAGCACGCGCACGGCGCGCCCGCGCGAGCGGACGTCCGCGCGGCGAGCGAGGCGATCGCCCGGCGCGACCGGCTCGACGCCGGCCGCTCGCACTCGCCGCTCGTCGTGGCCGAGGGCGCGATCGTCGTCGACTCGACCGGCCGCTCGGCCGACGAGGTCGTCGACGAGATCGCGGCGCTGCTGTGACCGTTGGAGCGGCGGCGGGCGACCACGGCGGCCCGGCAGGGGCGGGCCGGGACGTGCCGGCGGGCGGCGAGCCGGGCGCCGGGGCGCATCTCCCCGAGCCCGGAGCGTCGACCGTCCGCCCGGTCACCCGCCGTGAGCTCGCCTTCTACGCGCTGTGCCGTGCCATCGCCGTTGGCGCGAGCCGTCTGTGGTTCCCCGGCCCGGTCGTCGGCCGCACGAGGCTGCCGCGTTCGGGTCCGTACGTGCTCGCACCTGTGCACCGCTCGAACGTCGACTGGCTCGTCGTGGCGCGCGTCACCAAGCGCCGGCTGCGCTACATCGTGAAGGGCGAGGTGTGGAAGGTCAAGTCGGTCGGCAGGCTCCTCGAGCTGCTCGGGACCTTCCCCGTCCAGCGCGGCACCGCCGACCGCGAGGCGCTCGCGCGCGCGGAGGAGGTGCTCGCGGCGGGAGAGCCGCTCGTCATCTTCCCCGAGGGCACGCGCGGCTCGGGGCCCGTGGTCGGCGAGCTGCGAGCAGGAGCCGCCTATCTCGCGCTGCGCGCCGGCGTGCCCGTCGTCCCGGTCGGGGTCTCGGGCCTGGAGCGCTCGATGCCGCGCGGGGCGCGGTTCCCCCGACCCGCCTTCGTCCGCGTCGTCGTCGGGGACCCGATCCCGCCGCTCGAGCGGGTCGCGATCGACACGCGAGGCCGGCGGCGCGTCTCGCGCGCAGCGATCGACGAGATGACGACGGCCGTGCAAGCGGGGATCCAGCGCGCCTTCGACGAGGCCGAGTCACCGAGCCGCCGCGGATCCCCGATGCTCGACTCGCCGGATAGTGGCTCGAGGAAAGGCAGGTAGGACATGCGTGTCGTGGTCACCGGAGGCTCGGGCTTCATCGGCCGCCACGTCGTCGCGCGCCTGGCGGCGCGAGGCGACGAGGTGTCGGTCGTCGACCTGCGACCGTTCCCCGACCCGGGCATCTCCTGTGTCGTCGGCGACCTGCGCGAGCGCGCGGTCGTCGACGAGGCCCTGGCCGAGGGCACCGACGCCGTCGTCCACCTCGCGGCGATCACGTCGGTGCTCCAGTCGGTGAAGGACCCCGACGGGGTGTTCCGCACCAACGTCGTCGCGACCGAGCACCTCCTCGAGCGGTGCCGTGCCGTCGGAGTCGGCCGCTTCGTCCTCGCGTCGACCAACGCCGTGGCGGGCGACGTCGGGCGGGCGTGCATCGACGAGAGCCTCGTGCTCCGGCCGCTCACGCCCTACGGCGCGACGAAGGCGGCCGCCGAGATGCTCATGAGCGCGTACGCCGCGTCGTACGGCATGGTGACGGTGGCGTTGCGGTTGACGAACGTCTACGGCCTCGGCATGCAGGAGAAGGACAGCGTCGTCGCGCGCCTGATGCGGGCCGCCTTGTCGGGGGGCGGCATCGAGATCTACGGCGACGGCGAGCAGCTGCGCGACTACGTGTTCGTCACCGACGTGGCCGAGGCCTTCGAGCACGCGCTCGGCTTCGTTGCGCCCGCGGTGCTGACGATCGGGTCCGGACACTCGGTCTCGATGAACGCGCTCCACGAGCTCGCGTGCGAGGTCACGGGGGTCGCGATCGGGGCGAGCCACGTCGCGGCCAAGCCGGGCGAGATGCCCGCCGTCGTCGTCGACATCTCCCGCGCGGCGACCTCGGGCTGGCGCCCCCGCCACGACGTCCGTGACGGGCTCGCTGCGACCTGGCGGGACTTCGGAGGTGCGGCGCACTGACGCGCCCGCGCCCGTTCAGGCCCGCGCCCGTTCAGGACCCGACCGCTCCCTGGCGCGAGCGCTCGCGCCACCACGTGCGTAAGAAGACCTTGCCGTAGCGGTAGCCGTAGGTGAGGTTGCCGCCCTTTTTCGACCGGCCGGAGGTACGCGCGTACATCGTCACCGGTCGCTCCGCGAAACGCGCCCCGCTCATGATCGCCCCGATCAACAGCTCGGATGCCTGGTACTGCGGCTCGTCGAGGACGAGGCGCGCGGTCAGCTCCGCGCGCATCGCGCGGATGGGGTTGGCCGTGTCGGTGACGCGCGTGCCGGTGAGCAAGGTGATGAGCCGGCCGAAGACGAGAACGCCCGCGTTACGCAGCGCACCCGTCGAGTGGGTGACGCCGAGCCGGCGCGAGCCGTTCACGAAGTCGGCCTCGCCGGTCACCACCGGTTCGAGGACGACCCCGAGGTCGTGCGGGTCGGTCTGGCCGTCCGCGTCGGCGGTCACGACGTAGGTGGCGCCGTAGTCGCGCGCGACGCGGTAGCCGAGTCGGAGCGCTGCCCCCTGCCCGCGGTTGACCGGCGCGACGACCGCGACGTGGCCGGTCTTGCGGACGATCTCGGCCGTCCCGTCGTCGTCGCCGTCGACGACCACGACGACCGAGACCTCGAGGCCGCAGATCGTGCCGGGGATCGACTCGACGACCGCCGTGATGTTGTCGTGCTCGTTGTACGCGGCGATGACGACGGCGACCGGCGCGAGGTCCGGCACGCCCTGTGACTCGATGAGCTCGGCGATCGCGACGTCGTCGATCAGCTCGTCGATCGACCGCCGGCGCGCCTTTTCTCGCGTGCTCATGCCGGTACCGTTCCTGCGAGCAGGCGTGACGCGGCGACGGTGCGGTCGTCGGCCGACGCATGGGGGCCTGACGGGGCGACGCCGAGGCCGACCGACGCAGCGCTCGCGACGGCCCGGAGCAGCTCGCGCAGCTCGGGCGGCGGCGGGAAGTACTCCTGCTCCTCGACGGTCCGGACGATCTCGACCCCGCTCGCCGGCGCGAGCCGGGCGAGAACCTCGTCGACCAGCCACTCGGGAGCCGACGCACCGGCGGTCACGCCGACGACGCCGGCCAGGTCGTCCGGGAGTTCCGACGCGGCGTTGACCCGGAGCACGCGCGCGCACCCTGTCGCCGTGGCGACGTGGGCGAGCGACACGGTGTTCGAGGAGTTCGCCGAGCCGATGACCACCACGGCGTCGCATCGCCCCGCGATCGCCCGCAGCGCTGCCTGGCGGTTGGTCGTCGCGTAGCACAGGTCCGAGCGGCCGGGCATCCACAGCTCGGGGAAGCGCTCGCGGGCCCGCGCGGCGACGCCGAGCCACTCGTCGTGCGGCAGCGTCGTCTGGGCGAGGAGCGCGACCGGCATCTCGACGCCCTCCAGCGCGTCGACGTCGGCCTCGCTCTCGACGAGGCGAACCGACGTCGGCGCGACGGCCATCGTCCCGATCGCCTCCTCGTGGCCCGCGTGGCCGACGTAGACGACGGTGTAGCCCTTGCTCGCGCGGACTTTCAGCTCGTGGTGGACCTTGGTCACGAGGGGGCAGACGGCGTTCACGACCGTCCGCGACCGGGTCGCCGCCGCGGCCTCGACCTCGGGAGCCGAGCCGTGGGCGGAGAGCATGAGGGGGGCGCCGTCGGGGACGTCGTCGACGTCGTCGACGAACACGACCCCTTGACGCTGGAACTCCTCGACGACGAGGCGGTTGTGGACGATCTCGTGGTAGCAGTAGACGGGCGGCTCGAAGATCCGCACCATCCACGCCAGCGCCTTGATCGCCATCTCGACTCCGGCGCAGAAGCCTCTCGGCTCCGCGAGCAGGACGCGTTCGACCTTCACGGCAAACAGGGTAGCCACACTAGGCTGGGTGCATGCCGTTCCCGCAGGTCGTCGCCGTTGCCCGTGGCTCGGCGGCCGAGCGTGCCGGGGTGCGGGCCGGCGACGAGATCCGCTCGATGAACGGCACCGTGCCCCGCGACATCATCGCCTACCAGCTGATCGCCGACGAGGCGAGCGTCGAGCTAGGCCTCGCGCGGGGCAACCTCGAGCTCGAGGTCGTCGTCGAGAAGCACGCGGGCGACCCGCTCGGCATCGAGGTCTCCTCCGCGTTGTTCGACAGGATCCGGACCTGCGACAACCACTGCGAGTTCTGCTTCATCTACCAGCTGCCGAAAGGCATGCGCAGGAGCTTGTACGTCAAGGACGACGACTACCGGTTGTCCTTCCTCTACGGCAACTTCACGACCTTGACGCGCTTCACCGAGATCGACCTCGAGCGGGTCGTGACCGAGAGGCTGTCGCCGCTCAACGTCTCGATCCACGCGACCGATCCGGACGTGCGCGCCCGCATGCTGCGCAACCGCCGCGGGGCGACCTCGCTGCGGTGGTTGCGGGCCCTGCTCGACCACGGGATCGAGGTGCACGGCCAGATCGTGGTGTGCCCGGGCGTGAACGACGGGGAGGTGCTCCACGACACCCTCGCCGGGATCCTCGAGCGCTTCCCCGAGCTCGCGACGGCCGCCGCCGTGCCCCTCGGTGTCAGCCGCTTCTCGAACGAGGCGGCGATGCGGCCCCACACGACGGACGAGGCGGCAGCTGTCGTCGACGCCGTCGAGGAGTGGCAGCAGGTCTTCCGCCGGGTCCTCGGGCGGGCTCTCGTGCATGCGTCCGACGAGTACTACCTGCTCGCCGGGCGCCCGTTCCCTGCGGCCGGCGCGTACGACGGCTTTCCTCAGCACGAGAACGGCATCGGGATGGCAGCTGCGTTCGCACAGGCGTTCCTGTCGGGCCAGCCCACGGGCCCGGCAGGCCACGGCGGCTTCTTCCAGAGCGTCGACGGCCTGCCTCCGACCGACTACCGGGCGCCGCAGGCCGTCGCCGCCCCGAGCGGCGCCGAGCCACACC
>DAHWHN010000080.1 GCA_027335685.1 Acidimicrobiaceae bacterium
CGACGACGACGACGTACCCCGGCGAGCCGACGACGACGACGACGTACCCCGGCGAGCCGACGACGACGACGACGTACCCCGGCGAGCCGACGACGACGACGGCCGTGCCGAGCCCGTCGAAGTTCCCTGCCGCGTACTACCTGTTCGAGTCGGACGGGGCCGTCGCTGCATACGGCGGCGCCGACGACTTCGGGTCGACCGCCTCGACCCACCTGCCGGCGGTCGTCGCCGCAGCGGCCACGCCGGACGGCGGCGGCTACTGGATGGCCACGGTGTCGGGCGACGTCTACCACTTCGGAGATGCCCACTTCTACGGCTCGCCGGTCCATGGGCTCGGAAAGGGCCGCATCGTCGCCATGGCCGCGACACCGGACGGCCAGGGCTACTGGCTCGTCACGGCGAGCGGCAACGTCTTCAACTACGGCGACGCGCCGTTTTGCGGCTCACGCGCAGCAACGCCGCCGTCGAGCCCCGTCGTCGCCTTCGCGCCGACCCCCGATGGCGAGGGCTACTGGCTCGTCACGGCGAGCGGGCTGGTCCTCAACTTCGGAGATGCCGGGCACTTCGGCTCCGAAGGCCGGCCAGCTCCCCGCACGCCCGTGGTGGCCTTCGCGCCGACCCCCAACGGCAAGGGCTACTGGCTCGTCACGGCGAACGGTGGCGTCTACAACTACGGCGACGCGGCGTTCTACGGCTCTGCCGTCCACCTCCACTTCCCGAAGACCGTCACCAGCATCGCCGTGACGGCCGACGGCGCCGGCTACTGGCTCGCGACCGCAACCGGGCGCGTCTTCCACTTCGGCGACGCCCACTACGCAGGCTCGCTGCTCCACGCTCCGCCACCTGCCTCGGTGACGGTCGCGGCGATCGTGCGCGCCTCGCCCGGCGTGCTCGCTCCGGCACGCTCGACGTTCCCGCCCGGCGAGCTCGGTTACGACCTGAGCAACTTCCAGTGCGCCAAGGGCTCGAGCACCTCGATCCAGGCCAACGTGCCGCGCCGCTCCGGCATCGCGATCCTGCAGGTCGTCGGGTGGCTCGACAGCAGCTTCAACTCCTGCCTCGCCTCGGAGGCGGCGTGGGCCCAGCAGGCGGCCGGTGGGTCGACGGCCGGCACGAGCCTCTACCTGTTCGTCAACTCGCCGGGCGAGACCCCGGCCGCCTCGGTCCTCGAGCAGGACGGCCCGGCCGGCATCTGCTCGGCGCGCAGCGGGGCGTCCGCGCTGCAGTGCGACGCGTACAACTACGGCTACAACGGAGCGGAGAACGCGATCGCCTACGCGAACAGCCAAGGGGTCGCGGCCAAGGTGTGGTGGCTCGACGTCGAGAACGCCAACCTCTCGACGAGCTCCTACAGCAACCTCCCCGTCTCGTACTGGTCGGACTCGCAGAAGCTGAACGCCGCGACGATCCAGGGTGCCATCGACGCGCTCCACAAAGCGGGCTTGACGGCCGGGATCTACTCGACGAGCCTGCAGTTCGCGAAGATCGCCGGGCGCTACGTCCCGCCCGGGCCTGCGATCCCCCTCTGGGTCGCCGGCGTCCCCTGGACGCGGCCGCCCTACAGCGAACCAGGTCTCTACCGCCTCTCGATCCTCGCCAGCTGGTGCGCGGGCACTGCCGTCTACCCCGGCACGAAGACGACCGACGTCTTCGCCGGCGGCATTCCCTGGCTGCTCCAGGAGACGCCCGGGCCGGAGGCCTCCCCGTACGGCCTCGATCCCGACTACTCCTGCTGAGAAGCGGTGACGCCCGGGTCCGCGACGACCCACTCCGGCGGAGCGGACAACAGGCCCCCGGCACGCGGTGCCGGTCCCACCTCGAGCAGGTGCGCTGCGTCGTTGTAGCGGACGAGCCGCCATTTGGCACCCGTATGCTGCCACTCGGTCATCGAGGTGTGGTGCGGGTGCAACCGCACGCCGGCGCCGTGGTCGGCGAGGTCGAGGAAGCGGATCATCGACGCGTCGACGACGCCGCCGTGGGCGACGACGACGACGAGCTCGCCCGGGTGAGATCTCGCGAGATCCCCGAGTGCTGCGGCGGCTCGGTCGAGGAAGCCCGCCCAGCTCTCGCCGCCCGGCGAGAGGGGCTCCTCGGGCACGTCGCCCGGGAGCGAGCGGCGACCGTAGCGCTCGACGTACTGGGTCCAGGTGAGCCCGTCCGCCTCGCCGGGATGTCGCTCGCACAGCGCGCACGTCTGCACGAGATCCAGCGCCGCGCCGTCGCGGCTCGAGTGAGCGAGCACGGGAGCAAGGACCTCGGCCGTCTGGATCGCGCGGGGGAGGATGCTCGTGTAGAAGGCCGACGCGCCGGCAAGCTCCCCGGTCCGCTCGAGGCGCTCCGCCAACGCCCTTGCCTGGAGGACGCCGCGCTCGGTCAGCCCTTTGCAGCTCACGTGGCCACCGATGTACTCCTCGACGTTGCAGACCGCCTCGCCGTGGCGCACGATCACGAGGCGCGTCCCCTGCGCGATGTCGTCCATGCTCACGACCCTACCGGACCGGCGCGAACCGACCGGACTGGCGCGACGCGCTCGCGGCAGGGACGCGCCGCGCCGGCTCCGGGCGGCACCGGCCCGGTGGGACTCGGGCCGGTGGGACTCGGGCCGGGCGCGATCCCGGCTACGGGTCGAGGCGCTCGACGAAATCCTCGAGCTGGCGGAGGTTCCGGCACTCGACCATCGCGTCGACGACCGGAAGGTAGGCCTCGACGACCGAGTCGCCGGTTCCCCAGTAGGCACGGGGCTCCGGGTTGAGCCAGAAGACGTGCCGGGCTCGGCGGGCGACGAGCGCGAGCTGCTCGGCACCTGGATCGTGGTAGTTGCTGCGCGCGTCGCCGAGCACGACGACGCTCGTGCGCGAGGTCACCTCCCGCCCCCAGCGCTGCGCGAAGACGCCGAAGGCGTGCCCGTAGTCCGAATGGCCGTCGAGGTGGACGACGTCGGCCTCTGCGGCGACGCGGGCGATCGCGGACTCGATCGTCGGCGAGCGGTCGAAGATGCGCGAGACCTCGTCGATGCCGTCGACGAACACGAAGGTGCGGACCGCGGAGAACTGCGACGAGATCGCGTGCACGAGGTGCAAGGTGAAGCGCGCGAAGGTCGCAACCGATCCGGACAGGTCGGCGAGGACGACTATCTCCGGCTTGGCAGGCCGAGCCGCACGGAACCGGGGCTCGAGGGGGACGCCTCCCGACGACAGCGACCGGCGGATGGTCGCGCGGAAGTCGAGCGAACCGGCCCGACCGCGGCGGCGGCGCTTCGCGAGGCGCGCTGCGAGGAGCCGCGAGAGCGGGTACAGCGTCCGCCGCATGCGGACCATTTCATCGCGTGTTGCATGCATAAAGTCTACGTCCTCGACGAGCGGGCGCCTCTGGGTGCGCGCGACGGCGGCACTGCCCCGCTCGTCGACGAGCAGGCCCCGGATCTCGGCTTCGACCTGCCCGCGCAGCACGTCGGCACGGACCGCGAGCTCGTCCTCGACGAGGCGATCGCCGAGCGGACCTGCCGGCATGCCGAGACGCCGGCCGTCGTCGGCCGGCGCGCGCCCCACCGCCTCCGACAGCCGCGCAAGCCGGCCGGCGAGGTCGAGCGCGTGGAGCGTCCTGTAGAGGTAGTAGGAGATCCCGACGGGCCGTCCCCGCTCGAACCCCGCGTAGAGCGCGACGGCGAGCCGCGCGGCGCGAGCCGACGCGACGGGATCGCCCCGACCGAGAGCGGCGTCGAGCAGCACGTCGAGCTCGGGCTCGCCCGGCGCGACGGGCGCCCCGACGGCCTCGGGTCCGTCGTCGCCGCCGGCTGGCCACGGCTCGGGAGCCTGCGACCCTGCGCCCGGTGCGTCGCTCCCCGGCCCCGCCGCACCCGGACCACGCGTCGAGGAGAAGTAGACGTCGAAGGCGGTCGAGAACGTCTCGAGGTGCGCCGACGACTTCACGAGGGTCGCGGCGAGCGCGCCGCGCAACAGGGCGCGATCGTCGAGGGGAACCTGGCCGAGCGCGGCCGCCGCGTCGAGCGTCTCGGTGAGCGACACCGGCAGGCCGGCCTCCCGGAGCTCTGCGACGAAGCCGGTCAGGACGTCGAGCACACTCGGTTGCTCCGCCACCGCGCCGGCCCGCGGCCGGTGCCCGAGCAGCTGGACGCGGTCACGTCGCCATGCCGGACAGGGCGCGGGAGGCCTCGTCGATGTCGTCCTTGTGCTTGAGCAGCACGTTGAGCGTCGAGACGGCCGTTCGCGCGTCGACGTGCTCGACGCCGAGGAGCACGAGAGTCCGTGCCCAGTCGATCGTCTCGGAGACCGACGGGAGCTTCTCGAGCTCCATCCCGCGCAGCAGGTGCACGACACGGACGACCTCCTCGGCGAGCCTGCCGTCGATGCCGGGGACCCGCGCGAGCACGATCGCGCGCTCCCGCTCGACGCTCGGGTAGCCGAGATGCAGGTAGAGGCAGCGGCGCTTCAGGGCCTCGGAGAGCTCTCTCGTGTCGTTCGAGGTGAGCAGCACGAGCGGCACGCGCGTCGCCTGCACGGTTCCGAGCTCGGGTATCGACACCTGGTAGTCCGAGAGGACCTCGAGCAGCAGGGCCTCGGTCTCGACCTCGATCCGGTCGACCTCGTCGACGAGCAGGACGACGGGATCGGTCGCCCGGATGGCCTGGAGCAGCGGGCGCTCGAGAAGGAACGCCTCGGAGAAGATGTCCTCCTCGATCTCGGACCAACCCGCTGCGACCTCGCCGCCCGCGGTGTCGGAGCGCCCGACCTGGATCCGGAGCAGCTGCTTGCGGTAGTCCCACTCGTAGAGCGCTTTGGCCTCGTCCAGCCCCTCGTAGCACTGGAGCCGGATCAGGCGCGCGCCGAGCACGCTCGCGAGGGACTTCGCGAGCTCGGTCTTCCCCGTGCCAGCAGGTCCCTCGACGAGGACGGGCTTCCCGAGACGGTCCGCGAGGTAGGCCGCCGTCGCGATCTGCACGTCCGCCAGGTACCCGACGTCGCCGAGCCTGCGGACCACGTCGGCCGGGTCGGCGAAGCGCCCGGCGTGCCCGGCGTCGGTCCCGGACGTCGCCGTCATGACCGCACCTGTCCGTCCCCCTCGATGACGTACTTCACGGACGTGAGCTCCCGTAGGCCCATCGGCCCGCGGGCGTGGAGCTTCTGGGTCGAGATGCCGATCTCGGCGCCGAGACCGAGCTCGCCGCCGTCGACGAAGCGCGTCGACGCGTTGACGAGGACTGCGGCCGCGTCCACCTCGCGGACAAAGCGGGCGGCTGCCGTGTAGTCGTTCGTCACGATGGCCTCGGAGTGGCCCGTCGAGTACCGCGCGATATGGTCGATCGCCGCGTCGAGGTCCTCGACGACCGCGATCGCGAGCCGGAGGCCGAGGAACTCCGTCGCGTAGTCGTCCTCGGTCGCTGCCCCGATGCCCGGGACCAGGGCGCGCGCCGCCTCGTCGCCGACGAGCTCGACCCCGGCGAGCGCCGACGCGAGGCGCGGCAGGGCCGTCGGGGCGATCTCGGCGTGGACGAGGAGGCTCTCGGCCGCGTTGCACACGCTCGGCCGCTGCATCTTCGCGTTGACGACGATGCGCTCGGCGACGTCGAGATCCGCGGCGCGGTCGACGTAGACGTGGCAGTTGCCGTCGCCGTCGACGACGTAGGGCACGCTCGCCTTGGCACGCACGAGCTCCACCAGCGACGGACCGCCGCGCGGGATCAGGCAGTCGATCACCCCGCGCAAGGTCACGAACTCCTCGACCGTCTCGTGGCGCGTGTCCTCGACGAGCTGCACCGCGTCGACCGGCATCCCTGCAGTCTCGAGCGCCGCCCGCAGGACCTGCGCGAGGGCCCTGTTCGTCTCCAACGCGCCCGCAGAGCCGCGCAGGAGGACCGCGTTGCCGGACTTCACGCACAGGCCGGCCGCGTCGGAGGTGACGTTCGGCCGGTTCTCGTAGACGATGCCGACGACGCCGAGCGGGACGCGGACCCGCCGCACCCGCAGGCCGTTCGGGCGAACGCCGCCGTCGACGACCTCGCCGACCGGGTCGTCGAGCGCCACGAGCGCGTCGAGCGCGTCGGCCATCGACGCGACGCGCGCCGCGTCGAGCCGGAGGCGGTCGACGACCGTCGCGCTCGCGCCGGCCCCGTGCGCCCGGGCGATGTCGGCGGAGTTCGCAGACAGCACCTGGTCCGTCTCCGACCGGAGCAGCCGGGCAGACGTGGCGAGCGCGGCGTCCTTCTGCCGGCTCGAGGCCTTCGCGAGCTCGCGCGCCGCGACCTTGGCGCGGGATCCGAGCGACGCGAGCGGGGTCGTGGTCATGCCCAAAGGTAGCGGCACGACGGGTCCAGAGGTAGCGGCACGACGGGTCCGCGGGGCGCCGGTGTGCTCAGCGCCGGGCGCCGGACCCTGGCGCGCCGACGAGGACGACGAGGTCGTCGCGGTGGACCACCTCGCGCGCGAGCCCCGGAGCGAGCTCGGCCGAGGACCGGCCGACCCAGCTCGTCGCCGTGGCCGCAGCGAGGCCCGCGAGCCCCTTCGCGAACACGAGCCCGTCGAGCCCGACGATCTCGACCGCGTCGTCGGGGACGAAGTCCCCCTCGACGGCGACCACCCCCGCCGCGAGCAGGGAGGCCTCGCGCTCGACGAGCGCTCGCCGGGCACCGTCGTCGACGACGATCCTGCCGACCGGGTCGAGGGCGAAGGCGATCCAGAGCTTGCGGGCCCCGAGCGTGCGCGGCTTCGGGGAGACGACGGTGCCGACTCCGGGCACGCGGTCCACCGCGTCGACGAGCACGCCGGGCCGGCGTGCTCCCGCGATGACGGCGCGCACGCCCGACCACGACGCCATGCGCGCCGCGGCGAGCTTCGACGCCATCCCGCCACTGCCCCCGACCGAGCCCGGCCCACCAGCGGCCCGCTCGAGCTCGGCTCCGATCTCGCCGACCTCTTCGACGAGCGAGGCGTCGACGCTCGTGCGCGGGTCCGCGGTGAACAGGCCTGCGGTGTCGGTCAAGAGCACGAGAAGGTCTGCCGCGAGCAGGTTCGCGACGAGGGCCGCGAGCCGGTCATTGTCCCCGAAGCGGATCTCGTCGTCGGCGACGGCGTCGTTCTCGTTGACGACCGGCACGACGCCGAGGTCGACGAGGCGCACGAGCGTCGCCCGCGCGTGGAGGTACTGGCGGCGCTCGCCGAAGTCCAGCGGGGCGAGCAGCACCTGCCCGGCGAGCAGGCCGAGCCGCCCGAGCGCCTCGTCGTAGACGCGCATGAGCCGGTGCTGGCCGATCGCGGACAGCGCCTGGAGCGTCGTCGAGTCCGACGGGCGTCCCCCGGGCAGCTGCAGCGCCGCGACACCGGCCGTGACAGCGCCCGACGAGACGACCACGACCCCGACGCCGCGGGCGCGCAACGTGGCGACCTCCGCGCAGAGCTTGGCCACCGCCTGCTCGTCGATCGAGCCGTCCGCTGTGGTGACCGACGACGTCCCGATCTTGACGACGACGATCACCGCAGCAGACCCCCGTGGTCGGTCGGACCGCCTCGGCCGCCCTCGTCCAGCCTCAACGGTCGGGCGAGAACTCGAACGCGAGGCCTCCGATCCGCACCGCGTCGCCGTCGCGCGCGCCGGCGCGCGCGAGCGCCCGGTCGACGCCGAGCCGCTTGAGCCTGCGCTGCACGTGGCCGAGCGCGTCCGCGTTCGTGAGATCGGAGACGGCGACCGCCCGGGCTGCCTCCCGGCCGAGCACGACCCAGCAGTCGCCCGCTCGCTCGACCACGACACCTTCGGGCTCCGGGCGGTGCAGGACGGGCGCGGTGGCCGGCGACGGCATCGCGTCACGCGCTGCATCGACGAGCGTCGCGAGGCGGCGGGTCAGCTCCGCGAGCCCCGATCCCGTGCTCGAGGAGATCACGAGCTCGCCACCGTAGCTCGACGGCGCGGCGAGCTCTGACTCGACGGCGCAGTCGGCGCGCGACCCCACGATCACCCGCGGCCGCCCGAGCAGCTCCGAGCTGTACTTGCCGAGCTCGTCGAGCAGCACCCGCACCTGCTCCGCGGGCGCACGACCTTCGCTCGGCGCGAGGTCGACGAGCACGACGAGAACCCGCGCCCGCTCGACGTGGCGGAGGAAGCGGTAGCCGAGGCCACGTCCCTGGCTCGCTCCCTCGATGAGGCCGGGCACGTCGGCCACGACGTACTCCGTCGCCCCGTCGCCGCGCCCGGAAGGGCCGTGACCGCCGACGCGCACGACGCCGAGGTGTGGCTCGAGAGTCGTGAACGGGTAGTCCGCGATCTTTGGCTTCGCAGCCGATATGCGCGAGACGAGGGTCGACTTCCCCGAGTTCGGGAAGCCGACGAGCGCGACGTCGGCGACCAGCTTCAGCTCGAGGTCGAGCCAGCGCTCCTCGCCGACCTCGCCCTGCTCGGCGAAGGCCGGCGCGCGGAGCTTGTTCGTGAGGAAGCTCGCGTTGCCGCGCCCGCCGCGCCCGCCGCGCGCGGCGAGGAGCCGGTCGCCAGGGCGGGCGAGGTCCGCGACGACCGAGCCGTCGAGCGCGCGCACGACGGTCCCCTCGGGCACCTCGACGACGAGGTCCGCGCCGCTGCGCCCGTGCCGGCGCCCACCACTGCCGTGGGTGCCGTCCTCGGCGCGCCGGTGGGGGTGGTCGCGGAACGACAGCAACGAGACGACAGAGCGGCTCGCCTCGAGGTAGACGTCGCCACCAGCGCCGGCGTCGCCACCGTCGGGACCGCCGCGAGCCACGTGCGCCTCGCGGCGGAACGCCACCGAACCCGCCCCGCCGTCGCCCGCTTTCACGTGGACCTGCGCTTCGTCGACGAAGCTCGCCATCAACGCCTCCCGAGCGTCAGACGCGCGCCGGGGCGAGCACGGCCCCGTGCGCCGCCACACGCCCCCCGGCCGAGCCGAGCGACGCGCCAGCCCCTGCCCGAAGGCCTACTCTGCGAGGACGCTCACGAGGCGGCGACCCCGGCGCAGGCCGAAGCTGACACGCCCCGTCGCGGTGGCGAACAACGTGTCGTCGCCGCCGCGCCCGACGTTCTCCCCCGGGTGGAAGTGCGTGCCGCGCTGGCGGACGATGATCGAGCCGGCCGGGACGAGCATCCCGTCGGACGCCTTCACGCCGAGGCGCTGCGCGTTCGAGTCCCTGCCGTTGCGGGTGGAGCCACCACCTTTGGTCTTCGACATCTGCTGGTCTCCTCAGCCCTTCGCCGCAGGCGTGCGCGCCGCAACCGGCGTGCCCGGTGCGATCTCGGTGATCTCCACGGTCGTGTAGTGCTGGCGGTGGCCGAAGCGCCGACGCCCGCGCGCCTTCGGCCGGTAGCTGAACCCCGTGATCTTCGGGCCCTTCGCGTCGCCCACGACGCGGCCCGAGACCGACGCGCTCGCGAGCGCGGACGGTGCGGCGTGGACCTCCGCACCGTCGACCACGAGGACCGGGTCGAACGTGACGACGTCGCCGAGGTCTGCGTGGAGCAGCTCGACGTCGACGCGCATCCCGACCTCGACACGCTCCTGCTTGCCACCTGTTGCGATCACCGCGTACATAGTGCCGGGCATCCTAGCAACACCGGCGAGCGCACCGCTCCACGGGACCTCAGGCCGTCGCGTCGTGGAAGACGATCCCGCGTCCCTTGCACATCGGGCAGACGTCGGACAGCGCTTCGACGAGCCCCTCCCCGACGCGCTTGCGTGTCATCTCGGCGAGGCCGAGCTCGGAGATGTCGAACACCTGGGTCGGCGTCTTGTCGCGCGCGAGTGCGGCGCGCAGCGTGGACATGACCTCCTGGCGGTTCGACTTGACCTCCATGTCGATGAAGTCGATGACGATGATGCCCCCGATGTCGCGCAGGCGGAGCTGGCGCGCGATCTCGTCGGCTGCCTCGAGGTTGTTGCGAAAGACCGTCTCCTCGAGGCTCGACGAGCCGACGTTCTTGCCCGTGTTGACGTCGATGACCGTGAGCGCCTCCGTGCGCTCGATGATGAGCGACCCCCCCGAGGGGAGCCACACCTTGCGGTCGAGGGCCTTGTGCAGCTGCTCGTGCACGTGGTGCCGCTCGAACAGCGGCAGGGGCTCGACTGCCGTGTCGTAGAGCTCGACCCTGTCCGCCAGCGCCGGGTCGATGTCCGCGACGTAGGCGCGGACGAGCTCGTAGAGATCGCGGTCGTCGATGACGACGCCTCGGTACTCGTCGGTGAACTCCTCGCGGATCACGCGCAGCGCGAGATGAGGCTCCGAGTACAGCAGCGCAGGCGCCGGGAGGTGGCGAGCCTTCTCCTCGATCTCCCGCCACTTCGCGAGGAGCTGGTCGACGTCCCTGCGGAGCTCGTCCACGCTCACGCCCTCGGCAGCGGTGCGGACGATCACCCCGTGGCCGTCGGGGCGGATCTCGTCGAGGATCTTGCGCAGCCTCTTGCGCTCGCTGTCGTCGAGCCGCTTCGAGATCCCCGACGCGTTCGAGTTCGGCACGAGCACGACGAAGCGTCCCGGTATCGAGACCTCCTCGGTGAGTCGCGCGCCTTTCAGCCCGATCGGGTTCTTCGTGACCTGGCAGACGATGGTCTGGCCCGGTCGCAGCAGGTGCTCGATGCGCGTCGCCCCCGGGTCGCGCTCGACTGCGTCCTCGCGGTCGAACTGCACGTCTCCCCAGTAGAGCACCGCGTTCTTCGGCGTCCCGATGTCGACGAAGGCGGCCTCCATGCCCGGCAGGACG
>DAHWHN010000047.1 GCA_027335685.1 Acidimicrobiaceae bacterium
GTAGGTGTCCTTGCTTCGGGCGGCCGCCCACGCGCACTCGACAAGGATCTGCTCGAGCCAGACGTTGCCCTTGCGGGTCTTTCCCGAGCGACGCTTGCCGCCGGTGACGTTGTTGCCAGGACAGACCGCCGCCCACGAGGCAAGGTGCCCAGCGGTCGGGAACCGGCCCATGTCGATGCCGATCTCGGCGATGATGGACTCAGCGGCCCGCTTGCCCACTCCGGTGATCGAGTCGAGCAGGTCACGGGCGGCCGAGAAAGGGGCCATCGCCTTGTCGACCTCGGCGTCGAGTCGAGCTGTGGCCGCCTCGAGCTGCTCGATGTGGGTCAGCGCGAGCTCGACGAGAAACCCGTGGTGGTCGGAGAAGCGTCCGGTGAGCGCCTCGCGAAGCTCAGGGATCTTCTTGCGCAGGAGGCCCTTCGCCAGCTCGGCGAGAACCTCCGGGTCCCGCTCCCCGGCAATGAGTGCGCGGAGCATCGCCCTGCCCGACACCCCGAGCACGTCCGAGGCGACCGATCCGAGGCGGATACCCGCATCCTCGAGCGTCTTTTGGATCCGCTGGCACTCGGCAGTGTGCTCTTGGACGAGGCGCTTGCGATACCGCGTGAGATCACGCAGCTCGCGGATCTGCTGCGGGGGGACGAAGCTGCCTCGCAAGAGCCCGTGCTCGAGCAGCTCGGCCAGCCAGGCCGCGTCGCCGACATCAGTCTTTCGCCCGGGCAGGATCTTCACGTGCCGAGCGTTGACGAGCATGAGCTCGAAGCCCTGCTCTTCGAGCACGTACCAGATCGGCTTCCAATACTGCCCGGTCGCCTCCATGACGACCGCGGTGACACGCTCGTCTCTCAGCCACGAGGCGAGCGCCTCGAGCTGTGAGGTGAAGGTCTTGTACGTGCGGACCTCCTGTCGTCGGCCCCGAGCACCGTTCGGCGCCCGCACGCAGGCCACGACCTCGTCCTTTCCGACGTCGAGACCGCAGCATCGCTCGTGGACGACCTCCATCACGACCACCTCCGTTGTCCGTTCCTGAGGTGCCCGGAGGACCAGCCGAGAGAACGACGCTGACAAGCGTGCTCGAAGCAAACAGTTCGTGGTGCCGGGAAGGTCCTGGCGTCAGTCTGAGTTACGGGCTCACTCGCACCATTGTGAGCCGAGCTTGGCCGGGCACGCACCATTCTCATCCATCGTGGCGGGCGTGACCATGGGGGTCTGAGCTGACAGGAGCGCCGAGAGGTGCTCCTAGTGCGTGAGGATCTCACGCATCTCGTGCAATCCAGCGAGCAGCGCCGACCGCTCTGGCCCGTCGAGGACCGCATAGGCCGGCCGCACGATCAGGTCGGTGCGCCGCTCGGCCTCTGCGAGGCCGGCGCGGTCGGCGTCGGTCGGCGTCGGCGGGTTGTCCGGGTCCCAGCCAAACATCGCCATCGCGTCGGGACGCGTGAGGAAGTGCGCGACCTTCGGCGCCACGCCCGAGCTGACGAGCGCGACGAGGTGCGCGCTCCCGCGCAGCTCGCGCAGCACCGCCACGAGCTGCATGGCCCGCGCCGGCAAGTCGTCTGCGAGCGGCTCGGCGGAGATCCCTGCGTAGAGGGCGAGACCGGCCGGATCGGCCGCGTCGTTCACGGCTTCGAGCGCGGCGCACAACGCCTCGAGGCCGTGGAGCTGCCCGAGCCTCTCCCGGCCGAGCTCCTGGCAGCAGGCGAGGTACGCCCGGGCGGCGTCGCGCGGCGCGACGACTGCCCGCGCGGCGTCCCATGTCCGGGCGACGTGCGCGGGATCGAAGTAGCCGAACGCGCTTGCTACGACACGAGCGTCGACGTCCCCGAGCACGCCGCCGCGACCGAGGAAGTAGAACTGGCTTCCGTCGAGGCCCAGCTCGCGACCCCGCTCGAGCGTCGCCGGAGCGAAGTAGAACCTCCAGCCGAGATCACCGACGAGGGGGCAGGCGCGCGCGAGGAGCTCGTCGTCGTCCACGACCCGAGACGACCGCCGCCCGTCGTGCTCGCCGGCTCGCTCGCCGCTCGTCACGAGCGCACCCGAGCGCTCTCAGCCCGCATGGGCGGCTGCGCTCACGGCCGCGTCGGCGCCGTGTGGCACGGCGGCGCGGGCTGGGAGTAGCAGCGCGAGCCCGGCGCCGACGCCGAGCAGCACGGCGGCGATGAGGAATGCCCGGTCGTAGCCGCCGGTCAGCGCAGCGCCCTGCGACGCACCCGCCGCGATCTTGTGGACCGCCGTGCTCGCGGCGATCGTCGCCATGGCCGCGAGCCCGACGGCCCCGCCGACCTGGCGCGTCGTGTTGATGAGCCCCGATGCAAGCCCGGCCTGCTGGACGGGCACGCCGCTGGTCGCGGCGATCGTCATGGGGACGAAAGAGAGCCCGAGCCCGAGCCCGAACAGCACGAGCGGGCCGAGGATGTGGACGAGATAGCTCCCGTCGTAGGGCAGGGCGGCGAGCCACGCCACGCCGATCGCCGCCAGGAGCGGGCCGAGGACGAGCTGGCGCCGCGGGCCGATGTGCGCGACGAGCCGCGTGCCGACGAGCGCAGCCGCCATCGTGGACAGCCCGGCAGGCAGGAAGTCGATCCCACCCTGCAGCGGGCTCGCGCCGGCAACCTGCTGGATGTAGAGGGAGAGGAAGAAGTACACGCCGAACAGCGACGCGCCGACCACGACCGCGATGACGTTCGCGACCGCGACCGACCGGCGGCGGAACACCGCGAGCGGGACGAGGGGCTCGGGCGCGAGACGTGCCTCGATGACGACGAAGCCGGCGAGCACGAGGACGCCGGCGAGCAGGGCGACGATGGTGTGGGTCGATCCCCACGGGTGGGTGTCGGTGCTCACGATCGCGTAGACGAGGATCGCGAGCCCTGCGGTGATGGTCACCGCACCCGGCAGGTCGAGGCTCTTCGAACCACCCGTCGCACGCGACTCGCGCAGCACGACCACGGCCGCACCGAGAAGGAGGATGCCGATCGGCACGTTGACGATGAGGACCCAGCGCCAGTCGAGCAGGTCGGTGAGGATGCCCCCGGCGAGGACGCCGATCGCCGCTCCGCTCGCGGCGGTCGCGGACCACGCGCCGAGCGCCTTGCGGCGCTCCTGGGGGTCGGTGAAGGTGCTCGTGAGCAGCGACAGGGTCGACGGGGCGAGCACCGCGCCCCCGATGCCCTGGGCCGCGCGCGCGAGGATCAGCCAGGTCCCGTTCTGCGCGAGCCCGCCGAGCAGGCTGCAGCCGGTGAAAAGAGCGAGCCCGAGGAGGAAGATGCGGCGCCGGCCGAACAGGTCGCCGGCGCGCCCGCCGAGCATGAGCAGCCCGGCGAAGGTGAGCGTGTACGCGTTGACGACCCACTGCTGGCCCGTGACCGTTAGCCCGAGGCGCTCGCGCATCTGCGGCAGCGCGACGTTGACGATCGAGACGTCGAGCACGACCATGAACTGTGCGACGCAACAGATCGCGAGCACCGCCCAGCTCGGGGCGCGGTGGTGCAGGCGATCGGCCAAGCTCGCGCCCGGCGGCGCCACCCCCGCCCCCTCGCGCCGGGCGCCCGGCACAGGACGACCCCGATCCTCCAGCCTGGCCGCGCCAGGTACCGACTCGATGTCCGCCATGTCCAGCGAACCTAGCGGCGGAGCGAGCACGTCCGGTCGGTGCTCGCGACGACCGGCCGCGTCTAACGTTGACCCATGAGCCGAGCCACGACAGCGTCCGAGGCCGAGTTCCCGTGCTCGACGACCCGGTTCTCGACGACCCGGTTCTCGAGGGGCAGCGCACGATGAGCGCCGTCGCCCCAGCCGACCGGGTCGCGGATATCGCCGGTGTCGTCGCGTCCCACCGGGCGCTCGAGGAGGCCTGTGCAGGTCTCGACGACGAGACGGTGCGGGCGCCGTCGCTCCTTCCCGAGTGGAGCGTCGGCCACGTCCTCACCCACGTCGCCCGCAACGCCGACAGCTTCGGACGCGTGCTCGACGCCGCCCGTGACGGCGAGGGCTCGGCGCAGTACCCCGGCGGCCAGGCGAGCCGTGACGCCGATATCGAGGCTGGAGCCGCCAGGACGGCTGCCGAGATCCTCGCCGACCTCGCGTCGTCCGACGCTCGTCTCGAGGAGGCCCTCGCCGCCACGACAGAAGACGTCTGGTCCACCGGCGCCCAGCTCCGGGGCGACAGCGTCGTGACGATCTCGGACCTGCCGCTCCGGCGCTGGCAAGAGGTCGAGGTGCACCGAGTCGACCTCGGCCTCGGCTACGGGCCCGAGCAGTGGCCCGAGCGGTTCGTCGAGCGCCGCCTCGAGGTGATGCTCCCCGGGCTCGCCACCCGGCTCCCTGCCGGCATGGCCCTCGAGCTGCGCGTCGACGACAGGCCTCCCCTCGTCGTCGGCGACGGGCCGGTGGAGGCTCGTGTCCAGCGCCCGTCCCACGCCGTGCTCGCCTGGCTCTACGGGCGCTCCACCGATCCGCAGCTGCCGGTCCTCGGAGCCTGGTAGCGCCTCGCCGGTGGTCCGCCGGCGCGAGCCGGACGCGAAGCTCGACAGCGGGCCGGGCGCGACCCGGGTCGCTCAGCGGAAGTCCCGCGCACGAGCAGGGACGAACGGGAGCTCGAGCGCCTCGATCCGCTCGGCGACGACGGTCACCGCGCCCCGGGAGCGCTCCGCCCGGCCACGGACCACGAGCGCGGGCGACGAGGAGGCGATCCTGCGGTAGCGGGTCCAGCAGCCGAGCGAGCAGACGACGTTCACGACCCCCGTCTCGTCCTCGAGGTTCACGAACACAGCTCCTCCCGCCGTCGAGGGGCGCTGGCGGTGGGTGACGATGCCGGCGACGGTCACCTTCGACGTGGCCGTGCCTGCACCGGCTCCTCGGTCCACGCCCGCGACGAGCGCCGCAGCGCTGAGCACGCCCCGGCGGTCGAGCACGGCGCGCGCGTGCGCGAACGGATGGCCGGCGCTCGTCACCCCGGTCGCCCACAGATCTGCGGTCACCACCTCGACCGCCGTCATCTCGGCCAGCGCCGGAGCGTCCGTGCCGACGACGATCCCCGGGAGGCGCCCCGGCGCCCCGCTGGCGAGAGCACCCGCAGCCCAGAGCGCCTCCCGCCGGCGCGGTGGCCCCGGCGCCGCCCCGTCGAGCACCGGCAAGCCCGTGCACGCGCCGGCGGTCGCGAGCGCCTCGAGCTGCGGCCGGGAGGCACCGCTCCGGCGCGCCAGGTCGTCGAGGCTTGCATACGGCTGGCCGACGGCGATCCGTGCGGCGAGGTCGGGGCCGATGCCGCGCACCGACGAGAGCCCGAGACGCACCGCCGTCGCGCGCTCGTGCTCGACGAGGCGCGCACCGGCGCCGCTCTCTTGCAGGTCGGGACCGAGCACGACGACTCCGTGACGCCGGGCATCGGCGACGAGGCTCTGCGGCGACCAGAAGCCCATCGGCTGCGCGTCGAGCAGCGCTGCGAGGAACGCCGCCGGATGGTGGAGCTTGAACCACGCCGAGGCGTAGACGAGGTAGGCGAAGGAGACGGCGTGCGACTCGGGGAAGCCGAAGCTCGCGAAGGCGGCGAGCTGGTCGTAGATCGCGTCGGCCACCTCGCCGGTCACGCCCCTGTCCGCCATGCCCGCGTAGAGCCGGACCCGGAGGCTCTCCATCCGTTGCGCCGAGCGCTTCGAGCCCATCGCCTGTCGGAGCTGGTCGGCCTCCGTCGCGCTGAAGCCCGCGACGTCGATGGCGACCTGCATGAGCTGCTCCTGGAACAGCGGGACGCCGAGAGTCTTCGCGAGCGACCGCTCGAGGAGCGGGTGGAGGAAGCGCACCTGCTCCTCGCCGTTGCGGCGCCGCAGGTACGGGTGGACCGAGCCGCCCTGGATCGGTCCGGGCCGGATGAGGGCGACCTCGACGACCAGGTCGTAGAAGCAGCTCGGCCGGAGCCTCGGCAGGGTTGCCATCTGCGCCCTGCTCTCGACCTGGAACACCCCCATCGAGTCCGCCCGTGCGAGCATCTCGTAGACCGCAGGCTCCTGGGGCAGCAGCGCAAGGTCGACGGCGATGCCGTCGTGGCCCGCGACGAGGTCGACCATCCGGTGCAGCGCCTCGAGCATCCCGAGACCGAGCAGGTCGAACTTCACGAGCCCGATCGCCGCGCAGTCCTCCTTGTCCCACTGCAGGACGGTCCTGCCGTCACGCCTCGCCCACTCGACCGGGCAGACCGCCACGACCGGCCGGTCGCAGATCACCATCCCCCCCGAGTGCACCCCGAGATGGCGCGGCAGGCCGTCGAGCTCGGCCGCGAGCCGGAGCACCTCGGCAGGGGCCTCCTCGGGAGCTGCGTCGTCGAGGTGGCAGCCGAGCGCCCGGGCAGCGTCCCGGACGGCCGAGCGACGGCGGTAGGTGATCACGTTCGCGACCTGCGCGGCGTGCTCGCGGCCGTAGCGGTCGTAGACATAGGCGATCACCTCGTCGCGCCGCCCGGACTCGATGTCGAGGTCGATGTCGGGAGGCCCCTCCCGGGCGGGCGAGAGGAACCGCTCGAACAGCAGCCCGAGCCCGACCGCGTCGACGTTGGTGATGCCGAGCGCGTAGCAGACCGCCGAGTTCGCAGCCGAGCCGCGACCTTGGCAGTAGATGCCCGAGCGCCGGCAGTGCTCGACGATGTCCCATACGACGAGGAAGTAGCCGGGAAACCCGAGCTGCTCGACGACGTCGAGCTCCTTGTCGATCTGGCTCCACGCCCCGGCCACCCGCTCCGCTCCCCGCGGCCCGTAGCGGCGCGTCCCGCCGGCCTCGACGAGGTGGCGGAGGAACCCCCCTTCCCCCTGGCCGTCGGGGACGGGGAACGGTGGCAGCCCGGGTGCGACGAGCGCGAGGTCGAACGCGCACGCCCGCCCGATCTCGTCGGCCTGCTCGACGGCACCGGGATAGCGGCGGAACCGCCGGGCCTGCTCTGCCCCCGACCGCAGCGTCGCCGCAGCCCACGCGGGGAGGAAGCCCTCGACGCCTGCCAGGCTGCTCCGGGCACGGATCGCGGAGAGGGCGGTCGCAAGCGGGTAGCGCGCGGCCGTCGCGTAGTGGGCATTGCTCGTCGCGACGAAGGCGACGCGTGCCCTGGCGGCGAGCTCGGCGAGCGCGTCGTTGCGGGCGCTGTCGAGAGGACCGCCGTTGTCGTAGAGCTCGACGGCGATGCTGTCGCGTCCGAAGGCCTCGACGAGGCGCGCCAGCTCGCGAGCTGCCGCAGACGGGCCGCTGCGCTCGAGGGCCCGAGGCACCGCACCGTGCCGGCAGCCGGTGAGCACCCACCACCGCCCGCCGTGCAGGTCGGCGAGCGCGGCGAGCTCGTAGGCGGGGCGACCCTTCTCGCCGCCGGCGAGCTGCGCCGCGGAGATCGCGGTCGACAGCCGGGAGTAGCCCTCGGGGTCCCGGGAGAGCACGACGAGATGGGTCGCCTCTGGGTCGATCGCCCCCGCTCGCGCCCCGGCACGGACGGCGGGACCCCGGTGCTCGCCCTGGCCCCGCTCGCCCTGGAGCCCGGAGCCGGGCGGCGGGAGGCCGAGCTCGGCACCGACGACTGACGGCAAGCCGGCCCGCCGGGCGGCAGCGGCAAAGCGGACGACGCCGTAGAAGCCGTCGTGGTCGGTGAGGGCGAGGGCGGAGAGGCCAAGCCTGGCCGCCTCCTCCACGAGCTCCTCCGGCGACGACGCGCCGTCGAGGAAGCTGAAGCTCGAATGGCAGTGCAGCTCCGCGTAGGGCGTGCCACCCGACCGGAGCGCCGTGGGAGCGGCACTTCGGGTCCCCGGAGCCGTGGCAGGTGCTCCCGGCAGCCGACTACGGTCTGGCCGTCCCGAGAGCCGGCGCTCGAGCTCGGACCAGGGGACGACGGGGTTCAACGTGCCCACAGGCCGACAGTATCGAACATACGTTCGACCCGCGGACGCTCGTCCCGACCCGTCCGGCGGCCGCCGTCGCGGGGGTGGCCGGCTGCGGCGCTCGTGGCCCGTGCTCGTGGTCGTCGGGCTCTACGTCGTGCTCGCGCTCCTCGCGTTCTGGCCGGTCTCCCCGATCTCGGACACCGTCGTGCCGAGCTGTGCCTGCGGCGACCAGGCCCAGGAGGTGTGGTTCCTCGCCTGGATCGCGCACGCGCTGCGCAGCGGGGCGAACCCGTTCTTCACGCGCTACATCGACTACCCCCGGGGCGTCAACCTCGCGCTCAACACCTCGATGCCGCTGCTCGGTCTGCTCGCGGCACCGCTCACCTTCCTCCACGGCGCGATCGCGTCGTACAACCTCCTGCTCCGCCTCGCCTTCGTCGCCTCCGCGACCTCGATGCTTCTCGTCATGCGCAGGCTGTGCACGGCGGGCATCGTCGGCCCGGCGGTCGCCGGGCTGCTCTACGGCTTCTCGCCCTACATGGTCGGCCAGGGCAACGGCCACCTGTTCTTGCTGTTCGTGCCGTTCCCGCCGCTCGTGCTCTACACGATCTACCTCCTCGCGACCGGCACGGAGACCTCCGGCCCCTCGCCGCGCCGGGCCGGCCTGCTGCTCGGCTGCACCTGCGCGGCCCAGTACCTCGTCGCCCAGGAGATCCTCGTCACGACGGCGATCTGCGCGCTCCTCGGCCTCGTCTACGCCGCAGCACGCCGGCCCCGCCGCGCCCTTGCCCAGCTGCCCCGCCTCGGCGCCGGGTTCGGCTGGGCCCTCGCGGTCTTCGCCCCGGTCGTCGCGTACCCGGCGTGGTACTTCCTGCGCGGACCGGAGCACGTCGTCGGGCCGCCGCACATCGTCTCGGCCCTCGCGCACTACCGCTCGGACCTGCTCGGGCCGCTCGTGCCGACGTCGGACCAGCGGATCGGTCCGGCGAGCCTGATCCGCCTCGGGACGCGGCTCGGCCACGCCAACCCCGCCGAGGACGGCATCTACCTCGGCATCCCGCTCATCGTCGCGCTCGTCGCGATCGCCGTCCGCTACCGCAAGGACCTCCTCGTCGCGACCGTCGCCGTCCTCGGGCTCTGCTGCTTCGTGCTCGCCCTCGGCTCGCCGCTCACGATCG
>DAHWHN010000097.1 GCA_027335685.1 Acidimicrobiaceae bacterium
CGTCGTCGTCAGCTCACCCGGGTACGTCGTCGTCGTGGTCGGCTCACCCAGGTACGTCGTCGTGGTCGGCTCGCCGGGGTACGTCGTCGTGGTCGTCGGCTCACCCGGATACGTCGTCGTCGTGGTCGTCGTCGTCGGCACTCGTGGCGGGACAGGTCCGGGCACGCAGGATCTCGCCGCCGGCGCGGCTGTCAGCCGGAGCGTCGGAGCAGACAGCCCGGCATGGTGGGCGAGGGCCGCGCGGGCAGCACCGCCCGAGCCTACGAGCCCGGATGCAAGGGCCGCGACGACCAGGACGGGGACCTGGCGGCGCCCGCGCCTCGACGACGGCATCAGGTGCGCAAGAGCTCGGCTACCCGGAACGCGAGGTCGATCGACTGCCGTGCGTTGAGCCGGGGGTCGCATGTCGTGGTGTAGCGCAGCGGGAGCTGCTCTTCGAGGATGTCCTCGACTCCCCCGAGGCACTCGGTGACGTCGTCGCCGGTCAGCTCGACGTGGACACCACCCGGCCACGTGCCCTCGCTCCGGTGGACGGCGAAGAACCCCCTGATCTCACCGAGCACGTCGTCGAAGTGGCGAGTCTTGCGGCCACCCTCGGCTGCAAAGGTGTTGCCGTGCATCGGGTCGCACTCCCACACGACGGGGTGCCCGGCGTCGGTGACGGCCCGGACCAGGGGGGGCAGGAGCGTCGTGACCTTGCCGACGCCGAGCCGGGAGATGAGGGTGAGCCGTCCCGGCACGCGGTCGGGGTTGAGTCGCTCGCACAGCTCGATCGCCTCGTCCGTCGTCGTCCCGGGGCCGAGCTTGACGCCGACGGGATTGCCGACCCCCTCCAAGAACGCGACGTGCGCCCCGTCCAGCTGACGGGTGCGCTCGCCGATCCAGAGCATGTGCGCCGAGCAGTCGTAGTAGTCGCCGGTGAGCGAGTCTCGTCGCGTCAGCGCCTCCTCGTAGTCGAGCAGGAGTGCCTCGTGGCTCGTGTAGAGGTCGACCTGCTGGATCGGGGCTCCCGCGGAGAGGTCGACGCCGCAGGCTCGCATGAAGCGCAGCGTGCGGTCGATCTCCTCGGCGATCGCCTCGTAGCGGCGGCCCTCCGCGCTCGTCGCGACGAACTCCTGGTTCCACGCGTGGACCTGGGAGAGGTCTGCGAAGCCGCCCTTGGTGAAGGCCCGGAGCAGGTTGAGGGTGGAAGCCGAGTGGTGGTAGGCGGTGAGCATCCGGCGCGGGTCGGGCACGCGCGCCGCCGGGACGGGAGCGTCGTCGTTGATGATGTGGCCCCGGAACGCGGTCATCTCGGTGTCGCCGACTCGCTCCACGGGCGACGAGCGCGGCTTCGCGTACTGGCCGGCGATCCGGCCCAGCTTGACCACGGGAACGCCTGCGGCGTAGGTGAGCACGACGGCCATCTGCAAGATGACGCGGAGCTTGTCGCGGATCTGGTCGGCGGACTGGTCGTTGAACGACTCGGCGCAGTCGCCCGCCTGGAGCACGAACGCGCGCCCTCCGGCGACGTGCCCGAGCGCCCGGGTGAGTGTGCGTGCCTCCCCGGCGAAGACGAGGGGCGGTAGGGCCCGTAGCTCGTCGACGACGCCACGCACCGCCGCGGGCTCCGGCCACCCGGGCGACTGTGCGGCCTCCAGCGCGTGCCAGGACGCCGGGGACCATCCCTCGCCACGGCGCGCGGGCGACGGCGCGGACACATCGTTCGAAGTGCGCTCTGCCATCGCACAAGAGTAGGCACGAGAGCGCCCCCTGCGGACCGGGTGATCTTAGGGCTTCGTTAGGAGCCGCCGAGAGCCCGCCGGCACGCCACCCGGCACGGACCAGCACGGGGAAGCGCCGCGGACCTGTGCCCGCGTCGGCAGTCGTGCAGGGCGCGTACGCTGCACGGGTGCGGATCGGGATCTTCGGGGGGACCTTCGACCCGATCCACGTCGGGCACCTGGTGGCGGACGTGAACGCGCGCCACGCCCTACATCTCGACACCGTGCTCATGGTCGTCGCCAACGAGCCGTGGCAAAAGGTCGGCGAGCGCGCCGTGACTCCCGCCCGCGAGCGCCTCGCGGTCGTCGAGGCCGCGGTCGCGTCGTGCGACGGTGTCGAGGCGTCGGCGATCGAGGTCGACCGGGGTGGGATCTCCTACACGGCCGACACGGTCGAGGAGCTGCGTCGGGGCAGCCCGGACGCAGAGCTGTTCCTCGTCGTCGGCGCCGACGTCGTCGGCGGACTCGACAGCTGGGAGCGGCTGGACGCCGTCCGATCGGCGGTGACGCTCGTCGCGGTCAACCGGCCCGGGGCGCGGTCGGTCGATCTCGGTCCCGACGGCCCGCTTGCCGGGTGGGCGGCCGTGTCGATCGAGATGCCGGCCCTCGAGATCTCGAGCACCGACCTGCGTGACCGGGCCGCGACCGGGAGGCCACTCGATTTCCTCGTGCCCGACGCGGCCATCCGCGTGATCCGCGAGCGGGGGCTGTACGCTCTCGACAGATGACGAACCCCGAAGACGAGCCACGTGGTGCAGGTGCAGGTTTGCTCGACGGGACCGCTGCTCCACGTCCGGGCGACCGACGTTGACGGCGCAGTCGCCGCTGCTCGCCCGGAGCCCGGGGCGCGCGCCTCGTCTCGACCCGAACGGTGATCGAGCGACACCCGCGCCCGCCGCCGAGGTTCCGGCACTGCACCTCGCCCTGGTCGCGGCACGTGCCGCGGCGGAAAAGACCGACGAGGTCACGAACGTGCTCGACGTCGGCGACCTGCTCGGCATCACCGACTACTTCGTCGTGAGCGCGGGGCGCAACGACCGCCAGGTCCGCGCGATCGTCGACGAGGTCGCTCGCCAGCTGGCATCAGCGGGTGGAACCTCGACGCGACGGGTGGAGGGGTTGGCCGCGGCAGAGTGGGTGCTCGTCGACTACGGCTCGTTCGTCGTGCACGTCTTCGACGTCGAGACCCGTGAGCGCTTCGGCCTCGAGCGTCTGTGGTCGGATGCCGCAGCCGTCGACTGGCAGGGCGAGCTCGGGCGCGTGGCCGCCGACAGCTGAAGGCGACGACGGGCCCGTCGGAGAAGGCTCCGATCCTGCTCACAAAGCGGGTGGGATCCGAGCCCTCGTCGAGGTCGTCACGGTGGCCGGACGCACCGTAGGGGGCGCGAGGGCGGCGTAGGCGCTCCGCCCGACAGGGTACTGGGTGTACTGGCCGTCCGGTAGGTAGGCAAGAGCCGGTGCTCCCGCGTAGGTGAACTGCACCGCATGGACGCCGAACTGCGGATCGGTCACCGTGTAGACGATCTGGGCGAGGGCCTGGTACTCCTGGGATCCGAGCAGGTAGTACGTCGCGGAGTCGAGCGCGACCACGGCGATTCCCGTCTGGCGGTCGACCTTCACCCTCGGCGTCGACTGCGGCGAGAGCCCCGTGCGGAGTCCGTGCTTGCTGTCCGCAGCCGTCGGACCGTAGGCGAGAAGGTCGAGGGCTTCGACGGCGGTCGGTGGCGGCTGGACGCGCGCGAAGGTCTCGACGAGGCGTGTCCCTGCGCTGTTCATGAAATAGATGCCGATCGGCACGGCGCGCGTGCTGTCCTCGGGCATCGTCGTCGTCGTCGGGGTCGGTGCGCCGAGCAGCCCGTCGGGGACGCGTGAGCGGGGAACGGGCTGCGCGGCGTGGTCGAGCGGTATCCCGCATGCCCCGAGAAGGACACCACCGGCGAGGAGGGACGCCACGAGGGCCAGCGTCGGGACCGGTCTCACCGCCGCCCGTCCTGCTCGACCCGGCGGCGCGCTCGCGGTGCCGGTGCGACGACTCGGTCCTCCGCCCGAGCTGGGCGTCCGTCCGGCGCGTCGGGACGCGGCGCGTCGCGGTCGACGGCGCGGTCCCGGTCCCGGTCGGGCTCGTCGCCGCCTTCCTCGAGCAGGGGGAGCTCGACGACAAAGCGCGATCCGCCTTCTGGTCGTGGCTCCACCCAGACGCGGCCGGCGTGCAATTTGACGTGCTCGGTCACCAGGGCAAGGCCGAGGCCCGTGCCGTCGCCGGCACCCCGGCTGCCGGCCGCTACCGAGCCGCGGGCGAAGCGCTCGAAGATCCTCGTCCGCTCCGAGGCCGGTATTCCCGGTCCGTCGTCGTCGACGAGGACGCGCACCGCTCCGTCGTGCTCGACCACCCCGACGTGCGTCGCACCGCCGGCGTAGCGGCGGGCGTTGTCGAGAAGGTTGACCATGATCCGCTCGAAGCGCCGCTTGTCGACGGCGAGGAAGCGGCCGGCCGTCTCCTCGGGGATGTCGACGGCGACACCCCCTCCCGTCGTCGCGACCGCGTTGCGCACCAGGTCGCCGACCTCGACCACGCTCGTCTCGAAGTCTGCCGACCCCGCGTCGAGCCGGGAGATCTCGAGCAGGTCGCCGACCATGCGCTGGAAGCGCCGGATCTCGGCTGCCAGGAGGCCGAGCGCCTTCTGCGAGCGCTCGGGCAGGTCTTCGCGGCGGGCTTCGAGCACCGAGAGCGATGCGGCGAGCGTCGTGAGCGGCGAGCGGAGCTCGTGGCTCACGTCGGAGGTGAAGCGGGCGTCCCGCTCGATCCGCTGCTGGAGCCGGTCGACCATCCGGTTGAACGACGAGGCGAGCACCGCGAGGTCCCGCACGTCGGCGGTCTCGAGGCGGGTGTCGAGCCGCCCGCTCGCGATCGACAGGGCGGCCTGCGAGACGTCGCGCAGCGGGCGCAGGGCGCGTCCGGCGGCCCAGCGCCCGAGGACCGTTCCCGCGATCGTCGTCACGATGCCCGCAACGACGAGGGCGGCGAGGATGATCTGGAGCGTCCGCGCCGTCGGGCGGAGGGGGAACACCTCGAAATAGGTCGCGCCGACCGCGCGGATGGGCACCCCGACGGCGATGCGCGTCGAGCGGTCGAAGCGGATGATCTGGACTGCAGCGGTCCCGCCGATCGCCATCGTGCGCAGGCTGCGTGGCAGCGCGCTCGGGCTGTGCAGCGTCGGGTGGACGAAGATCCATCCCTCGCCGCTGACGTAGAGGGCGGACTGGGACTGCGAGCCCTGGTCGATGCTCGCAATCGTGCTGATCTCGGGCCCGTAGCCCTCGGAGATCGACGTGCGCAGGCTCGCCGCGTTCGCGAAGGCCGCCGACTCGATCGCCGACTGCTCGTCGTGCAGGATCGACGAGCGGGCGGTGAAGTACGTGATCGCGCCGAGGGCGCTCGAGAGCGCGAAGGCGCCGAGCGCGAAGCTGAGGGTGACGCGGTTGCGCAGCCCGAGACGGGGATGGCGAGGGGCGCGATCGCCGCCCGGGCGTGCCTGGCGCCACGGTCGCAGGCCGAGAGCGGCGCGCCCGCGCGAGCCCGGGATCGTCCCCGTGCCGAGCATCGCCGGGCTCTGTGTGGCCACGTCGCTCCTAGGGCGCGAGCTTGTAGCCGAGACCTCGAACCGTGAGGACGTGACGAGGGTTCGCTGGATCGGGCTCGACCTTCGTGCGCAGGCGGCGCACGTGCACGTCGACCAGGCGGCCGTCGCCGAAGTAGTCGTAGCTCCAGACGCGTTCGAGGAGCTGCTCGCGGGACAGGACCTTGCCCGCGTTGGCGGCGAGCTCGCAGAGCAGGAGGAACTCCGTCCGCGTGAGGTGGACTTCCTCGCCGGCCAGGCGCACGACGCCACCTTCGGGCAGGATCTCGAGGTCGCCGAAGGTGAGCGACGCGGCACTGTCGTCCGTCGCACGCGCCCGACGGAGCAGGGCGCGGATCCGTGCGGCCAGCTCTTTCGGCTCGAACGGCTTCGTGACGTAGTCGTCTGCCCCGGCCTCGAGGCCGGCGACGACGTCGTGGGTGTCGGTGCGGGCCGTGACCATGATGATCGGGACGGCGCTGTGCCGGCGCAGCTCGCGGCAGCAGGCGAAGCCGTCCATTCCCGGCAGCATGATGTCGATGATCAGCAGCTCGAAGGGCTGGCCGGCGGCGGCCTGCGCGGCGAGCTCGAGGGCCTCCTCGCCGCTTCCCGCCTCGGACAGCTCGTAGCCCTCGTCCTCGAGCGCGAGGCGCATCGAGGTGCGGATGCGCTCGTCGTCTTCGACGAGGAGGATGTGGCTCGACATCTCCCCATCTTCTCGCATGCGCACACCGCGTGCCGAGCGATCCGTCGGCCAGCCCCCGAGTGCAGCGACGCGCGCCGGTGGTCGGGGGCGCCCGCCGCGGTCTGCCCGGGTCAAAGTGGGGGCGCCGCGGACTCCCGGCGCTAGGATATGCACGGTGACCTGGGCTGTCGACGACTTCGAGCGGTCGCTCGGGGCCCTCGCCCGAGCGACGGTCTGCGCGTACGTCGGCGACGTCGACGCGTTCGTGGACTGGGCGGGACGGGCGGGGATCGCCTCCCCCGCAGGCGTCGACCGCCTCGTGCTGCGGCGCTACCTCGCCTACCTCGCCACGCGCCGCTATGCGCGGCGGACGATCGCCAGGAAGGCGGCTGCCCTGCGCCGCTACTTCGCCTGGGCACAGCGTGCCGGTCATGTCGCAGCCGATCCCGCGTGCAGGCTCAGCGCGCCGGCGGGGGAGGCTCGCCTGCCGCGTCCACTCACCCAGGCCGAGCTGGCCGAGCTCCTCGAGCCGACGTGCGCTCGCTCCGCCGGTGCGACTCCGACCCCGACCTCGACCTCGGCCTCGGCCGCCGCCCGCCGCGCGGCGCGCGACCTGCGCGACGACGCGGTCCTCGAGCTGCTCTACGGCTCCGGGCTGCGCGTCGCGGAGTGCTGCTCGCTCGACGTCGGCGACCTCGAGCTCGACGTGCCCGCGGTGAGCGTCTGGGGCAAGGGCGCGAAGAGACGCCGGGTGCCGGTGAGCGGCCCGGCGGTCGAGGCCCTCGCCGCCTACCTCGAACGGGGACGGCCGGTGCTCGCCGGACCGCAGTCGCCTCCGGCCGCGGTGCTGCTGAACGCCCGGGGCGGGCGGCTCGGCACCCGCGACGTGCGGCGACTGCTCGACCGGCGCTCTCCGGTCGCGACCCACCCCCATGCCCTCCGGCACAGCTTCGCGACACACCTGCTCGACGGTGGTGCGGACCTGCGCGTCGTGCAGGAGCTGCTCGGCCACTCGAGCCTGCGCACGACACAGGTGTACACGCGGGTCTCGCGCGAGCGGCTCGTCGCCGCCTACGAGAGCGCTCATCCCCGGGCCTGACCGGCTACGCTCTTGCCGGGCCCGTCCGGGTCCATCGACCGTTCGTCCGGGTCCACCCACGGTCGTCCTCCGGGACGCTGGAGCCGGATCAGCCCAACCGTCGGGAAGGATCGACCATGGCCGTCGTCACGATGAAGCAGCTGCTCGAGGCAGGTGTCCACTTCGGGCACCAGACGAGGCGCTGGAACCCGAAGATGAAGCGCTTCCTCTACGGCGAGCGCAACGGGATCTACATCATCGACCTGCACCAGACGCTCGCCCGGGTCAGCACCGCGTACGCCTACGTCCGTGACCTCGTCGCAGACGGCGGCACGGTGCTGTTCGTCGGGACCAAGAAGCAGACCCAGGACCCGGTGGCCGAGTACGCGTCCGACTGTGGCATGCCGTACGTCAACCAGCGCTGGCTCGGCGGGATGCTCACGAACTTCGAGACGATCGCCGGGCGTGTCCGCAAGCTCACCGAGCTCGAGGCTGCGAAGCAGTCCGGCGAGTTCGACGCGCTCCCGAAGAAGGAGGCCCTGCTGCTCAGCCGCGAGCTCGAGAAGCTCGAGCGGAACCTCGGCGGCATCAGGGGCATGAGCCGGCTGCCCAAGGCGATCTTCGTGATCGACACGAAAAAGGAGCACATCGCGGTCACCGAGGCGGACAAGCTCGGCCTTCCCGTGATCGCCGTCGTCGACACGAACTGCGACCCCGACGTGATCGACTACGTCATCCCCGGCAACGACGACGCGATCCGGTCCGGCCGGCTGATGTGCCGGATCATCGGCGACGCCGTGAAAGAGGGCCGCTACATGGCCTCGCAGCGGGCCGTCAACAAGCTCGCGCGCGCCGAGGACGCGCCGGCGGCTCGTGCGCCGGCTCCTGCAACGCCGGCTCCCCCGGTGGCAGAGCCGGTTGCCGCGGTTGGCGGCGAGCCCGGCGCGACCGCCGAGAAGACCGACCAGGCCGAGCCCGACATGGCCGGCTCGACGACGGAGGCTTGAGGTTGACCGCGATCACAGCCAAGGACGTCCAGGCGCTGCGACAGGCGACGGGCGCAGGGATCCTCGACGCGAGGCGTGCACTCGTCGAGACAGAAGGTGACCAGGAGAAGGCCAAGCAGTGGCTGCGCGAGCAGGGTCTCGCGGGGGCGAGCAAGCGCAGTGACCGCGAGCGCGCAGAAGGAGCCGTGTCGGTGGTCGTCCTCGGCGACGGGCGCGTGGGTGCGGTCGCCTCGCTCGAGTGCGAGACCGACTTCGTCGCGAAGTCGGCCGACTTCGTCCGCCTCGTCGACGAGCTTGCCGAGTCGTTCGCGAACGACGGCGAGGATGGCGTCGCGGCGCACGCCGACGCGATCGACGAGCTCAAGGTGACCCTCAAGGAGAACATCGCGGTCGGACGCCGGGAGCGCTTCGTCGCCGGCGACACTGGCGTGCTCGGCAGCTACCTGCACGTCCAGAACGGCAGGGGTGTCAACGGCGTCCTCGTCGAGCTGGCCGGCGGCACGCCCGAGCTGGCACACGACATCGCCGTGCACATCGCCTTCGCCCGCCCCGAGTACCTGTGCGAGTCCGACGTCCCCGAGTCGGTGGTCGCGGCGGAGCGCCAGACGATCGAGGCGATCGCGCGCAACGAGGGCAAGCCGGACGCCCAGCTCGACAAAGTCGTCGAGGGCCGCCTGCGCGGGTGGTTCAAAGAGCGTGTCCTTCTCGACCAGCCCTATGCACGCGACGAGAAGGTCACCATCGCCCAGCTCCTCGGCGCTGCCCAGCTCACGAGGTTCGCCCAGGTCGTCGTAGGTGCGTGAGCTCGTCGGTGGCTGAGACGCCCGGCAGCGCCGGCTCGTTCGCGGACCGGCCTGCCCGCGCGCGCTGGCCGCGCGCCGTGCTCAAGCTGTCCGGGGAGGCCCTCGCCAGCTCGTCGTCGGACGAGACGATCGACGCGCGCACCGTCCGCCGCATCGCGTCCGAGATCGCGGAGTCGTGCGACGAGCTCGGCGTCGAGCTCGCCGTCATGGTCGGTGGTGGCAACATCTGGCGCGGCACCACGGGCGCGGGCGAGGGGATGGACCGCGCCACGTCGGACACGATGGGCATGCTCGGCACGGTCATCAACGCCCTCGCGCTCCAGGACGCGATCGAGCGCGAAGGCCGTGCGACACGCGTCCTGTCCGCGATCGCCATGGCGGAGGTGTGCGAGCCCTACATTCGCCGCCGCGCGATCCGCCACCTCGAGAAGGGGCGTGTCGTGATCTTCGCCGCGGGGATGGGCAACCCGTACTTCACGACCGACACCCCGGCTGCACTGCGCGCCGCCGAGATCGAGGCGGGGGTGATCTTGAAGGGCACGCACTCGGGTGTCGACGGCGTCTACAGCGCAGACCCGCGGCGCGATCCCGGGGCGAGCCGCTTTGACGAGATCAGCTTCGCCGAGGTGATGAGCCGGGACCTGCGCGTCATGGACATGACGGCGATCACGTTCTGCATGGACAACGCGCTGCCGATCCTGGTCTTCGACCTGATGACGCCCGGCAACATCCGCGGTGCGCTCACGGGCCAGTCGATCGGTACGCTGATCAGATGACCGACGAGTCGCTCACCGATCTTGCCCTGGCCGACTGCCGGGAGAAGATGCACCGCGCCGTCGAGCACGCGAAGGTCGAGTTCGCGAGCGTCCGCACGGGTCGGGCCATGCCGGTCCTGGTCGAGAAGCTGCGCGTGGACTACTTCGGGACGGAGGTCCCCCTGCAGCAGCTCGCGGGGATCACGGTGCCCGAGGCGAGGGTCCTCGTCGTCCATCCCTACGACAAGGGCTCCTTGAAGGCCATCGAGAAGGCGATCCAGACGTCGGACCTCGGGGTGAACCCGTCGAACGACGGAGCGCTCATCCGGCTGGTCTTCCCGCAGCTGACCGAGGAGCGCCGCAAGGAGCTCGTCAAGCTCGTGCGCCAGCGCGCGGAGGACGGCAGGGTGGCGGTCCGCAACGTCAGGCGGGCGATCCGCCAGGAGCTCGAGGCGCTCGAGCGCGACGGCGAGATCTCCTCGGACGATCTCGAGCGGGCCGAGAAGGAGCTCGAGAAGGTGACCCACGAGCTGATCGCCGAAGTGGACCGGCTTCTCGCGCACAAGGAGCAGGAGCTGCTCGACGTCTGACGGGGCTGGGCCGCGACGTCGGCCCAACCACCGTGTCGACGACGAGCGAGCGACGGGAGGGGCTGTGGACGACCGAGACGACAGGGCGCGCGGTCCGGGCGAGACGTCCGAGCGTGGCGACGGGCACGTCGATTCGGCCGGGCTGGGTGCCGCGACGCACGCCGGCGAGCCCCGGACTGCCGAGGACGGGTTCGGGGCGGATCCGGAACCGGCCGACGGTCCCGAGCGCGGCGCCTTGCCGACGGCCGGCGCCGACGGCGTCCGGATCTCGGCGGTCGAGGCTGCCGTCGCCGCAGGGCTCGTCCCGTCGACGACCCGGGAGCGCGAGGTGCGCTCTCGTGCTGCCGACGAGACGGCGACCGACGAGCGCCGAGGGGTCCTCGAGCTCCCGGACTGGAGCGATCCCCCGACCGGGCAGGTCCCGCGCGTCCTTCTCGGACCAGACGACGAGCCGTCCGGGGCGGTCCCGGCCGTGCGCGGTCCGAGCTGGCGGGAGGACCGGGTCGACTGGGAGGAGGAGGTCGACCTGTCGTTCCTGCTCGGCGAGGACGAGGGAGCAGCGGCCAGCGGTGCGGCAGCAGAGGTAGAGGACGACCTCGACGACGACACGTGGGCGGCGCTGCTCGGCGGTTTCCTGCCGCCGCCCGGCGCGTCGAGAGCGAAGGACCCGGAGCCCGTCGTGGCGGAGAGGGCGGTCGGCGACGCAGCACCGGGCGGCGTGCCGGGGCGGTCGCCGGGCCGCCGGCCAGGTGCTCGCCGCGGTGGTCCGCGTGCCGCCGAGCCGTCGGCCGGGACGTTCGCGGGCGAACCCTCGCCCAACTGGGCACGGCGGGACCGGCGCCGCCGGACGGCCGGTCCCACGCGACCGGCGCGTCGCTCCGGCCACGACGCCGCGCCGGACGGCGAGGCGAGCGGAGAGCACGGCATGCCGGCGCGCGCGACGGGCCGGAGCGCGGTCGTCGCGACGGCGACGGGGCTCGTCGCCGGCGGTGTCGCCCTCGGCTGCCTGGTCGCCGGACCCGTCGCGGCGCTCGTGCTCGTCGCCGTCGTCGTCACCCTCGCCGCAGGCGAGGCCTTCGGGGCCCTACGCCGGTCCGGCCACCACCCGGCAACCCCGCTCGGTCTCCTCGCCGTCCCGGCGATGCTCGTCGCTGCGTACCTGCGCGGACCGCGCGGCGTCGTCGTCGCGCTCGCGGCTGCGGTGCTGCTCGGCTTTGTCTGGCACCTCGTGGCGAGCGGTCGGCGCCCCGCGGGGGCCAAGGGCCTCGTGACCGATCTCGGGGGCACGCTGCTCGTCGTGTGCTGGGTCGGCCTGCTCGGCTCGTTCGCAGGGCTCCTGCTCGACCCCGCGGCGTTCCCGCACCGCCACGGTGTGGCCTACCTGGCAGCCGTCGTCGCCTGCTCTGCGGCGGCCGACGTCGGCGCCTACGCGACCGGAGCCAAGCTCGGCCGGCACCCGCTCGCGCCGCGCATCAGCCCCCACAAGAGCATCGAGGGCCTCGTCGGCGGCACGGTCCTTGCTCTCGCGGTCGCCGGCCTCGCGATCGTCCACCTCCACCCCTTCGACGTCGGGCTCGCGCTGGCCGTCGGTGCGGCCGTCGCGGTGCTCGCGCCGATCGGCGACCTGGCGGAGTCCCTCGTGAAGAGGGACCTCGGCGTGAAGGACATGGGCAACCTCCTCCCGGCACACGGCGGCGTGCTCGACCGGGTCGACGCGATGCTCTTCGTCCTGCCCGCCGCGTACGTGCTCGCACGGGTCGTCCACCCGTGAGCCGTGCACAGACGACCGTGAGCCTGCTGGGCTCGACCGGATCGATCGGGACCCAGACGCTCGACGTGGTCCGAGCCGACCCCGAGCACCTGAAGGTCGTCGCCCTCGGCGCGCACAGCTCTGTCCGCATGCTCGCCGAGCAGGCACGCGAGCTGCGACCCGGGGTCGTCGCGATCGGCGACGAGCGCCTGGCCGGCGAGCTCGAGAGCCTCGTCCCGGCCGGCACCGAGGTCCTCTCGGGCCCCGGCGCGCTCGGCGTCCTCGCCGGTGTCGGCGAGGTCGTGGTCAACGCGGTGGTGGGCTTCGCCGGCCTCGCGGTGACGGTGAGCGCGCTCCGGACGGGCCGGCGACTCGCCCTTGCGAACAAGGAGTCCCTCATCGCAGGTGCTCCCGTCGTGCAGGCAGCGCGTGCGACCGCGGGAGCCGAGATCGTCCCGGTCGACTCCGAGCACTGCGCGATCCACCAGTGCCTCGGCACGCGCGTACCGGGGCTCGCGCCGGGCCCCGCCGGACCCGAGGAGCCGGCCGACGTGCGCCGCCTGGTCGTGACGGCGAGCGGCGGGCCCTTTCGCGGCCGGAGCCGCGCCGAGCTCGCGACCGTGACACGCGAGCAGGCGCTCGCGCACCCCACCTGGACGATGGGGCCGAAGATCACGATCGACTCCTCGACGCTCATGAACAAAGGGCTCGAGGTGATCGAGGCCCACGAGCTGTTCGGCGTCGGCTACGACCGCATCGAGGTCGTCGTCCATCCCCAGTCGATCGTCCACTCGATGGTCGAGTTCGGCGACGGCGCGACGCTCGCGCAGCTCTCCCAGCCCGACATGCGGCTCCCGATCGGCTACGCGCTGAGCTACCCGGCGCGTTTCACCGCCGCGTACGGCGTGATCGACTGGGCTCGCCTCGGCCACCTCGACTTCGCCGAGCCGGACCTCGACACTTTCGCCTGCCTCCGCCTCGCCTACGAGGCGGGGCGCGCGGGCGGGAGCGCACCGGCATGGTTGAATGCGGCGAACGAGGTCGCGGTCGCCGCCTTCCTCGACGGCCGCCTCGGCTGGCTGTCGATCGCAGACGTCGTCGCCGAGTCTCTCGACGCCCACGAGGAGACGAAGTTGGTCGAGGTCGACGATGTGCTCGCCGCCGACGCCGCGGCGCGGCGCGTGGCGGCTCGGGCTGTCGAGCGCAGGGGCAACGCCCG
>DAHWHN010000099.1 GCA_027335685.1 Acidimicrobiaceae bacterium
CCTCGAGGAGATCGAGGCGGAGTTCGGGTCGACGATCGCGGCGATCGTCGACGGGGTGACCAAGCTCGACCGCCTGCACTTCTCCTCGAAAGAAGCCCAGCAGGCCGCGACGGTGCGCAAGATGCTCGTCGCGATGGCCAAGGACTGGCGCGTCCTTGTCATCAAGCTCTCGGACCGCCTCCACAACATGCGCACGCTCGACGCGATGCCGGAGTGGAAGCAGCGCCGGACGGCCCAGCAGACGCTCGACATCTTCGCCCCGCTCGCGCACCGCCTCGGGATCCAGGAGATCAAGTGGCAGCTCGAGGACCTGTCCTTCAAGGCCCTGCACCCGAAGCGCTACGCGGAGATCGCGCAGATGGTCGCGACACGCGCGCCGCGGCGCGAGACCGAGCTGGCCCAGGTCATCGAGGTCCTGCGAGGCCGTCTTGCGGCGCTCGACGTGACCGCGACGGTCACGGGACGCCCGAAGCACCTCTGGAGCATCTACGAGAAGATGGTGCTGCGCGGCAAGGAGTTCGACGAGATCTACGACCTCGTCGCGATCCGGATCGTGCTCGACTCGGAGAAGGACTGCTGGGCCGCCCTCGGCTCGGTCCACGCCCTGTGGGCGCCCGTCCAGGGCCGGTTCAAGGACTACATCAACTCCCCGAAGTTCAACCTCTACCAGTCGCTGCACACGACCGTCGTCGGGCCGCGGGGCAAGCCGCTCGAGATCCAGATCCGCACCCACGAGATGCACAGGCGGGCCGAGTACGGGATCGCGGCGCACTGGGGCTACAAGGAGGCTGCCGGCCGCGCGGGCTCGAGCCACTCGACCGAGGACATCCAGTGGCTCCAGCGCATCGTCGACTGGGAGCGCGACACGCCAGATCCCATCGAGTTCCTCGAGACGCTCAAGCTCGACCTCGAGCAGGACGAGGTCTACATCTTCACGCCGAAGGGCGCGATCGTCACGCTGCCGTCGGGCGCCACGCCCGTGGACTTCGCGTACGCGATCCACACCGAGGTCGGGCACCGCTGCGTCGGGGCCCGGCTGAACGGGCGGCTCGTGCCGCTCGACGCGAAGCTCCAGAGCGGGGACACGGTCGAGATCTTCACCTCGAAGGTGCCGAACGCGGGCCCGTCGAGGGACTGGCTCCAGGTCGTCGTGTCGCCGCGTGCGCGTAACAAGATCCGCCAGTGGTTCTCGCGCGAGCGGCGCGAGGACGCTATCGAGACCGGGCGCGAGGAGGTCATCAAGGCGATGCGCCGCGAGGGCCTGCCCGCCCAGAAGCTCGCCGCCTCGTCGTCGCTCGCCGAGGTCGCGACCGCGCTCGGCTTCGCCGACCTCGACGCGCTGTTCGCGGCAGTCGGGGAGGGGCACGTCTCGGCTCGCGGCGCGGTCCAGCGGCTCCAGCGGGACGTGCTCGGGGGCGAGCTCCAGCTCGCGACGACGGCGTTCCGCCCGCGCCGGCCGTCGACCCGCCGGCCGGGCTCGGTCGGCATCTACGTCGAAGGGCTCGACGACGTCATGGTCCGGCTCTCCGGTTGCTGCACGCCCGTGCCCGGCGACAAGATCATCGGCTTCGTCACCCGCGGGCGTGGCGTCTCGGTCCACCGCGAGGGGTGCGTGAACGCGCTCGCCCTCGCCGGCGAGGACGGCGACCGCCTGATCGACGTGGAGTGGGACGCCGGCCGGCCGGGGGTCTTCGTCGCCGGGATCGAGGTGAAGGGGCTCGACCGCTCGCAGCTGCTCGCGGACGTCGCCCACGTCCTCGCGGAGCAGCACGTCTCGATCCTGTCCTCCTCGTCCCAGTCGGGCGCGGACCGGATCGCGCGCATGCGCTTCGAGTGCGAGCTCGCGGACGCAGCGCACCTGTCGTCGCTTCTCGGCGCGATCCGGCACCTCGAGGGTGTCTACGACGCGTACCGCCTCCTGCCCGGCCGGGGCGGGGCCCGAGCCCACAGCGGCTCGTGAGCGCCTTCCAGGCGCCGGCGGGCACGCGCGATCTCTACGGAGTGGACGCGGCTCGCCTCGAGGCCCTCGTCGCGCGCTTCGCGCGCCGTGCACGCCTGGCGGCCTACGGGCTCGTCGTGAGCCCGATGTTCGAAGACGTCGGGGTGTTCCGGCGCGGGGTCGGCGAGGCGTCCGAGGTCGTCACGAAAGAGATGTACGTCTTCGAGGACAAAGGTGGCCGCCAGCTCGCGCTGCGCCCCGAGGGCACGGCCTCGGTCGTGCGTGCCTTCGTCCAGCACCGGCCGGTCGTGCCGTGGAAGGTCTGGTACGTGACGCCGGCGTTCCGCTACGAGCGGCCGCAGGCAGGCCGGTACCGCCAGCACCACCAGCTTGGCGTCGAGGCCCTCGGCTCCGCCGATCCCGACCTCGACGTCGAGGTCATCGCGCTCCTCGCCGGCTTCTACGAGGGCCTCGGGCTGCGGCGAGCCGAGCTGCGCGTCAACTCCATGGGCGACGCGTCGTGCATGCCGGCCTACCGGTCCGTGCTCGCGGCGTACCTCGGCGCGCGCGCCGGCGAGCTCTGCGCCGAGCACAAGGCGACCTGGGAGCGCAACCCGCTGCGCGTCCTCGACTGCAAGCGCGCGCCGTGCATCGCCGTGCGCGCCGGCGCGCCCCGGCTGGCCGACTCGCTCTGCGCGCCGTGTGCGGAGCACTTCGCACGCGTGACTGCGGGTCTCGACGCCCTCGGCGTCGGCTGGCGCCGTGACGACTTCCTCGTGCGCGGGCTCGACTACTACACACGCACGACGTTCGAGTTCGCGTCGCTCGCGCTCGACGCCGCGCAGAACGGCATCGGTGGCGGCGGGCGCTACGACGGGCTCGTCGAGCAGCTCGGAGGCCCCGCGACCCCGGGGATCGGCTTCGGATCGGGCATCGAGCGTGTCCTGCTCGCCTGCGAGGCGGAGAGCCTCGCGACGATCGGCGAGCAACCGCTCGAGGTGTTCGTCGTCGACCTCACCGGAGGCGGCGAGGCGCGCGACATCACCGGCGAGCTGCGCCGCGCAGGGTTCTCGGCCGATCGCGCCTTCGACGACCGCTCGCTCAAGTCCCAGCTGAAGCACGCCGACCGCTCGGGTGCCCAGGTCGCGTGCATCGTGGGGCCCGAGGAGCTCGCGACGGCCACCGTGACGCTCCGCCGTCTCCGGCTCGCGCCCGGTGCGCCCGGCGGGCTCGGCGCGCCGGGCGCGGGCAGCCAGGAGCGGATCGCGCGTGGCGCTCTGGCTGCAACACTTGACGCATGGCTCAGATGAACGTGGTCCGATGAACACTGTCGCGCCCCCGGCGCCCGCGGGGCTCCCTGCGACCGCGGGCCCCCCTGCGCCCCCGGCGCCCGCGGGGCTCCGTACGCGCTACTGCGGCCTCGTCGGCATCGAGGACGTCGGGAAGCAGGTGCACGTCTGCGGCTGGGTGGCGCGCCGGCGCGAGCACGGCGAGCACCTCGCGTTCCTCGACGTGCGCGACCACACCGGTGTCGTGCAGTGCGTCGTCGACGGGGCGAGCGCGCTCCGCCCGGAGTACGTCGTGCGGGTCACCGGCACGGTGCGGCGTCGCCCCGAGGGGACGGCGAACGACCAGCTCGCGACCGGCGACGTGGAGATCGGCGACTGCGTCGTCGAGACGCTCAACGAGTCCGAGCCCCCGCCCTTCGTCCTCGGCTCGCCCGGCCAGGTCGACGAGGCCGTGCGCCTGCGGTACCGCTACATCGACCTGCGGACCGAGCGGATGCAGGCGAACCTTCGGCTGCGCGCGGTCGTCAACGCAGCGATCCGGCGTTCGATGGACAGGCAGGGCTTCCTCGAGCTCGAGACGCCGCTGCTGTGGACGCCGACGCCCGAGGGCGCGCGGGAGTTCGCGGTGCCCTCGCGCCACCAGCGCGGCGCGTTCTACGTGCTCCCCCAGAGCCCGCAGATCGCGAAGCAGCTCGCGATGGTCGGCGGCATCGACCGCTACTACCAGATCGCACGTTGCATGCGGGACGAGGACCTGCGCGCGGACCGGCAGTTCGAGTTCACCCAGCTCGACCTCGAGGCGTCCTTCGTCGGCGAGCGGGACGTGCGCGCGTTCGTCTCGGACGCCGTCGCCGAGGCGACCGAGTCCGCGACAGGGGAGCGGCCGTCGGAGTTCCCCGAGATGACCTGGTCCGAGGCGATCGACCGGTACGGCTCGGACAACCCGGACCTGCGCTTCGCGATGGAGCTCGTCGACGTCACAGCGGTGCTCGCGGCGACGCAGTTCACGGCCTTCCGGGCACCCGCGGTCAAGGCGATCGTGCTCCCCGGCGGCGCCGAGCTCGGACGGGCCCGTCTCGACGCGCTCGTCGAGCGCGCGCGCGGGCTCGGTGCGAAGGGGCTCGTCTGGATGCGCGCCGTGCAGGGCGAGGCGGGCAGCGGGGCCGAGGGGGCGCTCGATCTCGCGTCCCCGGTCGCGAAGTTCCTCGCCGCAGACGAACGCGCCGGCATCGCGGCGCGCACCGGCGCTCGCCTCGGCGACCTCGTGCTCCTCGTGGCCGACGCGCACAGGACGGCCTGCGAGGTGCTCGGACAGATCCGGCTCGACCTCGGTCGGCCTCCCGTCGACGAGGGCCCCCGGCGCTTTGTCTGGATCGTCGACTTCCCGCTGTTCGACGGGACGGACGACGACGGCCGGCCGCAGGCCGCCCACCACCCGTTCACCATGCCGCACCCCGACGACCTCGAGCTCTTCGCCACCGATCCGCTCGCGGTGCGCGCCCAGTCCTACGACCTGGTGCTGAACGGCTGGGAGCTCGGCTCCGGCAGCATCCGGATCCACCGGGCGGACATCCAGCGGAAGGTCTTCGCCGCCCTCGGCATCGACGAGCACGAGGCCCAGGCGCGCTTCGGCTTCCTGCTCGGCGCGTTCCGCTACGGCGCGCCGCCCCACGGCGGGTTCGCGTTCGGCATCGACCGACTCGTGGCGCTGCTCGCCGGCGAGGAGAACATCCGCGAGGTGATCGCCTTCCCGAAGACCCAGTCCGGCAGCGACCTCATGACCGGAGCCCCCGGGGAGCTCTCGGCGCGCCAGCTGCGAGAGCTCGGTATCCGTTTCCTCGAGCCCTGAGCGTGCAGCCCGTCGTCGCGCCGGGGCTCGCGCGGCCGGTGGCGTGCGCGCCCACGGCCGGCAGCGCCGGGCGCGCCCGGCACATGGCCGTGCCCGCGTGAGCCCGACCGGCCAGTCCGGACCCGACCTGTTCGAGGCCGCGGCGAGAGCGGAGCTCGACCGCCGTGCCCCGCTCGCGGCGCGGATGCGGCCGCGGACGCTCGACGACGTCGTCGGCCAGGCGCACCTGCTCGGCCCGGGCGCGGCGCTGCGGGTCCTTCTCGAGTCGGACCGGCTGTCCTCCGCGATCTTCTTCGGACCACCGGGCACCGGCAAGACGACCGTGGCGGGGCTCGCCGCGGGGCTGACGCGCAAGGAGCTCGTCCAGCTCTCGGCGGTCAGCGCAGGGGTGAAGGACGTGCGCGAGGTGCTCGACGCCGCTCGGGCGCGCCTCGGCCGTCACGGGACGGGAACGATCCTGTTCCTCGACGAGATCCACCGCTTCAGCCGCTCCCAGCAGGACGCGCTGCTGCCCGGGGTGGAGGACGGCACGATCGTGCTCATCGGAGCCACGACGGAGAACCCGTTCTTCTCGATCAACGCGCCGCTGCTCTCGCGCTCGACCCTTTGGCGCTTCGACCAGCTCGGCACGGCCGAGCTGGTCGAAGTCGCGCGCCGGGCCCTCCGCCTCGAGGACGCGACGATCGCGGACGACGCGCTGGCGGCGTGCGTCGACCTCGCGGAGGGCGACGCCCGGGCCGTGCTCACGACCCTCGAGGTCGCGATCGCTCTTGCCCGTGTACGGTCGCGCGCGCGGTCTGCGGCGGCCGGTCCCGTGGCGACCCCGGGCTCCGGTGGCGGTGACCGCGGCGATGCCGGAGCTGCCGGTGACCCCGGAGCTGCCGGAGCTGCCGGTGACCCCGGCGTCGTCGTCGGTGTCGAGGACGTCGAGGCGGCGCGCACGACGAGGGCGCTGCGCCACGGCCGTGACGAGCACTACGACCTCATCAGCGCGCTCATCAAGTCGGTGCGCGGCTCCGACCCCGACGCCGGCGTCTACTGGCTCGCCCGCCTGCTCGCCGCGGGAGAGGATCCGCGCTTTGTCGCCCGGCGCCTCGTCATCCTCGCGAGCGAGGACGTCGCGATGGCGGACCCGACGGCGCTTCTCGTCGCGGAGGCGGCTGCGCGCGCCCTCGACAGGGTCGGCCTCCCCGAGGCAGCGCTCAACCTCGCCCAGGCCGTTGTCCACCTCGCGGCCGCGCCGAAGTCGAACCGCTCCGCCGCCGCACTGTGGCGCGCCCAGCGGGACGTGGCGACGCGGCCCGCCGGAGCGGTCCCCGCCCGGCTGCGCGACGCGCACTACCCGGGGGCCGAGGCACTCGGCCACGGCACCGGCTACGAGTATCCTCACGATGACCCGAGAGGTTGGGTCGACGCCCAGTACCTGCCGGACGAGCTCGCAGGCGCCCGCTACTACGAGCCGTCGAACCACGGCGCCGAGCGGGAGCTGGCCGAGCGGCTCGCCCGCCTGCGGGGCGACAACGATGGCCGGCACGACGGTGCCCGCGAGGAGGGCTAGCAGATGGCGACGGACGCGGACGGGCTGCGGAACGCCTTCACGCGCTACTTCGTCGAGCGCGGCCACAGCGCGCTCCCCGCGGCGGGGCTGATCCCCCACGACCCGTCCGTGCTCTTCACCATCGCGGGCATGGTGCAGTTCAAGCCATACTTCACGGGCGAGGCGGCGGCGCCGGTCCGGCGAGCGACGACGATCCAGCCCTGCTTTCGCACCGTCGACATCGAGCTCGTCGGCACCGACGCCCGGCACAACACGTTCTTCGAGATGCTCGGCAACTTCAGCTTCGGCGACTACTTCAAGGAGTCGGCGATCCCCTTTGCCTGGGAGCTCGTCACCGACGTGCTCGGCTTCGATCCCGACCGGCTCTGGATCACGGTCCACGACTCCGATTCCGACGCCGCGGGGATCTGGCGGGAGGCGGCCGGCGTGCCCGCCGAGCGGATTCAGGCGCTCGGGGAGGACAACTTCTGGCGCATGGGGCCGACCGGGCCGTGCGGGCCGTGCTCGGAGATCTACTTCGACAAAGGCGCGCGCTTCGGCGCGGACGGCGGCCCGGCGCACGGCGGGGAGGATCGCTTCGTCGAGATCTGGAACCTCGTCTTCATGCAGTACGAGCAGCGGCCCGACGGCTCGCTCGAGGAGCTCCCGACGAAGAACATCGACACCGGCGCCGGCCTCGAGCGCATCCTCACCCTGCTCCAGGGCGTCGACTCGCTGTTCGAGACCGACGTCATGCTGCCGGTCGTGGAGGAGGCGGCGCGCGTGACGCGCCAGCGCCAGGGCACGTCGGAGCGCACCGACGTCGCGCTGCGCGTGCTCGCCGACCACGCGCGGGCGATGACGTTCCTCGTCTCGGACGGGGTGTTCCCCTCCAACGAGGGCCGGGGCTACGTGCTCCGGCGCGTCGTGCGGCGGGCGGTCCTGCGCGCGCACCAGCTCGGCGTCGCCGAGCTCGTCACCCCGGCACTGGTCGGGAGCGTCGTCGAGACGATGGGCGCGGCGTACCCCAAGCTCGTCCGGGACCGTGCGCTCGTCGAGACCGTGGTCGGTCACGAGGAGGAGGCGTTCCGCCGCACCCTGCGGGCAGGGACGAGCCTGCTCGACGAGCAGCTCGGGCGCGGGGTGCGGACGCTGCCGGGCGAGGTCGCGTTCCGCCTGCACGACACCTTCGGGTTCCCGGTCGACCTCACGGTCGAGCTCGCCGAGGAGCAGGGCGTGAGCGTCGACCGGATCGGCTTCGACGAGGCGATGGCCGAGCAGCGCGCCCGGGCGCGCCGGGCAGGCAGGAAGGGCGCGGGCGGCGGCGCCGACCTCGAGGCGTTCCGGGAGGTGCTCGAGCAGTTCGGCCCGACCCGCTTCCTCGGCTACCAGGCGACGACGGCAGAAGGGCGCATCCTCGCGGTCCAGCCGCGAGACGCTGCGGTGCCCCTGCGCAGCGCCGAGGGCGAGGCTCCCCCCGACGGTGTCGAGCTCGTCGACGTCGTGCTCGACGCGACCTCCTTCTACGCCGAAGGCGGCGGGCAGGTCGGCGATACGGGCACGATCGAGGGACCGCAGGGCCGGATGCGCGTGCTCGACACGACCCGCGTCCTCGACGCGATCGTGCTCCACAGCGGCTACCTCCTCGCTGGCACGCTCGACGCGGGCGAGGAGGTCGGCGCGGCCGTCGACGCCGAGCGGCGGGAGGCGATCCGCCGGAACCATACCGGGACGCACCTGCTGCACTGGGCGCTCCGGGAGGTCCTCGGCGAGCACGTCAAGCAGCAGGGCTCGCTCGTCGCGCCGGACCGCCTGCGCTTCGACTTCCACCACTTCGCACCGCTCACCCCCGACGAGCTCGCCCGTGTCGACGAGCTCGTCAATGCCGCGATCTTGCGCGACGAGCCGGTGCGCGTGTACGAGACCTCGAGGGCCGAGGCGGAGCGCTCGGGTGCGATGGCCTTCTTCGGCGACAAGTACGGCGAGGTCGTCCGCGTGGTCGAGGCCGGAGCGGCATCCGTCGAGCTGTGCGGCGGTACCCACGTGCATGCCCTCGGCATGATCGGCCCGCTGCGCGTGCTGTCGGAGTCGTCGATCGGCGCGAACACCCGCAGGATCGAGGCGACCACCGGGGCGGCGTCGCTCCGCCAGGTCCGCCTGAACGAGCAGATCCTCGCGCGGGCGGCGAGCGAGCTGCGGACGACTCCAGCCGAGGTCCCCGACGCGCTCGAACGTCTCGTCGAGCAGGAGCACCTGCTCGAGGCCGAGCTGCGTGAGCTGCGCAAGGCCGAGCTGCGGTCCGAGGCTGTCGCGATCGCCGCCGACGCCGCCGGCGGACGCGTCGTCGCGCGCCGGGACGGGCTCGATCCGACCCAGCTGCGCGAGCTCGCGCTCGCGCTGCGCGACCGCGACGAGATCGACGCTGTCGGCCTCGTGAGCGTCACCGGTCCGGGCCGCGTCGCCCTCGTCGTCGCCGTCACCCACCGGTCCGGCCTCGACGCGCGCGTGGCGATCGCCGCACCGGCGCGTGCCGTCGGCGGAGGGGGTGGCGGCTCGCCGGAGCTCGCGACGGCGGGCGGCCGTGACGCCGACGGGGTCGTGGTGGCGCTCGATCAGCTCCGCTCGGCGCTCGCCGCGAGCTGACCTGTGCCGGACGGACCAGGACGCGTCCTCGGTCTCGACCTCGGCGCGCGCCGGATCGGGGTCGCGGTCTCGGACAGCGCGCGCGTCCTCGCCGCGCCCTACGCGGTGCTCGCGCGCGCGCCGTCGCGCGCGCGCGACTGGGCCGAGGTGGCGGCCCTCGTGGCCGAGACCGGCGCGACCGCGGTCGTCGTCGGGTTGCCCCTCGCCCTCGACGGGAGCGCGGGAACGGCTGCCCGCACGGCGCTCGAGGACGCGTCCGAGCT